>CALODD010000035.1:0-71060 GCA_942491945.1 uncultured Gammaproteobacteria bacterium | reverse complement strand
CGTTCTTATGTACATAGTTACCATAATGCCGTTTACCAAATGCCTGACCATGGTCGCCGGTGATGACGATGACGGTATTATTGAGTCGTTTGTTTTCTTTGAGGAATAGAATGGTGTCTTCTATTACACCATCCATAAATCGAATCGTGTTTTGATAGCGTTCATGGCTATTATCAGACCAGACGGCATCCGTCTTTTCATCCGGTAGGGTGTAAGGGTGATGTGTCGTGTTATTGATGAGTTGTGCGAAGAACGGTTGATCCGTTTGGAGATTGTTAATCCAGTCTTTCATTTTGGAAAGAGGTAGACGTTCATCAATTCCCCATGAGTTGACCTTATACTTTTCTGGAGTGTTCTCGTCATTTTCATGGGGTGTATAACGTTCATCAAACGGCAGTGCGTCATAAAAATGATCAAGGTCGCCAAAATTTAGATACTGTGCTGAAAATAGTCCAGTTTGATAGCCCGCCTGTTTAAGTTCACTGATTAAGGTGGGTCCCTTGTACTGATCAGAATATTTCTCAATCACTGAACTCCACGTCATTGTGGTGCCGCCAGTCTGTAATGGTATGTGTGAGCGCGTTGTGCCGGGAAATGTGTTGTAGATATGGGAAAAGATCTGTAACTGATCTTTTCTGGCGTAGAGCTTTGGAGTTAGTGATGGAGAAAGTTGATTTTCAGGAAGAAGACCAACCGAACCTACCGATTCCAGAACGAAGTAAATAATATTGGGTTGAGAAGTGTGTCTGGTTACTGGTTCTGTTGGTGAGTCAGTTTGAGTGCCATAACGAGGTTGGTAGAGCTCACTGAGTTCCAGAGTATGGTTTTTATAGTTATCCGGTATTATTGATTCATGGGTAACGCTTGAACTCACCAGGGATAAAAAGGGCGAGCGTGACAGGTTTCTATGTTCGCCCCCCATCATTGTTGACAGTGCGATATATGTAGCGGCGATGACGGTAATGCCAATATTCTTTTTGTTGAATGGTATATCGATAAAGCGTTCATTCCATCGTCTATGTGTAAGATAGCCGTAAGCAATCAGTGCGGTGAGTCCGATATAAAAACTAAGATTCAGTTCGGCCAGAATGGAATCCTTTAGCAAGGACAAACTGAATTGCTGTCCTTCGACATCAAAAGCGAACCGAAAATGATATTGGTATAAACCATAAAAGACGTGATTGAGTAGCACATACAACAGTAGTAGCAGGCCAGTCCATTGCAACAGCCTTCGCGGCAGTTTGATGAATAGCGCAACGAGGAATAGCGATATAAGGAGATGTTGCCCCTGCCCCAGCAGGAGCGAAATCAGTTCGGGCTTAAATGATGCAGCCTGACTATTGATAAAGTCTGCGGTATGAATGACCTGAAATAGAAACGTAAAAACAAATATCGCTGATGCGTGGGCAAGGAGCAGAACAGGCAGGCGAAGGGTTTTCATCGTTCGGTTATACACGAGCAGGGCAATAATTGAATCAGATCAGCATCTTACATCAATAGCAGGGCTTTAACTTTTCGAGCCTTAACTTTACAGGGCCTTAAACGACAAAGCCCGGTAGAAGCCGGGCTTTGTGAGTATCAGGGAAGTACTACTGGATAGGAATACTGATACTAAACGTCAAATCATTTGGAGTATCCGTTTCATTCTGTAAATCGATGTCACGGATACCACTAAGGGTATATCGACCACTAAACGATGCGTCTTCCTTGGAGCCCCGAAGGTTAATCGGGGTACGGAAACTGACATCGAACGTTTTGGAGGAATATCCGGACTCGCCGATACCGTCATAGGCAAAGTTAGCTGAATAAACAGTGCCGGTCTTCATCTGCATATCAATGCCCGCGCTAACCTGGGCTCTGAGGCCTTTAGTGCTGACGTTATTACCGAGCGCATCCGTCAAATCAGGTGCCTTGAAATCATAGATACCTTCGATTTTAAAGTTAGGCTGAAATACCGTGCCATTGCTATTACTAAATTCATAACTAAATGTCGGACCAAAATTAATGCTACCCAGCCCACTGGTCTGGCTGCCGACACTCAGGCCATTGGAGTCGGTATACGATTCCTGTTTTTCCTTGAAGTACACCAGACCAGCACTCGGAGCGATCTTCCATTTTCCTTTTGTCATGGTGCCAGTGATGTTGCCAGCGAACAGGAAGCGTTCGGTGTCATATTTATCTGGTGTTGCATTATTGATGCTCAGTTCATTTTTCGACTTACCCCAGGACGCAAGTAAATCCATAACCAGGCCGTTTTCGAAACGCTTGACCAGGTAAGGACCAACCAGCCAGCCATCGGTTTCAGTCTCGGTTGTAGTGATTTTAGAGTCTGAATCAGCCTTATCCACCTGTAGCATCACGCCGAGCAACATATCTCTGGAGTAGCGGTAATCGACCCCGACGTGAAAGATGCCATACTCGCTTTCTTCATCGGTATCTGCGCGGTCATCCTCGGTATTAATCCAGGTGCCTTTCATCCAGAGGTCAAAGTCAGACTTATAGGGGTTTTTAATCACTGGCGTATAACGACCATCAGAAGCAGTGCTTGCATTCATATGAGCTGCTGTATTGACGGCATTGGCGAGATTGAATGAAAAATCCCAGTCTCTGGCCCCCGCTGCTCCTGCCAGACTAAAACCCGTATTGGTGAATTTCGTTGGCGTTCCACCCGTACCACCTGTGCCCGAACCACCACCGGTTCCGCCACCAAGGCGACTACCCGCACGCCCACCAAGATTAGCACTGCGGCTACCACGGGCAACCCGTTGAGCATTATTGGCCGAGGCCTGCTTGATACGATTTTGTTTTGTTTTTGCAGTAGTCGTGGTGCTGACAGTTTTACATCCAGTTCCACAGACAATAATTAGCGGATTGGTCATCGCGACGATGGGTATGCCCTGTACTGTAGTAAATGTTTGGCCTACAAGAAATTCGATATCTCCCTTCCCACTTGGTGTTATAGATATTCTGAAAGGGAAACTGCCTTTAGCTCCTCCGAATACAGGTGTAGCGCTAGTGGCGGTACCATTTTTAACGCTGATTCCTGAGAGGTTTCGTGTTCCTATATTCTCGAAGATGGGTACGTTACTGAGGGTTATTTCTATATTGATGGGATCTTTGCTGGTAATAGTTTTTGGGGAAGAAGTAATGCTGACAGTACTGGGGGACACACCGCTAGCACTACTTGAAGCACCTGAAGTATCCGAGCCAGTGGGATCAAAGGCTGCGCCTGGAGTTGTAATTCCCATCGCATAAAAACCCGCAACACTCATGATACCGCCGCCGCTGCGTGAGTCGGTATTTGAAGCAGAAAGGACCGACTGGGCAACAAGCATCATCGACACGATGAAAGCACTGAAAATCAGATGGCGAGTGGTTAACATAGATATTCACTCCAGAATTGATAGGTAACCTGCATTAATATGCAGTTTCAGGCGCGCAAATATATCACGTTTTTTATTATTACTGATTACAATCAATTGAGTATCAGGCGAGATTGGATTGGTGTTTTGGTATCGCCTAAAGTAGTTTTTTGACGCATTCCAGGTATTGTTGTTCATCCGGCGCAACACCTGAACGTTGTGCTTCCCATAGGATCAGTCCTAGACATTCCTGCATCTTATGTTCAGCTTCGTGTTGGTCGCCTAGTTTGAGAGTAAGTGCCGAATGAGCGGCTTTGATGCCCATGGGCCTGTCGACCTGCAGCCCTTCACGAATAGAGATATGCATTCCCATGTGTAGGTAGGGGTTAGTTTCACCATCTTCTGGGGTGTAGTCTTTGGCGATACCATCGTCACCTGATTCGATTAGTGAGTGATATTCGGGATGATCTTGAATCACACCGACGATCATGGTTTCTAGTCCTTCCAAAGGTTGTTCGTCTTTGAACTTCTGCCAGCAGGTCTGGTAGAAGCGACGGAGTTGATTACGGTCTTGTCCGAACATTTACAGTTCCTTAGCCTTAAATTCACATAAGTCGTTAATGATACATTCAGCGCATTTGGGTTTGCGTGCAATGCAGGTGTATCGGCCATGCAGGATGAGCCAATGGTGTGCATTGACCATAAATTCACCAGGAATAAATTTGATTAATCTCTTTTCGACTTCCAGTACGGTTTTGCCGGGTGCGATTTTAGTGCGATTCGATACACGGAAGATATGTGTATCGACCGCCATGGTGGGGTGACCAAGGCGGTATTTAAAACGACGTTTGCTACCGTCCGCCCTCGATGTCCGGTATTTCGCTTTGTGTTTGTCCACCTTTGGCCTCTCGCTATCTGCCCGATTTTTGATATTCTTGGTCCTCCCCGTTCATTCTTCCGGTGTGTGCTCGGGAGCTCCGGTCCCGCGTCGTCCGTGACCTGGCCCCGTCTCTTCTGATAATACGGTGCGGCCCATCGCCTATTTGAATTGTTGATATCTCTGATATTTAACTTGGGTTTGACCCCAGACTTATATTGATGGCACGTTGAGTTTGGTTGGGTCGGCGTGTGTTTTTTGGGCACCGCATGGTGGGGTGACAAAGCGAAACGAAGTTTGCTGTTTTTCGTCCGACACCCGGTAAGGCTTCCAGCTCAGCTCGATTGTCCGGTATTTCGCTATTGTGTTTGTCCATCAACATACGGCAGGTTTTGATGACGTTCTCAGCTTTACTATTGAACAGACCGATGGTTTTGATATAAGTCTTGAGTCCATCAACACCAAGTTCATAAATGGCTTCCGGTGTGTTGGCTACAGGGTAGAGCTTGTCGGTTGCCTTGTTGACGGAAACATCAGTTGCCTGTGCTGACAGGATGACGGATATCAACAATTCAAATGGATTGCTGTATTTGAGTTCGGTCGTTGGATTAGGGTTTGCGTCTCTCAGGCGCGAGAATATTTCATGTCGTTTGGTTTTATTCATGTTTGTTTCACCACAGAGACACGGAGGACACAGAGTTAAATCTGGTGTCGCCGGAGTCTAGTCGGACGATCGTGCTGGCTGTGAGGATTCTGGATTCCGGCATACGCCGGAATGACAATAATCTATCTCTGCGCACTCTGTGTCTCTGTGACAGGAAAATTAGGATTCGGTCATTGCAGGCTGAGTTAATTCAACAGTCACCGCTTTGGGTTTCTTCGCTTTTTCATCAATTACATTTTTGATGGCGACCAGTAAACCTAATCCAAGAAAAGCGCCGGGCGGTAGGGCGAACAGTAAAATGCCTCGTGCGTCTTCGCCAAATGTGATTTTCATATCAGCAGCCCAGGCACCGAAAATAAGCTCTGCTTCGGCAAATAGTGTGGCGCTGCCTAGTATTTCTCGCATAGCACCCAGTGTAATCAGGATTAGCATGAATCCCAGGCCCATGCTGAAGCCGTCCAGTGTCGATGCCCATAGAGGTTGGCGTGAGGCGAAAGCTTCGGCGCGGCCAATGATGATGCAATTGGTAACAATCAGCGGGATGAAGATACCGAGTATTGTATAGAGATCATAAAACCATGCTTGCATGACTAGCTGTACGATGCCTACAAAGCCGGCGATAACCAGTACAAATATCGCGATACGAATTTCTTCGCGTAGAACAGGGCGAGACAGGGCGACGACGAAGTTGCTTGCGGTCAGTACGGCAATCGTCGCCAGACCCATACCGAGTGCATTGATAAATGTATTACTGATCGCCAGGAGTGGGCACAGGCCTAATAACTGCACTAGACCAGGATTGTTTTTCCAGAGTCCCTGATAAAGAATTTCATTAACCGTTGGAGTACTCATTGAAATAGCTCCCGTTGGTGTTGCTGAAAATATTCCAGCGTGTTTTTAACTTCGCCGACAACAGCGCGAGGTGTAATGGTTGCGCCAGTGAAGGCGTCAAACACGCCTCCATCTTTCTTAACGGCCCATTGCCTGGGCGCTGGGTTTGAAAGTGATTTTTCATTAAAGCTTAAAACCCAGTCAGATTTACGTAGATCAATGGCATCGCCCAGGCCCGGTGTTTCCTGATGTTTTAGAGCGCGAACGCCAAGGAGTTCACCATTCATATTTATGCCGACCAATAAATGAATCGAACCGCTGTAGCCATTCGGTGCAACTGTGGTGATCAATGCCGCAACAGGTTGTGCATTTTTCCGAACACGATAAATGGTTCGGCCAGTTGACTCATCGATATGCACATCATTTTCCGGTTCGTTGTCATAAGTGCCTTCAACAAGTAGTTGCTGTAGCTGCGAGAGCAGGCGAATACGTTCCTGTTCTGCAATACGGTCTTTAGTCAGGTCGTAACTTAGTGCCAGTGCAAAGATGAATATGAGTGAAAAACCACCTAGCAACCAGCCCGGCTGCAGCCAGTCTGGTAGTTTGCTTTCCGGCGATTTAGGCGATGTATTATTTGTGTCCATAAGCTCGCGGTATCGTCAGATAGTCAATCATGGGTGCAGTGAGGTTCATCAACAGCACAGCGAAGGCAAAGCCATCAGGGTAACCACCCCAGAGTCTAATAATCATTGCGAGCAGACCAATGCCTGCCGCATAGATCCAGCGACCACGCCGTGTTGTTGCGGCGGTAACCGGGTCTGTTGCAATGAAGAAAGCTGCCAGTATTGTGCCACCTGATAGCAAATGGAATAGTGGGTTTTGCCATGCAGGGTTATCTGTTCCGAGAGAAAGTCCGACAGAGAATAAACCGACGGTGAGTAGCAGTGATGTTGGAATACGCCAGTCCAGTGTGCGTTTAAAGGCGAGCCACAGACCACCGGCCAACCAGGCCAGTGATACCCATTCCCAACCTTTGCCTGCGACCAAGCCCATAATACTTGGTGCGGCGTTTACGCTATGTTTGAAGTGATCTAGCGGTGTTGCTGTTGTCAGGCCATCCAAATGTGTTGTGACGTTACTGCCAAATATAATCGAAAGTGTTTCGCCAAAACCAGGTAGAGCGTAACTTTCCTGTGGTATCCATTGGGTCATTTCCCGAGGAAAGGAGACCAGTAATACGGCATAACCGATCATAGCTGGGTTGAACGGGTTGTAGCCCAGACCACCATATAGATGTTTTGCGATGACGATGGCAAAGAATACGGCAAGTACAGTCATCCACCAGGGCAGGTAGGGCGGCAGGCAGATGGCGAGTAACCATGCAGTCACGATAGCGCTGTAATCGCTTAGATGAAGACCGATGGGGCGATCACGTAACTTGAGCATGATGGCTTCAAATGTCAGTGCTGTCACTGTCGCCAGGGTGATTTGTATCAGCAGACCCCAGCCAAAGAAGCCGGTATATACGACAATGCCCGGTGATAGCGCTAGCAGCACTCTTCGCATAGTTGCGGAGACGGCGGCATTAGGTGCAGCAATTGGAGAATGTTTAAGTGTCATCATGACTGTGATTCTCCGTCGGTTGCTGGTGCCGCATCAGCAGATGCCTTGGCAGCTGCAGCGGCTTTTGCCTGCAGGGCTTCCTTTTTCTTACGCATCTTTTCTTCACGTTCGCGCTTGGCTCTTTCAATACGCTCATTACGGAATTCGTAACGTGCCTTGGCCTGTTGCGCTTTGACCTTGGCCTTACCCTGGGTACGTATCTCGCCTTTGGCGTATCGGTAGTAATTCGATAGCGGGATATGGCTTGGGCATACCGCATTACAACAGCCGCACTCAATACAGTCTTCCAGATTCCAGCGTTGGGCCTGCTCCAGGTTGTCTGCTTTTATCAGGCTAAGTAACTGTTGAGGTGCTAGATGAATCGGGCAAACACGTGCACATTCGCCACAGCGGATACAGGGCATCTCGCCCTGGTGTTCGTTCATCATGGTGGGTGTGGTAACGAGTACCGAATTCATTCCCTTGGTCACAGGCACTGCATCTGAACTCAGACCCAGGCCCATCATGGCGCCGCCCATGATTAGTCCATTCGCGTCATCTGTACGTCCACCGCAGAATTCCAGCAAGGTCGAAATCGGAGTGCCTATCAAAACTTCCAGAACACGTGGTTGTTTGATACCAAGACCGGAGATCGTGACAAATCGACTAATTAACGGTTCACCAAATACAACGGCGCGATAAATAGCCGCCGCCGTCCCCGCGTTGTACACCGCCACACCGATATCCGCAGGAAGACCATCGCTTGGCACTTCTTTATCGGTGACAATATTGATGAGCTGTTTCTCACTACCGGTAGGGTAGCGAGTTGGAAGTACTTCCAGATGCATGGGAATACCGCAGTCCACAATCGAATTACGCAGTAGCTCAATCGCTTTGGATTCTTCTTCTTCGATAGCGAGTACTCGTTCATCGGCATTAATGGCTTGCTGAATCAGGCAGGAGCCGCCAATGACATGCTGTGGTCGTTCACGGAATAGCATTTCATCACAGGTAATCCAGGGCTCACATTCGCAGCCGTTAATGATGAGCGTCTCGATATGACTATCGATACCGGTTTTGATTTTGACAGACGTCGGAAAGGTCGCACCGCCGAGACCAACAATGCCAGCATCACGAATTTTTTGACGAATAGCTTCGGGTTCGCATTTTGATATATCGTCTTTCTGAATGTGTTTTGGAGCTGGGTCTTCCCAGCTTGCATCGTCCGTTGGTGCCAGAATGATGCATTCGCCGGTTAAGCCGGAGGGGTGGGGTATAGGCCGCTGTTCAATCGCTGTTACGACTGCATTGATTGGCGCATGCAGATTCGCGCTGACAAAGCCTTTGGCGGCAGCAATTAACTGACCACGAGATACGGTCTCTCCGACTTCAACCACAGGTTCAGAAGTCGTACCGATATGCTGGGATAGCGGCAAGATTAACTCTTTAGGGATCGGGGCACGTTCAACCGGTAGTTCGGTTGATATCGCTCTATAGCCGCGTAAAGGCAGGCCGCCACTCATTGGATGCTTCATGAGGCCTTCCTTTCATTAATGGAGCTATTTGGCTGTGGCCAGTGCCAGTTTTCCAGTGTCGTGGGTATTTCGACCATATCGATACAATCAACCGGGCATGGCGGCAGGCAAAGCTCGCAGCCCGTACATTCTTCTTCAATCACCGTATGCATATGTTTGGCGCAGCCCAGGATGGCGTCGACAGGGCAGGCCTGGATACACTTGGTACAGCCGATACATTCATTCTCGCGAATAATAGCGACCATTGGTGGTTTTTCTTCGCCGAGCTCTTCATCCAGTGGGATGACTTCTTTATCCAGTAGCGCGGCCAGTTCGGCGATAGTGGCTTCACCACCCGGTACACAGCGATTGATTTCGGCTTCTTCTGCAGCCATGGCCTCAGCGTATGGGCGGCAGCCGGCAAAATCACACTGCCCGCATTGTGTCTGTGGCAACAATGATTCAATTCGATCGGCGACAGGATCACCGTCTACCTTGAAGCGTTGCGAGATATAGCCCAGCAGCAGGCCCGCGGCGAGCGCAAGCAGAGCAAATGTAACGACAGTTCCTAACACTGGTTACACCCGGATAAGGCCAGAAAAGCCCATAAATGCCAGTGACATCAAGCCCGCGGTGATCAGCGAGATAGATGCACCCTGAAACGGAACAGGGATATCCGCTGCTGCCATTTTCTCGCGCATGGCGGCAAATAAAATAAGTACCAACGAAAAGCCCAGGGCGGCACCAAAGCCAAACAGAATCGATTCCACCAGATCGTGTGCTTCCTGCACGTTTAATAGGGCGACACCTAGCACGGCGCAGTTGGTTGTAATCAATGGCAGATATATGCCCAGAACCTGATGTAGCAGGGGCGATGTCGCCCGAACCATAATTTCAGTGAATTGAACCACAATGGCGATGACCAGAATAAAGCTGATGACGCGTAAATACTCCAGCTCAAATGGGGCTAGCAGGAAAGAGTCCACCAGATAGCTGAGTGTCGAAGATAATGTCAGGACGAAAGTCGTGGCCGCAGCCATGCCCATGGCGGATTCCAGCTGTCTGGAAACACCCATGAATGGACACAGGCCAAGAAACTTCACTAGAACGAAGTTATTGACCAGCACGGTGCTGAGTAATATGAGGGCGTATTCAGTCATGAGTTACATCGATTTGAGGGCGGCTCATGCCTCGTTGCAGGACATAGCCGGTTTATATACCAAAACATCCGTATCAAAGATTAATCCTGTGGTTATAATATGCGGCGAATTCCGCCTGCCTAATAAGAGCGAATCATAACAAATAACGGACGCACAAAATATGCAAGATAAGGTCGCCAATATCTATGATCAGTATGTACTGGGGCATGCTCGTATCACCCTCGTGGTGCTAGCGGTCATACTGGGCTTTTTCGTCTGGAATATTCAGTATTTTAAGCTGGATGCTTCGGCAGATTCTCTGGTTTTAGAAGGGGATAAGGATCTGGAGGCACTGCGCCAGGTTGGTGAGAATTACGGTAATGATGAATTTCTGTTTCTTAGTTATACCCCAAATACTGATTTATTCTCCGATGAGGCACTAAAACCTCTGGCCCAGTTACGTGATGAGCTGAAAACAGTACCGCTAGTGACTTCAGTGGTTACGATTCTCGATGTTCCATTACTGAAAAGCTCGGATGTTCCGCTATTGGCGATGGCCGATAATGTCCAGACATTAGAGGTGCCAACGGTTGTACGTGAGCGCGCCAGAAAAGAATTTCTTGAGAGCCCAATTTATCGTGATTTATTGATCAGTGCAGATGGTCAGACCAGTGCCTTGCAGATCAATATTCGAGGTAATAAAGAATATCCGGTTTTGCTAAAGCATCGTGATAGCCTGCGTGCCGCAGACCGGGCGGGTGAGCTGGATGCCGAAGGTCAGGTCGAATACGCTAAAGTCTTAGTTGAGTACGATGCACTCACACGCAAGATCGATGATGAGCGTCATGACGCGATTGAGCAAATTCGCCAGATCGTCAAGAAATACAAAGATGCCGGTACGCTTCATTTAGGTGGTGTGCCGATGATTGCTGATGACATGATTACATTCATCAAGAGTGACCTGATTGTTTTTGGCGCGGGTGTGTTTATCTTCCTGATTGTTGCTCTCGGAGTGATCTTCAGACGAGTTCGCTGGGTCATCCTGCCGTTACTGAGTTGTGTTTATGCCGGCATGTTGATGATGGGCGTATTGGGCTTTGCAGGTTGGCGCGTTACGGTAATTTCATCTAACTTTATCTCACTGATGTTGATTCTGACGATGTCGATGAATGTGCATCTCATCGTGCGTTATCGCCAGCTGTGTAAGGATGATGCCGATGCCGACCAACGCAGCCTGGTTCTGGAGACAGCGCGTAAAATGGTTATGCCATGTCTATATACGGCTTTGACGACTATTCTGGCATTTGCCTCGTTGACCGTTAGCGGCATCAAACCCGTTATAGACTTCGGCTGGATGATGACGATAGGTTTGTCAGTCACGTTTCTGACAACGTTTACTTTATTCCCTGCGGTGCTTGTTCAGCTCAAACGCTCACAGGTTTCGGCTGATGAGAAAGAAGATTATTCATTTACCGAAACGCTTGCGAAACTAACTGAGAATCGTGGCAATCAGATAGTTGGGATTTCGCTGGTACTGGCTCTGGTAGCAGCGCTTGGTATTTCCATGCTGCGTGTTGAAAACAGCTTTATCAATTACTTCGATGACGATACTGAAATTTATAAAGGCATGAAGCTAATCGATGAAGAGCTGGGAGGAACAACGCCTCTAGATATCATTATCGATCTGAAAGAACCTGAAATAGAGGCGCCGGCTGATGATGGTTTTGGTTTTCCATCGCTGGATGATATCGGTGCGGCCTTTGGCTTCGAAAGCAAAAAAGAAGATACCTGGTTTACGACAGATAAAATCGACACGATTAAGGGCGTGCATGACTATCTCGATAGTCAGCCTGAAATTGGTAAGGTGTTATCGCTTGCGGCACCGATACGCGTAGCGGAGGATCTGAATGACGGACAGCCGTTAGATAGTCTGGCGTTGGCGATTATGTATCAGAAAGTACCGGCCCAGCTTCGTACTTCAATGATCGATCCGTATATCGATATTGAGCGTGATGAAGGTAGAGTGAATTTACGGGTTAAAGATTCCTTACCTGATCTACGTCGTAAGGAATTGATTGAACGTCTTGATGCTGGTCTTAAAGATGAAGTGGGTTTAAAAGAAGGTCAGTACAAAATTACCGGTATGCTGGTTCTTTATAACAATATGCTGCAAAGCCTGTTTTCATCTCAGATTGAAACACTAGGTACAGTAATGCTAGGTATCTTTGCCATGCTGGTTCTGCTGTTCCGTTCTTTCAAGCTGGCTTTAATTGGCATATTGCCGAACATTCTCTCGGCTTTATTGATACTGGGTATTATTGGTCTGTTAGGCATTCCACTCGACATGATGACCATTACTATCGCCGCAATCACGATAGGTATTGCCGTGGATAATGCGATTCACTATATCTATCGCTTCAGAGAAGAGTTACCCAGGCAGGGCGGTGATTACTTACGAGCCTTGCATTACTGTCATGCAAATATTGGTAAAGCTGTGTTCTATACAGCAGTCACAATTATTGTTGGTTTCTCAATTCTAGTGTTGTCCAACTTCATACCAACAATCTATTTCGGTGTCTTCACTGCGATGGCGATGGCAATTGCATTGCTAGCGGCCTTAACTTTATTGCCGAAACTTATCTTAATGACTCGCCCATTTTAGTGTCATCTGAATTTGATTTAATTCGTCAACTAGCGACAAACCAAACCGTACAACGTGAAGAAGTTGTATTGGGCATCGGTGACGATGCAGCGATACTGGATATACCCGAAGGTTATGAACTTGTCGTCAGTACCGACACACTGAACGCAGGTGTTCATTTCCCACAAGAAACCAGTGCCCGGGATATTGGCTATAAGTCCCTTGCGGTTAATCTGAGTGATATGGCAGCGATGGGTGCGAAGCCATTAGCGGTTAATCTTTCCTTGTCATTGCCTGATTCTGATGATGGCTGGCTAACGACTTTTGCCGAAGGCTTCTTTGAGTTAGCAGCTAAACATAATGTGCAATTAATGGGTGGTGATACTACTTGTGGTGGACTGAGTATTAGTGTCACGGTCATGGGGGTTGTTGAGAAAGGTTCTGCGATTCGGAGAAGTGGCGCGCAAGCTGGTGATTTGATTTATGTGACTGGAACAGTAGGTGACGCAGGTGCTGCCTTGTTGGCGTTACTGGGAGAGCTCCACCTAACTGGGCCACAACAACGAGCTTTGGTGGATAGATTAAATAGACCCACACCAAGAGTTGAAACAGGGCTTTCGATACAGGGTTATGCCAGTGCCTGTATCGATATATCGGATGGGTTGGCAGCAGATCTTGGACACATGCTTGATCAAAGTAATGTCGGTGCAGCGCTCTATGTTGATCAGATTCCTTTGTCCGATGAATTACAAGATTGTTTCGATTTGGCTGGTGGCTGGACTGTGCCACTGAACTCTGGAGACGATTATGAGATTTGTTTTACCATCCCTGAAGATAAACAGGGTGAGTTTGAAGCAATGATGAGCGATAGCGGACACTCGGTAAGTTGTATCGGAATGATAGAAACTTCACCTGGACTCAAACTCATGATGCCTGACGGGTCGACGGAAGTTGTTGAAACACAGGGCTATGATCATTTTAAGTAACAATGAAAATCAAACGTAATCAAGTTCCCTCATCTGTCTGGCGAAATCCCATTCACTTTATCGCGTTTGGACTAGGTACAGGTGCATCACCCTATGCACCGGGTACGGTGGGTACATTATTGGGTATACCGCTAGTCTGGTTAATGGCGGGCTTGTCAATCTGGGTTTATTTACTGATTACTGTCGCGTTATATTTTTTCGGTGTCTGGGTATGCAACAAAACATCGAACGACATCGGCGTACATGATCACTCAGGTATCGTCATCGACGAGGTGGTTGGTTACCTCATTACGATGATACTAATCCCGGTAAATCTCTGGACTTTGGCTCTTGGATTTCTAGCCTTTCGTTTTTTCGATATCATTAAACCCTGGCCAATTCGATGGCTGGATAAACATGTGCATGGCGGAACAGGTATCATGATTGATGATGTGCTAGCAGGTGTATTCGCGTTAATCGTTATGCATGTTACTAATCTTTATTTCGACCTTTCCGCTATTAGCTTGCTGTCATGGTGATTGAGAGTGCCGATGAGTGATCTATTCACAGGCGAAGACGGCAAGCAACGTTGTCACTGGTGTCATTCGACACCTGAATATATTAAGTATCACGATACCGAATGGGGCTTCCCTGTCGTTGATGATCAACGCCTGTTTGAAAAGCTCTGCCTGGAAGGGTTTCAGTCTGGACTAAGCTGGCGCACGATTTTGATGAAGCGTGAGAACTTCCGAAAAGCCTTTAAGAATTTTGATATTAATAAAGTCGTCCGTTTTACCGAGAAAGATGTTGATCGGTTGTTGCAGGACAAAGGTATTGTCCGCCATCGAGGGAAAATCGAGGCGGTAATTAATAACGCGCAACGTGCGAAAGAATTGATTAAAGCGGAAGGCTCACTAGCTGCTTATTTTTGGTCGTACGAACCGAAAGATATCGATGGCCCACAAACCATTTCATCATCTCCCGAATCTACAGCATTATCGAAAGCATTGAAGAAGATGGGCTGGAAGTTTGTTGGCCCGACAACGGTGTATTCGTTCATGCAGGCGATGGGTATGGTGAATGATCATTTCCCTAGTTGTGTATTTGGAGAAACAGTAGCGGACGCTAGGGAAAAGTTTAGACGCCCAACGTGATTATTTTTGAGTTAATTTGCTGGCGTCTATGATCCTTCATGAGGCTATCTTATTGATTGGTGTAATTTCCGATTGATTTTTATTGACGCATCATCAGTTAAATCTGGGGTATGGAAGACTACATTCTCACTAAGTGGTTTAATAGTTAAAGGATATTCATTGTTTTCTTTGCAAGAGTCACATGCTTTCATGAGCTCGTGTTTTTTCTTGTTTAGATCACCAATATTTAGATAAAAGCTGATTTTAAGCCTTGCGTCTTCCTGAGTGATGAATGGCATTGCTTGAGCGATACTTTCAATCTTTGCATATTTAATGCCGCAAGTGGCAATAGCAAGCAGTCGAGTGGAGTAAGGGAAAGTATGGATAATTTTTTCATATGCTTGTTTTCTTAACTCTTTGTTTTGCACTAGGCCGATGCCACTCGATAATACTTCAGTTAATGGTTTTGCTCCTAATGTTTCTCCTCTCCAATATCTTTCCATCCAATCTTCTTCGTCAGACGCCAAAAATGACGTAATCCATTCTGAATCTACAAAGGTCGTATTGTTACTTGAAAAATTTACGGCGGATATGAATTTTCGATTTTCAGGGACACCCCACCGATCGACTGCGGCATAAGCGTCTTTTTCGGATTTAAAAAAGTAAACACCTCTTAATCTTGAAACAGAAGTAGAAAATTTCCTTTGTCTTATTAACTCAAGGGAGAGTTCGTTCCTAAATCGATTGCTGATCCCATTAGCCACATATTTTCGGATGAGATTGTATTGCCAAAGCGAAATACCATATTCATGTTGCTTAAGGTTAATATCACATGCGGATCGTATCCGGCCAATAGCTACTTCCCAAGCGACCATTGGAAGGGTGATATTTAAGTAAGCGTATAGAGTCTGATTCATCAATGCATAACAGTTGTAGCTATCAATTCAGGTAGACATTGTCCCATCGACCATATAGAGGGTGGTTCCGTATCAGGTATATATGAAGTGTTTGGTCTGTTATTTTTTTATGGATTCGAGGATTTTCTGCTCAATCGCTTCAAGATAAAAGTCCTGCCGTGGTAACTGCAGAAAATATCCATCGCTTTCCATCTTCTCGATCACATCTTTTGCATCGACCTGGGCTAATTTCTTATCTGGTGTGATAACGAAGGACATGCTGAATTCAGGCGTACCGAATATTTTCTGTACTGGCTCAGGGAGATCATCGAACTCATCTTTCTTAGGCATGTAAAGATAGGTATCGTTTTTACGTGTACTACGGTAGACGTAACAGGTCATCATAATTTTGTAATCCAGTGTTCATATACGTTGTTGGCTAGTTGATTTAGCCGGTCTATATATTGTGGTGTCAGTGACATCATTTGTTCGCGCGATTGTACCGTAACCTCGTCGGAGGTTAATTCGTCTTCGTAGAGTGCACTCCATTCATCGACCATGTCAGCGGTCATTTCGATGTGGCACTGAAAGGCGTAGACGTTGTCTTTCACCATGAATGCCTGATTTTTGCAGTCGGGGCTACTGAGCAGGCGAGTGGCGTTATCGGGTAGTTCGAAGGTTTCGCCGTGCCAGTGAAACAGGGTTTCGGGCTCGTGAAAGTCTTTAAGCCATGCGGGGCTATCATTTTTTGTTGGGCTGGAAACAGGTAGCCAGCCAATTTCTTGGACGGTATTTTGAATAATCTTCGCGCTGAGTGCCCTGGCGATAAACTGGCCGCCCAGACAATGTCCGAGGACGGGTAAATTGGCTTCGATGGCCTGCTGGATGAAACGTGTTTCCCGAGAGATCCATTCATCGTCATCATTGACGCTCATGGGGCCACCCATAATGATCACACCGCTGGTATCGCCCAGTTCTTCGGGGATACTGTTACCCTGGTCGATTGCGATCAGACATGTGGGGATCTGATACCGCTGCAATACGGTGTCCAGATAGCCGGGCCCTTCGCATTCGATATGTCTAAAAATTGTGACTGGTTTCATGATTGCTCGTCGATGAACTGCTAAGATTACTCAAAATCTAGAAGAGATTATCCCTTGAAGCGATTCGCATTAACATCTCTGGTTTTTCTATCAGTACTATTTGCTTTTACCGCAATGGCTGCGAATGCGCCAAAGATCAAAGTAGTTGCGCTCTTTAGTGGTAAGGCCATGGTCAAAATCGACGGTAAACAGGTCATGATGGCAGCTGGCGATGTGAAGCATGGGGTTAAGCTGGTTCGTGCCAGTTCCCGTGAAGCTGTTATTGAAGTGAATGGCCAGCAGAAAAAACTCGGTCTTGGTTCACAGGTCAGTACGAAACTGGCTAAGCCGAAGAAGCATATTGTTCGGATCCCCTCCAATCGTGGCATGTACCTGACGCAGGGCCTGATCAATGGTCGTAATGTCGACTTTCTGGTTGATACCGGAGCTAGCGTTGTGGCTATGAGCCGGGTAACAGCCGATAAGCTGCAAATCCCCTATCGAGAGAAAGGAATTCCGTCACAGGTTAGTACAGCCTCTGAGCTGAAAGATGCCTGGGCTGTGATGCTGGATACCGTGACAGTAGGTGGGATCAAACTAAACCGGGTACAGGCCAGTATCATCGATACCAATCACGATCAGCAGATTCTATTGGGGATGTCATTTTTAAGTCGCTTGAAGATGACACAAGAGCAGGGGATAGTGGTTCTTGAGGCCAGAACCCAATAATTACCCGCCCGCAGATTAATCGCTTTTGATTTAATCGTCCTGGCGTTTGTCTCTTTCGATGAGTGCGTATGCCGAATGGTTGTGGATCGATTCAAAATTCTCTGATTCAACAACGTATTTCACGATACGATCGTCATTGTTCAAGCGCGCTGCTACGTCACGTACCATGTCTTCAACAAACTTTGGATTATCGTAAGCGCGTTCAGTTACATACTTCTCATCTGGGCGTTTAAGCAGGCCATATAGTTCGCAGGATGCTTCTTCTTCAACGAGGTCGATGATTTCTTCAATCCAGATGAAATCTTTGGCGCAGACATCAACGGTTACATGGGAGCGCTGATTATGTGCACCGTATTCAGATATCTTCTTTGAGCAGGGACACAGGCTGGTAACCGGGACGACGACTTTGATATTCAGACAAATTTCGTTATTGATCTTCGCACCGTTAAATGTGACCTCGTAATCCAGCAGGCTCTCGACGCCCGATACGGGTGCTTTTTTGTTCACAAAGTACGGGAAAGTCATCTCGATGTGGCCTGACTCTGCTTCCAGTAGATCAGTTACTTCGTGCAGCATGTCCTTGAAGGATTTAACAGTAATTTCACGTTCGTGTTGATTCAAAATATTTACGAAACGGGACATATGTGTGCCTTTGAACTGCTTTGGCAGATCGACATACATATTAAACGTCGCAACGGTGTGCTGATCACCACCAGAACGATCACGAACCTTGACCGGATGGCGAATATCTTTGATTCCGACCTTATCGATCGCGATTTGACGCGTGTCCGCGCTTTGCTGAACGTCCGCAATGCTGGGCAGTTCGTCTTTGGTCTTGTCTAACATGGATTTGTCCAATGGGTTACAGCTCGTCGATATACTCGTAATACCTGAGTATTTTAGTAGGTAATTAGGCCGCGAAGCATATTAGAGTGCGGCAGATTTGGCAATTGACCCTGTTTGGTATTTTCTCAGGAAGTCTTCTATCCCTTTTGGATCAAGTTGGCACTGGGCCAGTTGTTCTTCTCGTTCGGCATGTTCAATGTATTGATTGGGCAACCCATGCTGAACCAGAGGTGTGGTTATGCCTTCCTGATTTAGGAATTCGGCGACAGCGCTACCAGCCCCGCCCTGAATTGAGTTTTCTTCGATAGTCACCAGGACATCATGTGATTCGGCCATTTTTCGAATGATCTCTTCATCCATGGGTTTTACAAAACGCATATTGACCAGCGTAGCATCAAGACTGTTTGCAGCCTGTTGGGCTGCGGGAACCATGGTGCCAAAGGCAAGAATTGCGATGCCATGGCCCTGTATAATCAGTTCGGCTTTGCCTATCTCGATGGTTTCCAGATTATTTTCGACTTCTGCGCCTGGGCCTTTTCCACGTGGATAGCGAACAGCTGCTGGCCCAGTGTGTTGAAAGCCGGTGCTCAACATCTGACGACACTCGTTTTCATTGGCTGGCGCCATAATCACCATATTTGGCAGGCAGCGCATAAAGCTGTAATCGAACGTGCCGGCATGGGTTGGGCCATCTGGGCCGACAACGCCTGCGCGATCAATGGCGAACAGGACATTCAGGTTTTGCAGATCGATATCATGAGCGAGCTGGTCATAGGCGCGTTGCAGAAACGTCGAGTAAATCGCGACCACGGGCTTCATGCCGTCGCAGGCCAGACCCGCCGCAAAGATAAGCGCATGCTGTTCGGCAATGGCGACATCATAATAACGCTCTGGAAATTTCTGGGAAAATTCAACCAGGCCTGAGCCTTCACGCATAGCCGGGGTTATACCGATGAGTTTTTTATCGGCTGCAGCCATATCGCATAGCCAGCTACCAAAGACCTGTGTATAGGTTGGCGCAGATGGTGACGTTCCTTTTTTGATACCTGTGGATGGGTCGAATGGTGTAACACCATGATAAGTTACAGGATTCTGTTCAGCACGTGAGTAGCCTTTACCTTTCTTGGTGATGATGTGCAGGATACGCGGGCCTTTGTGTTCTTTCAGGTTTTGCAGAGTTTTGATCAAGGTAGGCAGGTCATGACCGTCAATTGGACCAAAATAACTGATGTCCAGTTCTTCAAATAAAGTTCCGGGGGAAACCATGCCTTTCATATGTTCTTCAGCACGTTTGGCGATTTCCCACATCGGAGGAACAATTTCCAGTAGCTTTTTACTACCTTCACGCATACTGGAATAAGTTTTGCCCGAAAGGATACGAGTAAAGTATTTGGAGAGAGCGCCCACGTTGGGGGAGATCGACATCTCATTGTCGTTCAATACAGTGAGCAAATCTGCCTGAATATCTCCACAATGGTTTAAGGCCTCGAAAGCCATTCCGGCTGACATTGCACCATCGCCGATGACGGCAACATACTTTCTATCCAGTCCTTGTTGTTCGCCTGCGACGGCCATGCCGAGCGCTGCGCCAATAGACGTGCTTGAGTGTCCGACGCCGAAGGTATCGAATTCACTTTCTTTACGCTTAGGGAATGGTGTTAATCCATCTTTTTTACGAATCGTGCCGAGCTGGTCACGGCGTCCGGTAAGGACTTTGTGTGGGTAACTCTGATGACCAACATCCCAGACCAGGCGGTCATCAGGCGAGTTAAATACGTAATGCAATGCCACGGTAAGTTCGATTGTCCCAAGCCCGGCACCAAAATGCCCACCACAGCTGGAGACTGTTTCGATCAGGTACTGGCGTAATTCATCAGCGAGCTGGATGAGCTCGTCCTCTGAGAACTTTCTCAGATCTGCCGGTGAATCAACCTGGGATAATAGGGGGTAGGCACTCATAGGCGGATTATCGGTTACTACGCTGAGAATTGCATCATCAGAATGTGCTAATAATGGGTATAGAAACAGGCAATATTAGGTGGAATTTTGCTGCTTAATAGTCTCTCTGAACAATATAGTTCGCCAGATTTACAAGCTGGTTGGTATCACCTTGCAAAGGTTTAAGTGCGTCGATGGCCTGTTTCAGCAAGTCGTTCGCCCGTTGTCGTGATTCATCCAGGCCACAGAGCGATATAAATGTCGACTTGTCTTTTTCTCTATCTGAACCTTGCGGCTTACCCAGTTTTTCCGTATCTGCCGTTTCATCGAGGATGTCGTCCTGGATTTGAAAGGCAAGTCCTATGCTTCGGCCAAAGGTGTCCAGTGCCTCAAGATCATCATCGCTAATATTGGGATCGCACAAGGCGCCCATCTGGATTGCAGCTCGGATTAATGCACCGGTTTTTTTACTGTGCATTTCTTCGAGTTGATCCAGAGATAATTGTTTGCCTTCAGATTCCAGGTCAATCGCCTGCCCACCGGCCATACCGATTGAGCCACTGGCATGAGCGAGTGTTTGAATAATCCGGATTCGACTTTCGGCTGCGAGATTTGTTTCTCGGGAGATTATTTCAAAGGCTAATGGCTGTAAGGAGTCACCGGCCAGAATAGCGGTCGCATCATCAAAGGCTTTGTGACAGGTCGGACGCCCCCGACGTAAATCATCATCATCCATAGCGGGGAGGTCATCATGGATGAGTGAATAGACATGGATCATCTCGATGGCGCAGGCAGATGCGTTAAGCATATTATCGTCAGCGCTGACGGCCTGGCCTGCTGCATACACCAACATTGGGCGTACACGTTTCCCCCCATCCAGCGTGGAATAGCGCATGGCTTCATGGAGCTGGTTCGGAATCGTATCAGCAGCGGGTAAATAACCGGCAAGCGCCTGTTCAACGCGTGACTGGCTGTCACGCATAAAGATTTTGAAATCTGCCATTCTTATTCTTCGTCTGGCTCGAAATCGACCAGCTTTTCCTGGCCGGCTTCTTTCATTAGGATCTGTACGCGCTGCTCTGCCTCTGTGAGAGATTTCTGGCAGTTCTTTGTAAGCTTGATACCGCGCTCAAAGTGTTCCATAGACTGCTCAAGGCTCAGCTTTCCTGATTCCATGGCTTCGACTAGTTCTTCCAGCTCGTTCATGGACTGTTCAAAATCGGGGGCGGAGGCCGTTTTTTTCTTTGCGGGCATGCTAAAACCTGTGCGCTTTCACGTGGTGCGCAACCGTAGCGATTTCAGTGCGGCCGGTCAATGACTGTTGGTTTTTTCATATTAAAATGTCAGCAAATGATTATTCGTAAAAATGAATCATTCGGCGAAGAAAATTGAATTGAATAATTACTGGTCGACGCCTAAAGTTCGACTCAGCTGATAGATATGTCAGCGCCTGTTCGATGGGACGATTTGATCCTGTCGGATTAGGAATTTCGAAATTTCTATTAATAAAATGGAGAGGACCATGGGTCTGAAAGATAGTAATACAGAACAGAACCTGAAGGACGCTTTCGCAGGCGAATCTCAGGCTAACCGTCGTTACCTGTACTTCGCAGCAAAAGCTGATGTTGAAGGCTATAACGATGTTGCTGCTGTTTTCCGTTCAACCGCTGAAGGCGAAACTGGCCACGCACACGGTCATCTGGAATACCTGGAAGAGACAGGCGATCCAGCAACTGGTCTGCCAATCGGTGGCACTTCAGATAACCTGAAGGCTTCCATTGCTGGTGAAACTCATGAGTACACTGATATGTATCCTGGCATGGCAAAGACAGCTCGTGACGAAAATTTCGACGAGATTGCTGACTGGTTTGAGACTCTGGCTAAGGCTGAGCGTTCTCACGCTAACCGCTTCCAGAAAGCTCTGGACGGCCTGGACGGTTAACCAGGTTGTTTGTCGGATTTCAGAGGGCGAGTTAATCGCTCTCTGATTTCTACGTCATTAGAGATCAAATAAATAGCGCATACCCCAATGGCACATATACAAGAAGGTTCACTCGAAGCACCCACACGCCACGCCCTGGACTGGAAAAACCCGGATTTCTGGGATGAAGACAAGCTTAACGCGGAGTTAGAACGCGTTTATGACATTTGTCATGGCTGTCGCCGCTGTGTGAGCCTGTGTAATTCATTTCCGACCTTGTTCGATCTGGTTGATGAGTCGGAAACCATGGAAGTCGATGGTGTTGATAAGAAAGATTACATCAAGGTCGTCGATCATTGCTATCTATGTGATCTTTGTTACTTAACCAAATGCCCTTATGTGCCACCGCACGAGTGGAATGTCGATTTTCCTCACCTCATGCTTAGAGCCAAAGCGGTCAAATTTAAGAAAGAGGGTGTATCGTTCCGCGACAACATGCTGTCTTCGACCGATACCATGGGTTCATTCATGGGTATTCCAGTTATTAATCAGATTGGTAACGCAGCCAATAAGAGCAAGGCCATGCGTGGTATCACAGAGAATGTACTGGGTATTCACAAGGATGCCGTTGTTCCTGAATATCACAGCAAGACATTACGTAAGCGTGCTAAGGGAATGTCTGTTGATGAGTCGGCAGTAAAACCAGCAGGCGAGACCACAGGTAAGATTGCGATCTTTGCCACCTGCTATGCCAATCACAACGATCCAGAGTTAGGTGAAGATTTAATCAAAGTTTTGCAGCACAACGATGTGGTTGTGAAACTGGCCGATAAAGAACAATGCTGCGGAATGCCGAAGCTGGAGCTGGGTGATCTGGACTCAGTGGAAGCTGCTAAAAACACAAATATTCCCATGTTATCGAAACTGGTTGATGAAGGCTGGGATATCATGGCGCCAGTGCCGTCTTGCGTTTTGATGTTTAAACAGGAATTACCGCTGATGTTTCCGGATGATCCTGACGTGATTAAGGTGAGTCAGGCGATCTACGATCCATTCGAATATTTAATGCTGCGTCATAAAGAGGGCGCACTGAAAACTGATTTTAAAACTTCCCTCGGTAATGTGGCTTACCATGCGGCCTGTCATCAACGTGTGCAGAAAATTGGTCCAAAAACACGGGAGATTCTGGAATTGATTCAGGATACTCAGGTGAAAATGATTGAGCGTTGCTCCGGACACGATGGAACTTACGCCGTGAAGAAAGAGTTTCACGAAATCTCAAAAAGGATCTGTCGCCCGATAATCAGTCAGGTACAACGCGCGGAAGCTGATCACTATGGTAGTGATTGTCCGATGGCTGGAGCGCAAATACAGAATGGCATGGAAGATGGTATGGCGGCAGAGACCCCAATATCACTACTACGGCAGGCATACGGAATTTAAGGAAGAATAATGGAAAAATTAACAAGAGCAGACCTGTTTAGCCTGGAAGAGTACTCTGAAAAACGTGCGGAGTTTCGTGCAGAAGTATTGGCACATAAACAAAATCGTCATGTCCGAATTGGCGAGCATCTGGCGCTTTATTTTGAAGATCGCCTGACGATGCACTATCAGATTCAGGAAATGTTGCGTATCGAAAAAATCTTTGAGGCGGATGGAATTCAGGAAGAGCTAGATGCTTACAACCCACTAATCCCAGATGGTACAAATTTTAAGGCAACCATGATGATCGAATACGACGATGTCGAAGAGCGTAAACAGGCACTGACTCAACTGGTGGGTATCGAAGATCAGGTCTGGGTTCAGGTCGAGGGGCACGATAAGAGTTTCGCGATATCTGATGAAGACCTGGAACGTACTGAGGATGGTAAGACTTCAGCTGTTCATTTTTCTCGTTTTGAGCTGGATGCGGGTATGGTGGAATCGTTAAAGAATGGCGCAGGTCTGAATATGGGTAGTGATCTGGCAAATTATGCGCAAGTCGTGACGCCTGTGTCTGCTTCTATACGAGAATCTTTGACAGCAGACCTTTCGTAGACTCTGTTTCAACAACTGATAGCGCTTGCTGTCCACGGCTAGGCGTACTAGTCTATGTGCGTTGTAATAGTGGGGAACGTCAGTGAGATACTTGTTTGTATTCTCTTTTTTGCTTTTTGTACCCAGCGTAGCTTACCTGCAAACAAACGAACATCTTAAAGATCTAGAGATAGATGGCATTGTCGATACAAAAAATATCAAAGAATGGGAGTTTCGCGAAGATGTTATAGATTTACCAGCATACCCTGTAAATAATAAGTTATTGAAGGTGCATGTGGATACGCCTGATGCTGTTTTTGACTACTACATAGATCCAGATTCAATCCAAATTGGGATAGACCAGGTGGCAGTGCGAGTAACAAGTGTTATTGTGTCCAGAAGCGGATATCAAAATGTATTTTTCGAAGGCTTTCGTTGTGATACTAGGGAGTATGTCACCTATGCCTATGGAACGGGAAAAGGCACTTTTTATGAGTTATCAGAACCTCAATGGAAAGTGGTAAAGCAGCGGGGTGGGACTGGTTTGGATTATAGACGAGATTATATTACCGCGTACTTGTGTGATTCAGATAGAAATGCCTTACTTAAACATGAAATACTCGAAAGAGTGAGATATCCAGATACAATTCCTTCCGATAGTCGTAGCTTTTAGTTAACTATGGTAGATCAATATGATGCCTCGGCAATCGAGGTTTTAAGTGGTTTAGAACCTGTCCGTAAACGCCCGGGCATGTATACCGATACCACCCGACCTAATCATCTTGCTCAGGAAGTGATTGATAATAGCGTTGACGAAGCGATTGCAGGGCACGCGAAAAAAATCGATGTGACGTTATTTAAAGATGGGTCCCTGGAGGTCATTGATGATGGTCGAGGTATGCCGGTCGATCTCCATCCTCAACAAAAAATCCCTGGTGTAGAAGTTATTCTTACCAAACTTCATGCCGGTGGTAAATTTTCAGATAAGAATTATCAGTTCTCTGGTGGACTCCACGGTGTTGGTGTATCCGTTGTTAATGCATTGTCAAAGAACCTTGAAGTATTTGTTCGACGAGCTGGCAAGGAACACAAGATTACCTTCAAGGGTGGCAAGAAGTCTTCGAACCTGAAAGTTGTTGGAGATGTCGGTAAACGAAATACGGGTACTACGATTCACTTCTGGCCTGATGGTAAGTATTTTGATTCGGTTAATTTTTCCCTACCCAGGCTCAAGCATGTCCTTCGTGCGAAGGCAGTTTTATGTCCCGGCTTATTGATTCGTTTTCACGATGAGAAGGGTAAAGATAAAGAAGAGTGGTATTACGAAGATGGTCTCCAGGATTATTTAACCGGAGCACTACAGGGTTTCGAAGTACTTCCCGATGAACCATTTCTTGGCAGCTTGAGTGGCGAAAAAGAAGCAGTAGACTGGGCGGTTCAATGGCTTCCTGAAGGTGGCGAGTTAATTACTGAAAGCTATGTGAACTTAATTCCGACTGCGCAGGGTGGCACTCATGTAAATGGCTTGCGGACTGGTCTAACAGAAGCAGTTCGCGAGTTCTGTGAATTTCGAAACCTGTTACCGCGCGGTGTGAAAATAACACCAGATGATGTCTGGGATAAATGTAGCTACATTCTGTCAATTAAAATGGCTGATCCTCAATTCTCTGGTCAGACAAAAGAACGTTTATCTTCACGAGAGAGTGCCGCCTTTGTATCGGGTGTAGTTAAAGATGCCTTCAGCCTCTGGTTAAACCAGCATCCGGAAGCTGGTGAAGGTATTGCACAACTTGCCATTGCCAATGCACATAAACGATTAAAAGCGGGTAAGAAGGTAGTTCGTAAGCGCGTCACTGCCGGACCGGCATTACCCGGTAAGCTGGCTGACTGTAGCTCGCAAGATTTAGGTCGAACCGAATTGTTCCTGGTAGAAGGTGACTCTGCTGGTGGTTCAGCGAAACAGGCACGTGATCGAGAGTTTCAGGCCATCATGCCGTTGCGTGGGAAAATTCTGAATACATGGGAGGTTTCACCGGATCAGGTATTAGCTTCTCAGGAAGTGCATGATATTTCAGTTGCGATTGGTGTTGAGCCCGGGTTGGGAGATTTAAAGAGCTTACGTTACGGTAAAGTTTGTATTTTGGCTGATGCTGATTCAGATGGCCTACATATCGCTACACTACTTTGTGCTTTATTTGTCAGACACTTTAGACCACTGGTCGAAGCTGGTCATGTGCATGTCGCTATGCCGCCATTATTTCGCATCGATGTTGGTAAGGATGTGTTCTATGCGCTTGATGAGGCAGAACGTGAAGGCATTCTAGATCGTATAAAAGCTGAAAAGCGTAAAGGTAAAATCAGTATTACTCGCTTTAAAGGTCTGGGTGAGATGAGTCCAAAGCAGCTGCGCGAGTCGACGATGTCACCGGATACTCGACGCCTGGTTAAGTTGACTCTGGATGCGGGTGATAAAACGAATCGTATGATGGATATGTTACTCGCTAAGAAGCGTGCATCTGATCGACGCGCATGGTTGGAGAAGAAGGGTGATAAGGCTATTGTGTAGCCTGTCATGTTCTGACTTATGTCAGTGAAAATTGAATCACAGGTTTCATTAAAGCAGCGAAATACCTTTGCTATTGAATGTGTGGCAGAAGAGTATTGCTCCGTAGATAACATCTCAGATCTACAAGAGGTTTTATCCGAAACAACGCCATCTCTTATCCTCGGTGGTGGTAGTAATCTGCTATTCAGGCAATCAACTTTCACTGGTTTGGTTTTGCAGCCTGAACTGAGAGGTATCTCTGAAAGTCATCAGGATGATTGTGTCCACGTTACCGCCATGGCCGGTGAGAACTGGCATGAGTTCGTGATGTGGTGTGTGGAACAAAATTATGGCGGGCTTGAAAACCTGGCATTGATACCGGGTACGGTCGGTGCGGCACCTGTACAGAACATTGGGGCGTACGGTGTAGAGTTATCTGATCATGTGATAGCAGTGAAAGCGATACGCATTTCTGATGGTCAGGAACGTTGTTTTAAAATCTCTGAATGTGAGTTTTCTTATCGAAGTTCAATCTTCAAACACAAGGAAAAGGGCAAATGGGTAATCACGTCAGTGACCTTTGCATTAACTACTCAGAATCATGTGTTAAATACCAGTTACGGTGCGATTGCTGAGAAACTGGCAAGTTCCGGCAATCCCTCCCCGAGTATCCATGATGTCGCACAGACGGTCATTGAAATTCGTTCTTCGAAATTACCGGACCCAGCGGTACTACCGAATGCAGGGAGTTTTTTTAAGAACCCGATTGTAACCGAAGGGCGGTATCAGGAATTGAAATCAGAGTATCCTGACATGCCGGCTTACCCTCAGCCGAATCAGCAGGTTAAAGTTCCGGCTGGCTGGTTGATAGAAAGAAGTGGCTGGAAAGGTCATCGACGAGAGACCTGTGGTGTGCATGAGCAGCATGCACTTGTACTGATAAATCATAATCACGCATCTGGCGAAGACATGATGCAACTGGTGAGTGATATACAGGAAAGCGTTGCTCGACACCTCGGAATTAACCTGGAACCAGAGGTGAATATCCTGCCTTAATTATCCGAGAACAATTTCTCGAATAATTTTCCATTGCTTGTCTTCTTTCACAAAAATCATGCGTTTATGCGCGACGTCCTTATAATTCGGCGTCATATAGTGCTGTATAAACTCAACAGTAGCCTGTCCATTCTGAAAATCAGTCACGATGAGATCATCTATCCTGATACGAATAGAAGTTGGTTTTTCAACTCTATCGCGGCGTTGATTTTTCCATTTATATAACGTGGTTCCATTCTCGGGAATAAAACGTTTCCCATAGTAGGATAAATAGCGTTCAGAGTTTTGTAGTTCCCAGGCAATACTCCACTCGAATACAGTCTGTTTAACAATCTGTTCAATCAGAACTGGGACAGTGGTCTTCTCCTCTGATTGTTCCGATTCGGCAGGCAGTGTCTGTTGTGTGACTAAAGGTGATAGATCGGCTGCTGGCACTGCTTTCGATTTACCCAGTTTCTTTTCCAGGTGTTGCAGATACTCTTTTGGCGAAGCGAGTGGCGATATCTCTGTTGTCTGATCAGCACAAGGTTTGCAGCCACGCTGTGGAGCTGAACTGGTATGTTGTGCGGCGGCTCTTAGCGCCTGTTTTCGGATATCCTGCTTTTCCAGTCGTGACTCCTGAATGCCAGGATAAATAAACACCACAAATACAGTGATTGCCCATGAAGCAATCATGAGTTTGATATAAAGATTGCGTGATTCGATTAAACCACGGCGTTCATCAAGACACTGACTGACCTGGCCCTGTAAGGCAATAAACTGGTCGCTTTTGACCTGTTCTTCGTAACTAAAGCCGATCTCTTTTGAATCGCTCACTGCAGACTGTTTTTCCTGACCATCAACCATATTGCTTGCGTTATGATACCTCTGCGAGAGATCATAGCATGAAGATTTGAGCGAAAACTCAAGGGTGAAAAGAACAATGCAGGAAATGGATTTCGAAGGGCTGGAACAGCGCCCCTTAAGTGAATTTACCGAAAAGGCGTATCTTGATTATTCCATGTACGTCATTCTGGACCGGGCATTACCGGCAATAGGTGATGGCCTGAAGCCTGTACAGCGTCGGATTGTCTACGCTATGTCAGAGCTTGGCTTAAGCGCGACTTCAAAGCCTAAAAAATCTGCTCGAACCATTGGTGATGTTATCGGTAAATTCCATCCGCACGGAGATTCCGCCTGTTATGAAGCCATGGTACATATGGCGCAGGATTTTTCCTTCCGTTACAAACTTGTCGAGGGGCAGGGTAACTGGGGGTCGCAGGATGATCCCAAGTCATTTGCTGCTATGCGCTACACCGAAGCAAAGCTTTCCCCCTATGCGAAGTCACTATTACAGGAACTGGGGCAGGGGACTGTCGACTGGCAGCCGAATTTTGATGGCACTATGGATGAGCCGGTATTACTGCCTGCTCGATTACCGAATGTACTTTTAAATGGCGCGACAGGTATTGCCGTTGGTATGTCGACCGATATCCCGCCACATAATCTCAATGAAGTGGTTACCGCCGCTATTCGTTTACTGGAAGCGCCTAAAACGACAACCGAAGAACTCTGTGAGCATATTCAGGGCCCGGACTATCCAACACGAGGTGAGATCATTACGCCGCGCGCAGAGATACTGGATATGTATCGTACTGGTCACGGGGCAATCAAAATGCGTGCCTGCTATGAAAAGGAGAACGGCGAAATCGTTATTACCGCCTTACCGTATCAGGTATCTGGCGCAAAAATTTTAGAGCAGATTGCTCAGCAGATGAACGCTAAAAAACTACCATTGGTTGAAGACCTTCGCGATGAATCGGATCATGAAAACCCAATACGCCTGGTTGTGGTACCGCGTTCCAACCGCGTTGATACCGAACAACTGATGGCGCATTTATTTGCGACGACAGATCTCGAACGAAACTATCGTGTAAACATGAATGTCATTAACAACCATGGCCGTCCAGAGGTCATGGATTTGAAGACAGTACTGAAAGAGTGGCTGGTCTTCAGGACTATGACAGTGCGCCGTCGTTTGCAATGGCGATTAGAGAAAGTACAAAAGCGACTGCACCTCTTAGACGGTTTATTAATTGCCTTTCTAAATATCGATGAAGTCATTCGCATTGTGCGGACAGAAGATGAACCCAAGCCGGTCTTAATGAAACGTTTTTCATTAAGTGAAATACAGGCCGATTACATACTCGATACCAAGTTACGACAGCTGGCGCGACTGGAAGAGATGAAAATCAAACAAGAGCAGGAAGAATTGCATGAAGAACAGGATTATTTACAAAAGACATTAGGTTCATCAGCCCGTTTAAAAACACTTATTAAGAAAGAATTGTTGGCTGATGCTGAGTTGTACGGTGACGAACGTCGTTCTCAGATCGTAGAGCGTCAGGCCGCACAGGCATTAGATGAAACCGAACTCATGCCATCTGAATCCATTACAGTTGTACTCTCACAGAAAGGCTGGGTAAGAGCAGCTAAAGGGCATGAAGTCGATGCAACAACTCTGAACTATAAAGCCGGAGATGACTATCAGGGATCGGCAAAAGGCAAAAGCAACCAGATGGCGATCTTCCTCGATTCAACCGGGCGCGTATATAACATAGCGACACACAATCTCCCTTCAGCGAGAGGGCAAGGCGAACCACTTTCTGGTCGAGTAACCGCGCCCGATGGAGCCACGTTTGTCGGCGTCATGATGGGTAAGCCGGATGACTACTATCTATTAAGTACCGATGGTGGCTACGGCTTTGCCTGTAAGCTCGAAGATATGGTGACACGTAACAAAAAAGGCAAGATTGTATTAAGCGTTCCTAAAGGCGCTAAAGTCTTGCCACCCGTTCATGTTAGAAGCTTGGACGACGACTGGATTGTATCGTTAACTAAACAGGGCTATATGCTAGTGACTTCGCTAACTGAATTACCAGTGATGTCAAAAGGTAAAGGCAATAAAATTATCAATATTCCAACGGCAAAATTCAAGACACGTGAAGAACATGTCAAAGCCATCGAGCTGGTGCAGGATGGTGAAAAGGTAACGGTTTACGCCGGTAAAAAACATAAGACTATGAAAGGCCCTGAAGTTGATGAGTATGTTGCTGAGCGTGGGCGACGTGGGTGGAAGTTACCACGTGGGTATCAGGCGGTTGATCGAGTTGAGGTTGAGAGGAAGAGTTAGGGTTTTGTGATGCCGGCGGATGTCGGTATCTATCTCACCTGTTATTCCCGCGTGCCTTTAGCGGGAATTTGTCTGTATTGGCATGAAAGGTTTCGCGCTTGATCGTTTGTTCTTTTTCTTGAATTGTTACACGAGCGCGAGCCCTTTTTGTTTCGGCAAAAACGAACCAAAAACCATTGCTCTGTATGGTCTATAGACATAGGTAACAACTCAGTCCAGGTACATAGGTAACAGATTACCTATGCTGGAAGCACTGAATAATGGAGGTGCTTCCAATGCCCTGGCAAGAGATAAAATCTATGGAACAGAAGATACTATTCATTGCTGACCATCTACGAGGTGGGTATACGCACACGGCGTTATGCCAGCGTTATGGTATTAGTCGTAAGACAGGCTACAAATGGCTGGAACGTTACCAACACAATGAACTATCTGGGCTGGAAGAGCGAAGCCGTAAGCCACATCAAAGCCCGCTGAGTACGCCCTATACGATTCGTAAAGCAATTATTGAGTTACGGACTAAAAGTCGCATCACACTGGGGGCTAAAAAGATCAGAGCATTACTGCAACAACGCTTCCCCAACCAAACACTGCCTTCAAAGACAACAATCTACAACATACTCAATGCTGAAGGACTGGTGCATCAACAAAAGCCTCGCCGTAAAGTCAGCCCCTATCCACAGCCTTTTGATCCCGTGGATAAGCCCAACGAGGTCTGGAGCGCTGACTACAAAGGACAGATTAAACTTGGTAAAGGCCAATGGTGTTACCCACTGACGGTGATGGATCACCATTCCCGTTACCTACTGGGTTGTAAAGGTGTATCCGGAACAGCGACTCAGATGGCCCGCCAGTGCTTTACCCGGCTCTTCAAACACTATGGATTGCCTCGACGTATTCGTTCCGACAACGGAGTCCCCTTTGCGACTCGTTCAGCAGGCGGACTATCCAGTTTATCCATCTGGTGGATACGTTTAGGTATCATACCTGAGCGTATTCAGCCTGGCAGGCCGCAGCAAAATGGCCGTCATGAGCGGATGCATCAATGTTAAACAGTGAAACCGTCAGCCCCGCAGCGAAGACTTTTACCGCACAACAAAAACGCTTTGATATCTTTCGTGAGGCATACAACCATGAACGTCCACATGAGGCATTAGATCAAACACCACCTGCCATGCATTACCAACCATCGCCCAGAGAATATCCGAGCAAGCTACCTGAAATACAGTATCCAGATTATTTTGTAGTCAGACCAGTCTGTCACAGCGGCGTGGTCTATGCCCATACGGGACAGGTTTATATCGCGAAATTACTTCGAGGTGAATATGTTGGCTTTGATGAGATAGATGATGGAATATGGGAAGTTTATTTTGGTTCCGTCCGATTAGGGGGCTATAACTTACGCGATAAAAAAGGTGGGAATACACCTTACTGGACATTAAAAGTGTAACCTATGTATCTGGACTCTTTTGTTACCTATGTACTTGACCCGTACAGCTCCCAATACGCTGCCCTACGGGCAATGTCATTGACTTAAGCCCTAAGTGCTTGAAATCACAAAGCTCTCCGATAGGAAGAACGAAAGGTACGTCGAGGTCGCGGGGAGGCCTTACGAGGGAAAGAACGTTTAGGCCTGATAGGAATTAAACATCGACTTAATACCGTCAACCAGCGATGCCATTCGAACTCGTCTAACCCCTTGGAAAGCAGATGAACGATCGTATCTTTCATGCTGGATAACGCCGCAGAGAAATTGATCTTGTACGCATAATAACGCTCAGCCACCGACGACTTTATCTTCTCCTGAGCAGCAAATAAACTCATCGCCGTCAGTGACAGACACAGCATTTTGGCATGAAAGTCCTGCTGAATGCTCAAGACGGATTTACCCGAGAAGTTTTCAATTTCAAGCCAGTTTTTCTGCTGTTTGTAGCTTTCCTCAATCTGCCATCTCAGGTGATATAACGTCTTGAAGCATTTTACGGGATAGCGTTGTTTATCCAACAAACTTGTCATTAAGACATATTCGCCGCGTTGCGTTTTCACTCGAACGAGCCGGACTTTAATCGGCTCTATTGATAAGCCTTTCTCCCGACATCTTCGGATACTGACAGCATTGGGTTTGATGTGGATGATGGCTTGTTTCTTTGATGAGGCGACAAAGGCTTGGACATCAAGATTAAATGACGTCGTGACCCGCATACAATAATCCCGTTGTAATGCCCGGTGAGCGGCAAACAACCAGAAGGCAGGATAGCCTCGATCATAGAGCATTAAATCATTCGAACCGGTATGGCCCAGATGTTGATACGCTAGTTCACGTTCACTGGCATCGCATGCGGTGATCTGTGCATCGAGTACGATGCCCTGAAACACATCATATAAACAAGAGCCACGTGCCATGGGTACGGTTGTCGCATATTGATTGAATTGGCTACCGAATGTCTGCGCCGTTTGCGCATTGGATGGAACGTGATATTTACTGCCATCAATGGCCAGTACGCGAAAGTCGTTCCATGTTTCAATATCAGCATGATGATAAAACTCATCGACGGCCTGATGGTTCAGATCAATAAACACCTGCGGGCTTAACTTCTTTCTGGCCCGACAAAAGGCTGATGCCGTGACACGCATCAGTGGCGTGCGTTTTGACTGTGCGATTTCAAAGAAGTGATTGAGTTCGCTTTGTAATGAGCCTTTAATCAGGTTCAGGAAAAAGCGAATCAGCGTCGGAAAGGTTAGCTCGCGTTGGCGAGTAAAGTGCGTTGAGCTTTGGCGGTGCTTTTGCAAAAACGCAGTAGATTCTATGGTTTCATTTATGCGGGCATAGATGGTTTTAAATGAGGTCTTCTCGGGTCATGTTTTAAAGCCTGTTAGTTTGTCATTGGACTGATTATAACACCTACTTTCAATCACTTACGGCTTAAGTCAATGACATTGGCCGCAGGCCAGCGTATCTGGAGCAAATGGTTTTTCGCCCTTTTTGCCGAAACAAAAAGGGCTTGCGCTCGTGCAGTAAATTTAAGAAAAACTGTAGACGATCAAGCGCGAAACCTTCCTACACCAAAATATGGATTCCCGATAAGATCATTCGGGAATGACAGGTGAGACAGATTCCGGCCAAAGCCTGTGCTCAGCTTGACTGAGTAGCACGCCGGAATGACGAGTAAGTCGAATGCCAATAAATAACATTGGCTAATGAATTCATCCCCCATCCCCGTTAGAATGCGCCGCATTCGAATCTAGGTAGGAATCAAAATGTCTCTAATTGCTCCATTTGCAGGTCTACGCCCAGCCCCTGGAAAAGCCGCTGAAGTACTGGCTCCTCCCTATGACGTTCTAAATACTGAAGAGGCCCGCGAACTGGCCGGTCATGAGCCGAATCGTTTCCTGCATATTTCCAAGCCTGAGATCGACCTGCCGCCCGAAACTGACCCGTATGATCCGTCGGTTTATGCGAAAGGTGCAGAGAACTTTCAGCGCATGATTAATGACGGTGTGCTCGCACGTGATCCGAAGGATTGTTACTACGCCTACCGTATTACCATGGGTGAACATACGCAGACGGGTTTGGTGGCTGGTGCTTCTGTTGCAGCGTATGACCGAAACGATGTGCGTAAGCATGAGTATACCCGCCCGAAGAAAGAGGATGATCGTGTTCGTCAGGTCGACGCTTTGAATGCGCAGACAGGTCCTGTTTTTCTGACTTACAAAGGTCAGGATGTTGTCGATGGGATTCTGAAAGCGGCAGAGCAGGGTAATGCCGAGGTTGATGTGACTTTAGCGGATGGCGTACGCCATGAGCTATGGGTTATTGATGACGATGACACTATTAGTACGCTGACATCCGAGTTCGACAAGATGGGTGTGATCTATGTCGCTGATGGTCATCATCGTTCTGCAGCGGCTTCTCGTGTTGCTGCGATGCGACGTGAAACTAATAACGACCCTGAAGCGAGTCATGAGTATTTCCTGACGGTGATCTTCCCTGATCATCAGATGAAAATCCTGGATTACAATCGCGTGATAAAAGACCTGAATGGTTTGAGTGTACATGAGTTAATCGAAAAATCCGGTTCCGCATTCAGTTGTGAAGCCGTTGACAGCCAGTTCAAGCCGGCTGCTCCAGGCGAGTTCGGTATGTATGTTAATGGTCAGTGGTATGCGCTCAAGGTTAATGCGGATCTGATTCCTTCTGATCCGGTTAAACGCCTGGATGTGAGCTTGCTGGCAGATAACCTCATTGAGCCATTACTCGGGATCTCTGATCCACGTACTGATGATCGTATTGATTTTGTTGGTGGTATCCGTGGTCTGGGTGAACTGGAAAAGCGTGTCGATAGTGGTGACATGGCCATCGCGTTTTCTCTATATCCGACCAGCATCGCGGATTTAATGGCCGTTGCGGATGATGATCAGGTGATGCCGCCTAAATCGACCTGGTTTGAGCCTAAGCTCGCCGACGGCATGGTGTCTAAAGTACTCGACTAATTATGTTATTCCATCGCTGCTTGTGAGCGGTGCATGGAGGCTTCATTTTCTGAGAAGTCAAACTGCATGACGATATCAGGTTCTTGCAGGAAGTTGCCTTGAATAAAGTCGAAGCCGCAGGTAAATAGTTGTGCCATGCTGTCAGCGCTTTCGACATGTGGAGCGATAACCTCTTTTTCGGCCTCATGGGCTTCATTTACCAGTTCTCGTACCGCCTGCATCATCGAGGGATCACTAGCAATCTGGCCCGTCAGGCCGGGGTGTATTTTCACGAAGTCGATTGGTACGGCTTTGAATAGCTTGGTGGGTTCATCTGCCATACCAAATTGACTAACCAGGGTGCGGCAACGCATCTTCTTCAGGGTACGACAGAACTGCGCTACTTTACTGATATGGCCGGTTGCATCAGATTCAGCAACCTCAAAAATAAGGCGATTGGTATCGATTTTAGAGGCTTTGCTGCGTTCATATAACCAGGGGAGCAGGCCTTCATCGGTATAAGCTGAACCTGATAGTTTGACGAACAGGTTGGTATTGTCACCTTCTCGTTGCTTTTCAGCTAGCATATGCAGCGCACGCCCAATGACCCAGCGATCAATCAGATTGATCATGCCGGTTTTCTCCGCTGCAGGAAGAAATTCACCCGGCAGGATTTCTGTACCATCTTCATCAGTCAGGCGTAGCAGAACCTCATAGATCTGGTCACTCTCATCTTTAAGTCCAACAACTGGCTGGAAGGCGAGTTTTAACAGATTGTTTTCTAAGGCATTTTTTAGCAGGTTAACCCAGCGAAGGTCATCCTGTGTTTTCTTCTTCTCTGCTTCTTTTTCAGGGCTCTTATAGGCTTCAATACTATTGCCACCACGTTCTTTAGCGATGTTGCAGGCCATATCTGCGCAGGCGATGATCTCGTAGGGTGTTCGAGTAGTGCTACGAATTGAGGCGAGTCCCAGGCTAGACGTTACCTGCATCGAAAGGTCTTTGGCTTCAACAATGGTATTGAGTGATTTGACGAGCGCCTTGGATTTCGCACCAATTTTCCGTACATCGCCTTCTCTGACCAGAATAGTGAATGTGTGCTCACCAAACCGTGCGCCAAAATCATCATCTTTTAACTTGCTTGCGATGAGCTTACCGATGGTTGCAATACAGTTATCGATATTTTCCAGACCCATGGTGCTTTTAACAGCATCAAATTTATCGACTTCAATATATAAAATGACGCCTGGACGGTTACCGTTCTGTACATCGGTAATGGCCTGCTCAACCTCTTCGATAAATGCCTGACGGTTATAAAGACCGGTCACACTATCCTGAGATTTCAGTATCTCCAGTTCATTGATAACTTCCTGGCTCACACTTTGCTCGCGGATAATGACCTGTGTACAGGCTTCGCCATCGATACTGGCAGGGGAGAATTCCATGGCGGCTTCGAATTCAGTACCGTCATCACGTTCACAACGGATGTCGACGTTTTCTTCACCGGCCTGTTTGCCGTAGTTTGTCAGAAATTCTTTAAATCTCGGGTGCTCATCAATGGCAACCAGATCGAGAATTGGTAAGCCTTCCAGGTCATCGCTGTCTTCAAAACCAAATTTCTCGACATACACGTTATTTGAATAGATGTGCATGCCGTCATGAATATAAGCAATGGCGTCACGTGAGCTATCGAGCAGACTACGGCAGCGTTTTTCGCTTTCCTGATAAGCCTGTTTAAATTCATACATACCTTTGCAGTGCTTAATGCCTTTAAGCTCGCGCTCGGTCACCATGCGTAGATGCGCGGGTTGATTTCGACTGACCAGGTCGCGGGCGCCGTTTTCCATGGCATGAATCACGGCAGCGGTATCTGTATCTGAGGATATTGCAATGACGGGGATATGATCTTTGTGTTTGTCGGCAATTCGACAGGCGCTGCCGAGTTCCTTATCTTCTGTTGTGCAATAGATCAGGTCGACGCGGTTATTCGATAAGATAGCTTTAAGGTCATCACTATTTTTAAACGACAGAGGCTTAACGGCATGACCGGCATTGCGTAATTCAGTTGCAATGAACTCCGCTTCGTCGGGCATACTCTCGTAGACCGCGATATTGATTGTGTCGTCTCTCTCCAACAACAATTCCCTGTTTTAATGAAATATCTATTGAATGGCTACAGTGTATTGATATTCTTATAATTATCTGTGATCCGAGACACATTCTCTAACGTTTTGCTATTGGCGGCAAGGCCTGTGGAATAATCTAAATCAGGGTCTTCGATGGTTGCCCCTGTATTTCTCGAACCAGCCGAGGTAACAGGTAGCCAGGGAGTATGCTTTGCATCTCCTGATAGATGGATTTAGCCGTGTTTTCATTGATATCGAAATGGGCAGCCCCAGTTACACGATCAAGTAGGTGGAGGTAGTAGGGTTGTACGCGATGCTGAAATAGTAGATGTGATAAATCAGACAACGTTTGTGCATCATTATTCACGCCTTTCAGCAGCACAGCCTGATTTAATAGTCTTGCACCCGACATGTATAAGTCATTCAGAGCATCGGCAACATGATCATCGATTTCATTGGCGTGATTGCTATGAATGATCAGAACGAGTTTGCTGATATAGGGTTTTATTGTTCCCAGAAAGGGGGCATCAATCCTCTCAGGTAGCACGATGGGCAGGCGTGTATGGATTCTTATCCAGCGGATATGTGGATATTCATTGATTCTCGATAGTAATGATCCCAGTGCTTCATCGTCAAGCATTAGCGGGTCACCACCGCTGAGTATGACCTCGTCAAGCTCAGTATGAGCTTCAATATATTGGAGAATCTCTGATGTATTGGAGCCACCGCTATGTGATTCACTATATGGAAAATGTCGTCGGAAACAGTATCGACAGTGGATCGCACACGCACCGGTTGTAATGAGTAAAGCACGGCTTTGGTACTTATGGATCAGGCCGGGCTGGCAGGTGGCCAGTTGATCACCGACTGGATCATCAACATAGCCTTCAGGAGTTGCTAGTTCATCTGACAGTGGTAGTACCTGCTGCAGTAGCGGGTCATAGGGGTTGGATTTCTCAATACGTTCGATATATCCCAACGGTACTTTGAGAGGAAAGATCTTTGCTGCGGCACGCGCACCCGATAACCATCGAGACCGGGGTAATTCAACTGCGTCGAGTAGTGCGTCTGGGGTTGTGATCGCGTCTCGAAGAGATTGTTTCCAGTCTGTGCCTTGAGGGCGAGTTCGGGGTATCATACGCGGCTTTGAACGGCTCTTTTCTCAGAGGATAACATGGCATCTTACAGCACAAACGAATTCAAATCTGGCCTGAAAATCATGCTGGATGGTGACCCCTTCAATATTGTTGAGAATGAATTCGTCAAGCCAGGTAAAGGGCAGGCCTTCAATCGTGTGAAGGTGAAGAACCTGAAAACAGGTCGTGTGATTGATAAAACCTTTAAATCCGGTGAAAAGGTCGAGGCCGCCGATGTCATGGATACTGACATGCAGTATCTATATAACGATGGTGAATACTGGCACTTTATGGATGAGGCGACCTATGAGCAGGTGCAGGCGGATAAAGCTGCGGTAGGTGATCAGGCGTTGTGGCTGAAAGAGCAGGATGTTTGCAAAATGTTGCTTTGGGATGGTGTGCCGATTGCTATAGAGCCACCGAATTTTGTTACGTTGACCGTCTCTGAAACTGAGCCTGGTGTGCGCGGTGATACTGCCCAGGGTGGTGTGAAGCCAGCAACTCTGGAAACCGGCGCAACAGTACGTGTTCCACTGTTTATCGAGATTGGGGATGTGCTGAAAATCGATACTCGAACTGGTGAGTATGTTTCTCGAGCCAAAGACTAGCAATTAGCGAAAGAAGTCAGAACACGTCTATACAACGATGTCCTGGCAGCCTGATGCATCAATCGACATGCTGCGCATCCGCGCAGCATGGTTAAAGTCCATTCGACAGTTCTTCGATGAGCGTGATGTACTGGAAGTTGAAACGCCAGTACTTGCGCCTTCAACCATCCCTGACCCTCATATAGAAAGCTTGAAAACCTGCTTTCAAAAACAAACCTACTATCTGCAAACATCCCCTGAATTTTATATGAAGCGCCTGCTGGCTGCAGGTAGTGGGGCGATTTACCAGCTCAGCAGAGTGTTTCGTGATGATGAACGTGGTCGCTTACATAACCCTGAATTTACATTACTGGAATGGTATCGGCCGGGATTCGATCAGGCGCAATTGATGACCGAAGTCGCTGATCTGGTTCAGGTGTTATGGGGTAAAAATATTGATGTTCAGACGATAAGTTACCAGTCATTATTTGAAAGCACCGTTAACATCAATCCACTTAAAGAAGATTGGGATGCTATAAATCAGTATTGCCAGCAACACCAATTACAATGTCCAGTTGTTCAAAATGATGGCTGGGATGTGGCTATCGACTGGCTGTTGTCCTGTGTGATTCAACCACAGATGCAGGGTAGTATCAGTTTCATCTATGACTATCCTGCATCGCAGGCGTCTCTGGCACGAATTGATGCCGTAACCCCTGACGTTGCGAAACGCTTTGAGTTGTATATCGATGGTATTGAAATTGCGAATGGCTTTGAAGAACTGACGGATAGCCGCGAGCAGCGAGAACGCTTTGAGGCTGAAAATATGCAACGCAAGGCTAATGGGCAAGCGGAGATACCATTGGATGAGAAATTTTTATCGGCTATCGATGCCATGCCATCGACTTCCGGGGTTGCACTTGGTGTTGATCGATTACTCATGCTGGCGCGAAATCAATCTGCAATATCAAATACCATGGCGTTTGCGTGGCAGGATGTGACAGACAGTTAATCTCGCGATACTATGTTGTTATAAGTGAGCAGTCATAAGCTCATAATAAAATAACTAGCTAGGATAGGGCCTGTGACAAACAGGTCTTAGATGGTGGCGTAATGAGATCGACATTCATGCAAACCATTAAGAAGTCTTTGATGGCGCTTGGAGGAATGTTCGTCCCGTTTAAGGGGTGGATAGGTGAGTTAAAAGATCCGCAAGTCCTGCGTAAGGATGTTTTAGCGGGCCTGACTGTGGCGATGGTGCTTATCCCCCAGTCTATGGCTTATGCTCAGCTGGCAGGTCTGCCACCTCACTATGGTTTATATGCTTCTTTCTTACCGCCTTTAATCGCGGCCCTCCTGGGTTCTTCTCGTCAGTTACAAACCGGCCCGGTTGCTGTTGTCTCTTTGCTAACCGCTGCAGCATTAGAGCCAATAGCTACTCAGAATCCCGATGGTTATATCGTTTATGCCATCATGCTGGCATTAATGGTGGGCGTGTTTCAGCTGTTGCTTGGGTTGTTTCGTATGGGTGAGTTAGTCGACTTTCTGTCGCATCCCGTAGTGATGGGTTTTACCAATGCAGCGGCCTTGATTATCGCCACATCACAGATGAGCAAGTTGTTTGGCGTCAATGTGGAGCGTGCTGAACACTATTATGAAACCATCTGGCGCGTAACGCAGGCGGTGTTTGAAAGTACGCATTGGCCAACGCTGGCGATGGCGATTATATCGATATTGATCATGTGGTATCTGGCGAAACATTACCCCCGTATTCCCAGTGTTCTGATCGCAGTAGCTTTTACTACGATTCTCTCTTACCTGCTGAATTTCTCTGAAAAGGGCGGGGCGATTGTTGGTTTTGTACCTGAGGGTTTACCTTCCATGGCATTCCCGACAATTGACTGGTCGGTTGCAGCTCAGTTAATGAGTGCGGCCATAGTGATTTCACTGGTTGGCTTTATGGAAGCAATTTCTATTGCCAAGGCCATGGCGGCCCGAACTCGACAGCGACTCGATGCAAATCAGGAGCTATTGGGTCAGGGAGTCGCAAATGTCGTTAGTTCTTTCTCACAAAGTTATCCGGTATCTGGTTCATTTTCTCGTTCTGCAGTAAATATTGAGAATGGTGCGGTAACTGGGTTTTCTTCGGTAGTGACCGGTCTCATGGTTGGCGTGGCATTGTTATTTTTTACGCCGCTGCTATACCACCTACCGCAGGCGACGTTAGCCGCCGTGATTATTATGGCGGTGATTAAATTGATTCGTATTGATTCGGTAGTGCATGCGTGGCGGGTGCAGCCACACGATGCCATTGTGGCTGTGGTTACTTTTATTTTGACGATCGCTATGGCGCCACATCTGGATAAGGGAATGCTGGTTGGTGTGATGTTATCGCTTGGACTCTACGTGTGGCGAACCATGCGGCCACGTATGGCGATACTTTCCCGGCATAAGGACGATACCCTGCGCGATGCTGAGGCGCATATCCTCAATACCTGTGATCATATCTCTGTGATGCGTTTTGATGGCTCGCTTTATTTCGCGAATTCAGGCTATTTTGAAGATCGGGTACTGGAACGTATCGCTGTAAAGCCTAATTTAAAATACGTATTGATTGATGCGGAAGGCATTAATCAGATTGATTCAACCGGTGAAGAAATGCTGCATGAATTGATTACCCGCCTGGATAAGTTGGGTATTGAAATGGTGTTTGCGCGTAATAAAGCGCCGTTAGTTGATATCTTCAATAAAATGGGATTGACCGAAATGGTGGGTGGTAAAACACTCTATCGAACCCGTACTAAGGCATTGACCTATTGTTGGCAAAATATCATCGATAATGATCAATGTGAGAAGAATTGCCCGGGCGAATGCCCGCTGAACTTCTATGTCGACCCGGTGGTATTAACGAAAACGCCAAAGCCTGACGTTGAAGAATCGAATGCAGATGGAGAAGAAGCTACACCGGGTACTACTTAGTACTAAGTACGTTCAGCGATATGCTTCCCCATTTTCACCGATGCGCCGACAGTAAAATCTTCCGCCCAGTTCATACCCTGGTCAGGCCATAGAAGGATGACAGTTGACCCCATGTTGAAGCGTCCCATTTCTTCGCCCTTGTTTAATGTTGGTGCAGTCTCGTTGTCGTAATCGGTACGTTCTACCGAACTGCGGTGAGGTGGAGAAACGGTGCCCGCCCAGACCGTATCCATACAGCCAACAAAGATAGCGCCAACCAGAATTACTGCCAGAGGGCCGTTGTCGGTATCGAATATACAGACAACACGCTCATTGCGATTGAACAGATTTGGTAAGTTCTGTACTAGTTTATCGGCAACTGAAAAAAGTCGGCCGGGTACATAAGTCATAGACTTTAATGTGCCACCTGCGGGCATATGAATGCGATGGTAATCGCGAGGTGATAAATAAATCGTACTGAAGTGACCACCTGAGAACTGCTCAGCAAGATCCTGTTTGCCGCCGACAAGTTCCAGTAGGGAATAGTCAATGCCTTTAGCCTGCATGAGATTATCGTTATTGATATCACCGAACTGACTGACTCTGCCATCTACTGGGCTGCAGTATTTATTCGTGTTATCAGGCTCATTAACGGGACGAGCATCAGCCTTCATGGCGCGTGTGAAGAAGGCATTAAAGTGTTCAAAAGAATTAATGTCCGGGTTTTCAACCTGCGACATATCGACGTTAAATTTGTTGATCACAAATTTTATTTGCAGGTTTTTTAGCCACGTCACACGTAACCGTAAAAATCGCAGCATGATGCGCGATAGCAGGTGGTGTGGCAGTATGGTTTGCAGAAAGACGCTGAACATAGGGAGTGACATGATGTGAATGCGGCGCGATTATACAAGAATACAGGCGAAAGCCGATGCCGAGGGTTAGAATATTTAGAGATAATGCAATGAGTGCTAGCACGATCAATAAACTAAGCCAGCAATTGCTGAAGCGAGATTTAAAAGTCGCGACCGCGGAATCATGTACTGCTGGGCTTGTAGCAAAGCTGCTAACAGATCAGGCCGGAAGTTCGGCCTGGTTTGAGCGAGGCTTTGTGACCTACAGCAATGAAGCCAAAGTCGAGATGCTCGGAGTTAGTTCACAGATACTGGATAGCCATGGTGCGGTGAGCTGTGAGACCGTTCATGAGATGGCTGCCGGGGCGATTAAAAAAAGTCATGCCGATCTATCGATAGCGATCAGCGGTATTGCTGGTCCTGATGGTGGAACTGACGAGAAGCCGGTTGGCACAGTCTGGTTCGCCTGGGCAGCAGCAGATCGTGTAGAGGAAGAGGCGCAGCATTTTGATGGGGATCGAGAAGCAGTACGTGGGGCGGCAGCAGATTATGCATTGGCGGGTTTGCTGAGATTTATTAGCGAATGAAGAAAAGGCGCTTGTTCTTCGCTCTTTGGCCAGATGCCGAAATTCGTCAGGCATTGGCCTTGGGGCAACGACAGCTGGGTATTTTTGAGCATCCGGTTAATTCAGATAACTTTCATATGACGCTGTCATTCCTTGGGGATCAGCCCGATGACATGATGGATGCGATCGGATTGGCTGCAGATGGCGTGGTAGCGAGGTCGTTTGAAGTGGTTATAGATGAGGTCTTCAGCTGGACAAAGACGGGTATTGTCGGATTGCATCCATCAAAACCGATCGATGAGTTAATGGTATTGCAGGCTGACCTTCAACATGCCTTATCGGTGGTTGGTATTGCACGAGAGAAACGAGCTTATAAACCACACGTGACGATGGCGCGGCGAGCGGATGCCTCATCAATCATGACGCATGAGATCGTGCCGATTCACTGGCGAGTAAATGGTTTTTCGTTAGTCGAATCACGATTGAGGTCAGCTGGGCCTATATATGATGTTCTGGCTGATTGGGGGTTTAATTACTGAAAACCCAGCCACAGTAAGGCTCAATTTCATCTCGGTTGGCAACGATCAGCTGATACGCGTCTGCATTTAAATGGTGATCTGCCGTTGTATCAACCGAAAGGCGTTGTAGCAGGTAGCCTGCCAATGCGCGGCGTACTTCAATTTCCAGGATATTTCCTTGCATCTGATAATCCAGTTTTAAGCCCAGTTGCTTTTGTTCGTTGAGTCCAGGGTGGGGCGATAGCTGAATAACGACGGTGTCGGTCCAATCCTCATCGTACAGTGCATCTGATTCCATCGGCTCATCCAGCATTTGAGCTGTGCTAACACGTGCCAGTACAAAGTCTCTGAAATCGAAACTCTGATTGTTGTACGCACGTAGATGCCAGCGCAGGCCGTTATTTACCAGTGAATGAGGTTCGATAATCCGTGGTTCAGTATTGCCAGATAGTGAGTGATAGCTGACCTCTACCTTGCGTTGATGCCGAATCGCTCTGGTCAGTTGTGCGAGTATATCTTGAGTTGGATAACGTGCGGGTAGTGGTAATTGTGCTGTTGGAATGCCGTAGACCGGCATCTCACCGAATGGCTGGCTTATGATCGCTCGATTATCGGCCATCAATGGCAGTGCGACCTGGGGTGATAAATCCGCAAACATAGCAACAAAGCTATCACTGGGAACAAAGCCAAAGACACTCTGCTGGTAAATCAGATTTTTCGGTGCCAGGTCGCTATATAATTTGAGGTTCTTGGTTGCGGCCGGGTCGGATAGACCAAAGGTACGGGCTAGGTCGCTTCTGCTCACGACGCCGGTATACCAGGCCATAATCTCGATATATTGCAGCCGCTGGCGCGTATTCCACTTGATGTCCTGTTGTGTCTTTATATCGGCCATTCGTATTTCCATTCTTATACCGCAGTTATTCAGATGGATTATTCTCAATATGGAGCTAAATATAAAGTCTTTTGGTGGTAAAAAGTATATGTATGATAAAAAGTATTGACATAATAAAAAGTATAAACTACATTTCAGTTATCCCGCCAGGAGGCGGAAAAGATAATCGCCACAGGAGGCAATGAAATGGAAGATCAAAAACAAAAAGCACTCGCCGCAGCGCTCTCTCAGATAGAAAAGCAGTTTGGCCAGGGTTCTGTGATGCGTATGGGTGATGGCAAAGCGACTGATATTGAGGTGATTCCGACGGGCTCACTGGCACTGGATGTGGCGCTGGGAATCGGTGGTTTACCGAAGGGGCGGATTATCGAGATCTACGGCCCTGAATCTTCCGGTAAAACAACATTGTCATTGCAGGTAGCTGCTGAGGCGCAAAAGCAGGGCGGAACCGTGGCATTTGTCGATGCCGAACATGCGCTAGACCCGAGTTATGCAGAAAAGCTTAATGTCTCGATTGATGATTTATTGGTGTCTCAGCCGGACACCGGTGAGCAAGCCCTGGAGATTACCGACATGCTGGTGCGCTCTGGGGCGGTTGATCTGGTCGTGATTGACTCAGTTGCGGCCCTAACACCGAAGGCAGAAATTGAAGGTGAGATGGGTGATTCGCATATGGGTCTGCAGGCCCGTCTCATGTCGCAGGCGCTGCGTAAGCTCACGGGAAATATCAAGCGCTCTAACACGATGGTGATTTTCATTAACCAGATTCGTATGAAGATCGGTGTAATGTTTGGCAATCCTGAAACGACCACTGGTGGTAACGCACTGAAGTTCTACGCGTCGGTTCGGTTAGATATTCGCCGTACTGGTGCAATCAAGAAAGGTGATGAAATTGTCGGTAACGATACGAAGGTGAAAGTGGTTAAGAATAAAATGGCGCCGCCATTCAAGATCGCGACTTTTGAAATTCTTTACGGCGAAGGTATTTCGTTCCTGGGCGAGATTATTGACCTCGGCGTTGAGCATGGTCTTATCAAGAAAGCAGGCGCCTGGTATAGCTATGGTGAAGATCGTATCGGTCAGGGTAAAGAAAATGTCCGTCAGTACCTGAAAGAGCATCCTGAAATAGTTGAGGAAGTGGACGCGGCACTGCGACAAAAACTGCTGGGTATAGAGCCTGCAGATAGTGCAGAAGTTGAAACTGTTGAAGCTTAGACTGTAAATACTCTATTAAATCGCAGGAGTATTACTAAAAACTATAATATATTACAGTATAATTAATGGATTAAATGCCGCATGATTTCTCTGGGTTGTCCGGAGGGATTATGCGACATTATTTGTATGCGGGGTTCACAATAATCGAGTTATTGATGACGATTTCGATTCTATCGATGCTCGTGGCGATAGCAGTTCCTAACCTCAATAGTTATTTCGAAAAGCGTCATTTAATTGCTGCAGGTGAAGCAATATATGGCTATTTGCAATTAGCTCGTGCGCACGCGATTGCTACTTCAGCCGACACGTATGTGGATTTCGAGATCAGTGGTTCGACCGAGTGGGTAGCGGTGATTAGTCAAACATCTGGATGCAATCCTGACCATGCAATGGTAGATAGTAACCCCTGTTATATCATCATTGATGATGGTGACGGGGTTTTGGATTCAGATGACTACGTGCAGTATAAAGTCGTGAGTAATGACTACACTGGAGTCAGTGTGAGTAATGTTACCTTTGGCTCTGATGAAGCAAAATTTAAATATGTCCGTGGAACAGCTAAGGCTGGAAGCGTAAAACTTGAGTCAGAGTCCGGCTACCGTCTAAAAGTGGTAACCGGGCTGCTGGGTAGAATCCGAATGTGTTCGCCCTCAGGTGATGGTCACGTTGCAGGATATCCAACGAAAAGTTGCAGTTGGTGATTACCAGCAATTCGTTGAGGCACTTCCGCCACTATCTGTACTGGTTTTTTCGCCTTGCGGGTTAGCTGGCTCTATTTTTAATGTGAATACACGACAATCCGTATCTCCCAATTGTGATGTAGATGAAGCAGTTGCTGTTGCAGTATATGCGGTGCCGCTGTTGCTAGAAATATCAAGGGTGTAGTGTCCTTCTGGACTCTGGTAGCCAGCGGTGCCAGCATCTGAGTCAGCTACAGATACAGTGGTTGCAGCAGCGTTTGCGCCGCAGCTGCTCGAAGCGCCCTCAAGGCCGTAATATCGGCAGTTAGCTCGTAGTTTTTCTTGCGTAAGCTGAATTTGGCTTAGTGCAGTTGTTGCATCGGTTCGTTTAGCTCTTTGTACGTAAGAGTTGTATGCGGGAGTTGCAATTGAGGCTAGTATCCCGATGATTGCTACTACTATCATTAGCTCAATTAGTGTGAATCCTTTAGCGTATGCACGAGTGCTCATCTTGTATGTTCCGTATGGGTGTGGGCTAGTTTTAATTTGCATATTGTGCCAATGCTACCGTGAAGCAGATGGAATGTATATTTTTTCGGATGATCGGTGCTCACAATCCTGCCAAGCGGTTAGTAACTAGCATATAATTAACGCACTAGATTGCTTATTGAAAGAATATGCGTGCCTATACTGGTTTTACTCTAATGGAGCTCATGATTACTGTGGCGATACTAGCTATTGTTGCTACGTTCGCACTCCCTAATCTGGGTGGCTTTTTTGATAAGAAACGTCTAATTGCGGGTGCGGAAGGGTTATATGGTGAACTCCAGTCTGCTCGTTCAGAGGCAGTGGCTCGCTCTCAGAATATAATCGTTAGTATTGATCGAGATGGTAATCGAGATTGGGATCTTGGAATGATTGCTGGAGCTGCTGCATGTAACCCCGATGTGATAGTAAATACTGCAGCAAATGCATGCGTACTACGGGTGGATGATGGTGATGCTGATGCTGCTGATGCCGCTGATGAAAATATACTGCGCCGCATGGAACATGAAGATTACGTAGGCGTGAATTTGACGGGTTCTACGTTCGATTACTCTAGTAATGCTCACCTAACCTTTAGTTACGTTCGAGGTACCGCTACAGCAGGATCTATTACACTACAGTCCGATTATGCTGCAGCTGGCGAGGATGGCGGGGAAATTAGAGTGCTAGTGAATGCTCTAGGTCGAGTTAGCCTTTGCTCTCCCCCTAGTGATGCGAGTGGCAATAATAAAGTTGGCGGCTATCCGGATTGTTGACTATGAAGAGTCAAAATTTACAACACGGCGTTACACTTGTCGAACTGATGATAGGGATGACAGTAGGCCTTTTTGTCGTTGCAGGCGTATTAACTGTTTATGTGTCAACGCTTAATAGTACAAAAGATACCTTGCAGCAAAGTCGCCTTAACCAGGAGATTATGACATTGGTTAATATCATGTCTACTGACATTCGCCGTGCGGGATACTGGGCTGACGCAACTCCCTCGAACTCTTCTAGTAACCCTTTTAGTGAAGAGGGTGGCACAGCGCTCGATGTGCGTGATGCCTCAGCAAATACATCTGCCGGAGATACCGGAAGTGGCAACTGCATTACCTACGCTTACGATTCCGATAACAGTGGAGGGAATCCATCCGTCACTGAATTGTTAGGTTTTAAATTAGTTGATAACGCAATATGGATGCGCAGTAGTTGCGATGATTCTGGGACTTCCAACGATTGCTCCTATGCGGGAACCAATGCGGATGATTGTGCCAGAGGTAGTTGGGAAAGAATTACTGATCAAAACACTATAAATGTAAATGCACTAACGTTTGATCTATCTAATGCTCAATGTATCAATGCCACACAGGATGATGATACTTCGACGGGCGGTGTAGATGAAAATAACTGTTATGCATCCCAGGGTGGTGTGGCGCCAAGCGCGGGTGATATCACAGGTGAAATACGCAACGTTGAGATTTCATTAAATGCTGAATTGATTAGCGATGATCTGGTTGATGCTTCCATGAATATCACGGTCAGAGTTAGAAATGATCAAATTAGAGTTAGATAACGGTGAACTTATGCGTTTAATAACTACCAGTACACGGGTTAGGCAACGAGGAGCGATGACGATATTGATCTCGCTTATTATTCTGACACTGATAACGATGATAACGCTATATACAGCAAAGACAGTTTCGATAGAGCAGAAAATTTCCGGCAATGATGCTCGAAGTAAAATGGCATTTGAGGCTGCTGAGGCAGGTATGGAAGCGGCTATTGCCTACGCTGAGAATGGGGGCTTTGATCACGATGATGACGATGCCGTATCAGATGAGTTCGTGTTCTATGCAAGCGGGCTAGTTGCAACTGATGCATCAGGGACGACAAATAGTAAAACATTTAATAATAATTCTACAGTGGCAATAACACTGGCCATGGATGCCAGTACCGTAAGTGACTCTGATAACTTTTATATTACATCAGTCGGTACTAGTGGTGACGGGGTTGCTAGTCGAACTGTTTCTACAACGATAGGTACGGATGACCCTTTGGCAACAGCGCCAAATACGCCCTTTACGGCTCGTGGTTCACTGGTAGTTGGTGGCTCAGCGACAATACATAATCCAGAGGGCTTCGGCACCATTGTGACGGGTGGCGTGGCAACTATTTCAGGCAATAATGCAACGGTTTCGACTCGAGTAGCTAGTAAGGATTCGACAAATTCTGATAACAATTGGCCAGCCTGTAGCGGTGGTGAATTTAAATGTGATGATGGTACTTTATATAATGGTTGCCCAGGTACTGAATATGTCAAGTGTGTTGTGGTTGATGCTGCCGCAAAAACGGCGACTATGGGCGATGTGATTGACGGAGAGACAACACTATCTGACTACACGCCGGATGAGTTTTTTATGGCTACCTTTGGCGTTTCGAAAGCACACTTTAAAAATAACGTTGCCGATATTGTTATCAGCGGAGCAGATTTTGCGGATGATTATCCGGATGGAGCGAATCTAGCGACGAATAAAATCATATGGGTAGATGGCGATACTTCGGGCAGCCCTACAGTCGGATGTTCCGCCTCAATGGGTACGCGTGCTAAGAATAGCGGCCCAGATTATGGTGCATACGATACGCCTTGCAAAGATGTGGGGACGAGAGGGCCATCGTTAGTCGTGATTGATGGTGACTTTAAGACGAACGGCGCTGTAGTGCTAGGGCTTCTTTATGTAATTGGTGATGTCGACACGGCAGGTAACCCGGAAGTTCATGGTGCCATGATTGTTGAGGGTACAAATACAGCGGTAACGGGTACGCTAGATATCTGGTATGACAGCGGCATCTTGCGTGATATGGAAGAAGCTCTTGCCGAGAATATCGCAACATCTGGTAGCTGGAAAGACTTTTAGGTGGGGATATGGGGCATTTGAATCTAATGAGGGTGAACTCATGATATATGCTAGTTCTTCACGTCGCCAATCTCATGGTTTTACCTTGATAGAGGCATTGATTGCGGTAGTTATTATTGCCGTTGGTTTGTTAGCGGTAGCTAAATTTCAGTCCAGTCTTGTCTCGAGTAGCGGATCAAGTAAGGCTCGAGCGGAGGCGGTAGCTCTTGCCCAGCAAAAAGTCGACGAAGTACGAAATTATATTAACCAGCCAGAGCTGGTTTCCAAATTACGTAATATTAATCTGGACTCCACCGATACTTTTCAAGCTGACATACTGAGCTATCTGGATAGTCAGGCTGGAGATACCGCAACGGTTACTGAAGCAGCAACGATCGCCGGCGTAAATGCTGATTTTACTCGCTCCTGGAACATGACTGCCGCGTCAGGTGCGGTCACAGTCGTTGTTGACGTTAAGGTAAGTTGGACTGATCCTAAAACAGGTAATACAGATGAAGTGGTATTAAGCACCAATGTTTTATACAGAAGTCCTGAAGAAGTGGCAGCGCTTGCATCAGACTCAGCTTCGGTCGATGGCTATCCAACATCATCTGGTAATGCTAAAGAAGGAACCGGCAAATATGGCAGTATACCTGCTGGTGCTGAGCAGAACGATGATGGTAGCTATACCTATACAAATCTAGCTCAGAACCGTGTCGAACTGATTGATGCAAATGGTTATATTCTATTACGAATTGAAGATGCCTGTGACAATGGTGCCTGTATTACTTTCTCAGAAATAAGTGGCTATGTCTGGTTAGAAGATTCCGATGCCGATATTGATGTGAGTAATATTTTTGTTGCAAATACTCCGGGCGCTGCCTGTGTTGAAAACAAGACTGCCCTCGTTGATACAGGTGACTATAGTTATTTTCCATATACTTGTTACATGGGTGGCAACTGGTTTGGCAATATCAGTATATTGCATGAAGAAAGTGTCTCAAATAAAAAGGCCAATGTTTGTGTCGGCGACCCGGTCACGAATGGTGGCTATGGTATGAATGGGCCGAAGTTTTCCGGCCGACGCAGCTACCGTGGATTGATGTCGCAGGACTACTATCAGGGCGCAGGTGCATCAACTGTAGGTAATGACCTCGTACTAGACGATGAAAATAGTGATGGTGTAGGTAACTTCCGTACAGTTGGAGTTCAGGATGAGCTGATATTGCCAAGTCCTCATGATGCTAATATCAATGCTAATTATAACTCTGGTTACCGTATTGATCCTTCTGGTAATGCCTATCTGCCTGGACATAACTTTCTAGCACTTGATCTTGGGAATAACGATGATGATGCTGGTTGTAAAGGCGTTATGGAGAATGAATCTGAGTTCCTTCTGAATATATACGATGCCTCAGGAAACGATACAGGGAACGATCTTAATGCATTTGCCAATACACCAGATGATTTTGTCTGTCTCAATCAATCCCATTATTACGAGACGACCGATGCGTCCGGTAATAGTGTGACCGATGCGATACAGCCATATTGGTATACCAGCGATACACGGCTGGAAGAGGGCTATCTAGCTGCTGATAATGACCAAATTATATTTGAAACTATTACGGTAAATGCATCTGGAAATACTATTCTTGCCGAAAGTTCTGTTATTTCAGCAGACGCTTCAGGTAATGTGTCTTCTACAAACATTATTAATAATGAAGGCAGTTACCCTTACTTTATGGATACGGCAGGGTGTGGCTTTAATCCATCCTTGGTACCAGAATTCACCCATACGATTACAGGATCTATCAGCAATAGCAATGGTGTACTGGTTAGTGATGCGTTTGTTGTGAATACTTCAGATGATCAAACCTATGGTACAGCAGGTAATTGTACTGTTACGGATAGATCATCAATGGGCTCAGGTAAAGAAATTGCTGATTATTCATGTACTGTTTTTCATACATACGATAGTAGTGATAGTACTGGCATCGGTTGGGAAGGAAATGTTCTCATTAGTGTGAAGAATGGTTCTTGCACAACGCCTACTGATCAAGCTTATTCATTTGCCGGGAGCGCGGTAACAGCAAATGTAACAAACAAAAATTTTGGCTGTACGGTAACTTCGTCAACTAAAACATCTGATCTGACCACGGTGAAAACGCTTAATAGTGCTGATTCAACGCCTGAGGTGGGAGATACGGTTCAGTTTAAGATTGTCGTCGCTAATGATGGCCCTGATGCGGATACGAATGTGAAGCTTACAGATGCAGTCCCAGGCGGTTTCACGTTTATATCAGCCGTAGCTTCTCAGGGTACTTATGCATCAGGCAGTGGTCTGTGGACGATTGGCTCTTTAGCAAAAGACGCCAGCGTTAATATCGTCATCGATGCTTCAGTCAATGCTGGTACGGAAGGCACAACACTGACCAATATTACGACTGCAGCCGCTGGCGATAACAACGACCCAGGTACGACGGGCGATAGCCTAAGTGCTTCAGTATCTGTAGTGGCTACGGGTGAAGCTGATTTACAAACTGACGTTACTTTGAGTAGTGGGGATGGGACTCCTCAGGTGGGGGACCAGGTTCAATATACCGTTACAGTAACTAATAATGGCCCTGTTGCGGCGACGACGGTTTCGTTGACCCATGATGCATGGCCAACAGAACTAGGGTATGTAAGTAGTAATGCGAGTACGGGCACTTATACTAGTGGAACACGAACTTGGGCAATGACTACGTTAGCAGTTGATGCCTCGGCAACGCTTGTATTGGATGCGTCAGTGAATTCGGGGACGGTAGGAGATAATATAAGTTTTACCATCGATGCTTCTAATGTCGCGAAATCTGTCGCTCCGGGGGTAGATAGTATAGCCAGCGATGATCGTTCAGAGACTATCACCATAGGTAGTAGCCCAGTGGCTGATATTGAGACCGATATAACCCTTAATAGTGGAGACTCCACACCGCAGGCCGGTGACGCGTTGCAATATTTGGTGACGATTAAAAATAATGGCGGCGACCCTGCTACTAATCTGTCATTTACCAGTAAATTATCTTCTGATTCAACATATCTATCGCATACGGCATCGACGGGTACTGCGGCACATAGTTCAGGCACAGTGACCTGGAGTGGGTTTAATCTCAGTGTCGGGGCTAGTGCTACATTGCAAGTGAATGCGTCAGTGAACGCGGCTGTCGCGGTAGGTACTACGATTACCTACGATGCCAGTTCGGCTACAGCGACGGAGACTGATAATACTACGAGTGGCGATGATCTAACCGAATCAGTTGTGGTGGCATCAAATCTGGAAACTGTAAACCTCCTTTTTAGTTTCACGAAATATGATACGACTGCATCAATTACTAACACTACCGCTTATTCTGTTACCGGTACAACCGTCAATAGTGGTGATGGAAACTGTACTCCGGCATCGGGTAATTCCATCAATTGCTCAATCCAGGTTAATCCATCTACATCAGCCGGCGTGGCTGTCCAGTTTACATACAGTAAAACAGTTTGTGATTATGCTTCCAGGATTTCAGGGACAACCATATCAAGTACCGGGACAAAAAATGCAATCTGGTATACCGCGTATAAAGGCGCAGGTACTCATGCAATTAATGTCGATTTGGCAAAAAATAATGGCAGCTGTCCCTAGAATAGGCATGATTTAACTTAGGTTAAAAATATAGTCTCTTCCGGCTATTCAGGTATTAGTCGGAAGATTGAACTGAAAAAACTGCTATGCCATACTGGATACCTGATAATTAGAATAATAACTATTAATTATAGAGGCCGGGTATATGACAGAACTGCAAGAAACCGCCGTGGCGGTTCAGACTAGTGAAGGAACCAGCAGCATCAATGAACAGAGCATGGAGCGTTTCCTATCTGTCGTTGAAAAAAGTGCAAAACAATGGCAAGTCATCGTTTATCCCTCTCTGGTAGCATTCATGGTTCTTGCAGCATTTGGCTTCTACCTGATTTACAGCCTGACTAGCGATATTCGTACAATTGCTCGGAGCCTGGACCCTAATATGGGGCACCACATGGCTCGAATCACCGATAGTATGCAGAAAATGACAGTGACGATTAATAATATGTCATCGGATATTCGATCGTTGCCTCCGATGCTTTCACATATGGAAAAACTGGATGGTTCAGTGACTAATATGGTGGCAGAGACACAGCAAATGAATCATTCGATGAGGGCGATTACGTACTCTAATGAGCATATGCGTCATTCAGTTGCTGGCATGGCTCAGAATACACGGCCCATGTCGATGTTTAATAACTTTATGCCCTGGTAATATGCCCTGGTTTATTTAGTCAGTAAAAATTACATATCTAATGCCACCAGTCAGGTGGCATTTTTATTTGTGTGGTATATGGGCTCTATAGCGTAGTCCGCAGTGTTCAATATCAGGCTATTTACAGAATTGCTTGACCTGCTCCTGAGACTCTTCGACTTTTTGTTTCTTTACATCGTCAGGCATGATGACTGTTTCACCTTTGGTATCTTTGTATTTTATTCGGGCATTGTTTTGAAGCGCAGAAAGATTTTTTCTAGCGGTTTCGCATGCGTCATCGTTTGAGTTATTTCCAGTTGAGCTAGAAGAACTAGATCCATTTTTCGAAGTCGATTTCGAACGTATCTGGTCAGCGAAGGGCTTATTTAAATCTGGTGCATCACTAGGTGGTGGAGGTGGCGCATTAACCTCGGACGCTTTGAAATCCGTCGGTTTGGTCTGGCTGTAGTTGACCTGACCCTTGTCATCCACCCACTTATATAGTTTTGAGTTAGCCGCAAAACTGCAAAGTGACAATGATATTACGGTTATTGCCAAAGCCTGTTTCATGGAAAGCTCCATAGATTTATTAATGAATGACACAGGTTTAACTTTAGGACGTAATACCGTTGTTTGACAAGTGTTTTTTCTGGAAGTAGTTCAAGAATTCTCGATTTGATGATTAATAACCAGAGCGTATAGAAGGAATCGTCCTGCGTGACAGATAGATAGTTCTGATCACAGTAAAATATTATTAGTTGAGCATTTGTTCGTATTATGGGTCTAAAGGGTATGTCCATATAGAAGGAGGTGCCTCATGCAGCGCGACCTTACAGATAGCACATTATACTGGATTGCTATGATATTAGGCCTTATCAGTATTATCGGTCATATTGTGACGATTCCGTTCATAACAGCCTACGCGTTCTGGCTCGTGGTAGCAGGCTTTCTCATTTTCTTGCTAATGCCTGTGCTCGATGAGACCATGCACGCCTAGTATCCTATAACGACTGTACAGGGGGTACGCGGGATGCGTAGCCCCTCAGGACGAATTATGTTGAAAGTTCTCGAGTCTATTCCGGTTTTGCCCTTGGGGATTGTAGCGATTATGTTGGGATTAGCCCCCATGGCACCAGAGCCACATTTAGTGGAAAAGTTGCGCATGTTAAGCGAAGGAAGCCTGGTTAAACCCATCGATATTTTTGATCTGATTATGCACAGTACAGGGCTTCTTATACTCGCGATTAAGCTCGGCCGCATGGCATGGTTATCAACGAATAATGACTCCAGCGCAGGATAAACTGGATCAATGAATGCGGTTGCTTTACCGCGTAGCCTGACGGATCTGGTGCCTGAAAAGCACCTGGATATCATTGGGCGTGCAGATGACATACTCAGATCTCAAAATGCACCAATTGATGAGTATGAACATGCTATTGACGTAGCACAGACACTCGCAGAGCTGGGTCTGGATTATGAGACACTATCGGCGGCTTTGTTGCAAAATATCCAACTTGATACTGAATCAAAGTCGGAAATACAGAGTCAGCTCGGGTCGGAAATATTCGATCTTGTTGAAGGTGTTTGCAGGCTGTCTTATCTTCGTGAAATCAATCCTGGGCACTCTGATTTACCTGCTGCACAAGCAGAAAATTTACGCAAAATGCTTCTGGCGATGGCCCGAGATGTGCGTGTTGTATTGATTAAGCTGGCTGATCAGCTAAGTCGGATGCGCGTAATCCAAAAACTATCAGAACTTGAACAGCAGATTCTGGCTAAAGAGACACTGGATATTTACGCGCCTCTAGCTAACCGTCTGGGTATCTGGCAGATCAAATGGGAATTGGAAGATCTGGCTTTCAGAAAGCTTGAGCGAGATACCTACAAAACGCTCGCCAGTAATCTGGAACGCAAGCGTATCGAGCGTGAAGCGATGATTAATCAGGTGCTTGAAGTGGTCAGGAATGGACTTCATTCTCAGGGTATTGATGCTGAACTGAAAGGCCGACCAAAACACATTTACAGTATCTGGCGAAAAATGCAGCGTAAGAACCTGCCGTTCGATGAGCTATTTGATGTGCAGGCAGTCAGGGTGCTTGTCGATACGGTAACAGATTGCTATACGGTGCTGGGTATCGTGCATGGTGAGTGGAAGCATATTCCGCAGGAGTTTGATGACTATATCGCGAACCCCAAAGAGAACGGCTACCAGTCATTGCACACTGCGGTTGTCGGCCCAGGCGGTCATGCGCTCGAAGTACAGATCAGAACGCATGAAATGCACCAGTTCGCTGAATATGGTGTGGCTGCGCATTGGTTGTACAAAGAACAATCCAGACACGATGCCGGATTGCACGAGGAAATAAACTGGTTGCGCCAAATGCTGGAGTGGAAAGATGACGAGCAGGAGGCTGAAGACTTTATTGATCGTTTCAAGTCTGAAGTATTTCAGGAGCGGCTGTATGTCCTAACACCGCAAGGCCAGGTGATCGATTTGCCTTCGCATTCAACACCAGTCGACTTTGCTTATCATATTCATACTCAGGTTGGTCACCGGTGCCGTGGAGCGAAGGTCAATGGCAAGATGGCTTCTCTAACTGATCAGCTATCCAATGGCGATAAAGTTGAAATTCTCACCGCTAAAGAAGGTGGGCCAAGCAGAGATTGGTTAAACCCACATCTTGGATATATTGTTAGTGGACGAGCGCGCAGCAGCATACGCCAGTGGTTTCGACTACAAGATTTTGAGAAGAATTTAAGCGATGGGAAGCAGCAGCTGGAACGTGAGTTGAAGCGGGTTGGACTGCAGTTAGCTGATGCTCGCAGTCTGCCTGAAATATTTAATTTACATAGTGATGATGACCTTTATGCCGCAGTTGGTCGAGGTGAAGTCACCGTCAATCAGGTTATTAATCAATTACAGCCACAAATTTTAGATAAAGAATTACCTGCTACTGTAAATCGCCAGGCAGAGGTTCCGACGGGTGATGATATTATCGTTGCAGGGGTCGGCAAGTTAATGACGGAAATCGCGACGTGCTGTAATCCTGTCCCCTATGAATCCATCATTGGCTATATCACGCGTGGTAGCGGTGTGCGTATTCATCGTCAGGATTGTGTGAATATGCTCAATTTGAACGAGGAACAACAACAGCGAAAAATACAGGTCTCCTGGGCAAATCAGCCGGATAGTCGTTATACGGTACCAATCAAAATCGTGGCTTATGATCGCAATGGCCTGCTCAGTGATATTACACAGGTGCTGGCTAAGGAGGATGTAAATGTACGCGCGGTTAACTCCTATAGCGATGAGGAAGATAATACAGCGCATATGAATATTGTGACGGAGATAACGCACCTTGATCAGTTAATGAGAGTGTTGCAAAAAGTGGCACAGGTACCATCGGTGTTAGAGGCAGTGCGTGGTGAATGAATTACTCATCATGTGGCTATGGATTTTTCTGAACACCGGTATCAAATTGTTCGGGGGTCTCAGAGATACTACGGTCACGGGCAGATTGAATTATACTGAGTAATATGAAAGTTGATCTGAAAGACAAACTAGTCGTTGCCATCTCATCAAGGGCATTATTCGACCTTGATGATAGCCATGAGATCTTTCAGAACGAAGGCATTGAAGCGTATTGTCGTTATCAGATTGAGAACGAGGAGAAGGTCTTACAGCCGGGCTCCGCTTTTTAACTGGTTCGCAAGCTTCTGGCGTTAAATGGTCGTGATCCAGACCATCCGATGGTCGAAGTAATCCTGCTGTCACGAAATAGTGCGGATACGGGTTTAAGAATATTTAATTCAATTCAGCATCATGATCTACAAATTTCGCGAGCAGCATTTACGGGAGGCGAGAGCCCGTACTCCTATGTGTCTGCTTTTGGGGCGCATTTATTTTTATCCACTGACCCAGATGATGTCGTAAAAGCACTTGATGCAGGGTATGCCGCAGCGACAATTATGCCGGGCGCAAATTCCAATGATGATAGTGACACGGAACTACGACTGGCTTTTGACGGTGATGCTGTGTTGTTTTCTGACGAAGCAGAACGTGTCTTTAAAGAAAATGGTCTACAGGCGTTTACCGATAGTGAAGTTGCTGCTGCAAAGAAACCATTATCTGGTGGGCCGTTCAAAAATTTCCTGGCTGCTTTGCATCGTATTCAGGCATCCTATCCGGCCGATGAAGCGCCAATTCGTACTGCTTTAGTCACTGCTCGCGCCGCACCAGCACATAAACGGGTTATTCTGACTTTGCGTGCCTGGGGTATTCGGATTGATGAGGCGTTATTTCTCGGTGGTATGGATAAAGGGGAGTTTCTGAGAACATTTGGTGCGGATATATTTTTTGATGATCAGCACCATCATATTGAGTCGGCCTCTCAACATGTAGCAACGGGTCATGTGCCACATGGGGTTGCTAATCAGGATTAAGCTGCATAGCATTCAGGTATTAATTTAAGCAGGATAGAAAATGAGTATCGACGGTAAGTTACTAGAAATTTTATGTTGCCCTGTGACTAAATCACCGGTTAATAAATTAACGTCTAAACAACTGAAGGCGTTAAACGAGGTTATAGCTCAAGATGATGTTCATAATATTGGTGGTGAAACAATGGGTGAACAACTACAGGAAGGGTTGATTACGGAAACAGGGAAGACGATCTACCCTGTTGATGATGGAATTCCTGTCATGCTGGAAGATCAGGGGATTAATACGGATCAGTTTCCTGATGGAATAATATAATGGGGGGTGCTTGTATCTATAACCATCAGCGATGGTGGCGTTTCACATGAAAGCTTACGGGTTCTGTTTTTATAAGTACTTTATTTGTGTCATCTAGCACTGCTGCATAAATATTATGCGTTCCTCTATCTGTATTAGAGATGGAGTAGCTAAATTTTGAGCCTTCTGCATATAGAGATCCGTCAAGGTATATTGCTAGCTTGTGGGATTTACCTATATCTAGCCCAGGCTTTAATCTTACATTTACCGCAATATCTGTCTGATCATGTGTCAAAATTTGATCTTGTTTTGGAGTAGTAATCTGTATCAATTCATACTTACTACTATCTTTAGATGATTTTTTTAAGGGCTTGATAGTTTCTGTTGGTAAAGCTGGAATTGTCTGTAGAGGAGGAGGGGAATACTTTTCTGCTTTCTGATTTAATGGGCGATCTGAATAATGGATTTTCCCCTTCTGATCTACCCATTTATATAATTCTGCATAGGATACCGCGCAATATGCAAGCAAGAACATGATTGATATGGTCTTCATAACATAAACATAGCTATTCGAATATGTTTAGTCCAGAACTCAGGAAATAAAAAGCTCGCCAGATACATCTATCTGACGAGCTTTTCTTTTTGCTATGAGCGGCTATTAGTTCTGAGATTGGTAATAATCAATCAGAATCTTAGCAACTTCCGGACGAGAGAACTCTTTAGGTGGTGCTTCGCCGTTACCCAGCATTTCACGAACTTTAGTACCTGAAAGCAGGATGAAATCTTCTTTAGAGTGGTCAGGTGCTTCGCGCATCATGACGACTTTGTTCAGCTTCTTTGACCATGCAGTGTGGTCAGCCTTGAAGATTTCAATGTCCAGAGTACCTTCTGGAATGCCTTCGAAGATTTCCTGAGCTTCGAAAGCACCGTAGTAATCACCAACACCGGCGTGATCACGGCCAATGATGAAGTGGGTAGCGCCCATATTCTGACGGAATACCGCATGTAGAACAGCCTCACGTGGACCCGCGTAGAGCATATCGAAACCATAGCCCGTTACCATCGCTGAATTCTCTGGGAAGTACAGTTCAACCATCTTGCGAATCGCTGCATCACGAACTGGTGCGGGAATATCGCCTTTCTTCAGTTTGCCCAGCAACATGTGGATAACCAGACCATCACAGCCAAGGCGATCCATTGCCATATGGCAAAGTTCTTCGTGTGCCAGGTGCATTGGGTTACGAGTCTGGAAAGCAACAACTTTTTTCCAGCCGCGCTCGGCGATTTCGTTACGAATCTCAACTGCTGTACGGAATGTGTCCGGGAATTCAGTAGAGAAGTAAGAGAAGTTCAGAACCTGGATTGAACCAGAAATAGCAATCTTACCCTGCGAATTAAAAGCTACAACGCCTGGGTGTTCAGGATCAGATGTTCCATAAACTTTCTCAGTAATGGTTGCCATCTGCTCATCGGTAAACTCTTCGATTGCATCGATGTCCTGTATGGCAACAACAGGATTGCCTTCAACATTCGGGTCGCGTAGAGCGATACGTTTCGCATCACCAATGTCTGAGGTGCTTTCGACCAGATTCATAACAGGTGTTGGCCAGAAAGTGCCATCAGTCATATGCATGTTGTCAGCAACAGCAACGGCGTCAGCAACGTTCATGTAGCCAGAAAGTGGGTTGAAATACCCAGCACCCAACATTACAGCATTAGCCGCAGTTGCCGAGCTGACTAACAGTGAAGGCAGGCCTTCGGCTTCTTTCTGTAGTTCTTCATTCTTAGATGAGTCGTATACGAACAACGGATTAAGTTCGTCCGATCCATGTGGCTTAATCATACTTGTCTCCTGTGTATTAAGTCTTGTGTAGATAAATATACCCGGTGATCCCGGTGTTATTGTGTTCTTCTGGCGCGTACTGCTTCAGCCAGTTTTTCTAGTACTGGAACAGAATCGTCCCAGCTGATGCAGGCATCCGTAATGCTCTGCCCGTAATTTAATTCCTGTCCAGGTACATTGTCCTGACGGCCTTCATTGAGATGACTTTCGACCATGACGCCGACAATGCGTTTTTCACCGTCAGACATTTGTTGGGCGATATCATTAGCGACGTCAATCTGACGCTTATGCTGTTTGGCGCTATTAGCATGGCTGCAATCGACCATCATTACGGGTGACAGGCCTGCGCCTGTTAAATGATTTCCAGCCTGATCGACGCTCTCTGCATCATAATTAGGCGCTTTTCCGCCGCGCAGGATAATGTGGCAATCTTCATTGCCTTTAGTAGAAAAAATAGCTGAATGGCCATCTTTCGTTAGTGATAGAAAATGGTGTGGACTACTCGCAGCACGGATCGCATCTACAGCAATGCTCAGTGTTCCATCAGTACCGTTTTTAAATCCAACAGGGCAGGATAGTCCTGAAGCAAGTTCACGGTGTGCCTGACTCTCTGTTGTCCGGGCACCGATGGCGCCCCAACTGATTAAGTCGGCATAGTATTGTGGCGTGATTAAATCCAGAAATTCGGTTGCTGCGGGCATGCCCTTTTCATTCAGAGTAAGCAGCAGTTCACGGGCACGATGTAATCCCTGGTTGATATGAAAACTACCATCCAGATAGGGGTCGTTGATTAACCCCTTCCAGCCAACAGTGGTTCGTGGCTTCTCGAAGTAAACGCGCATGACGATTTCAAGCTCGCCGGCCAGTTTTTCTCTGAGAGGCAGCAGGCGATCAGCATATTCCAGCGCAGCGTCTGTATCATGGATAGAGCAGGGGCCAATGACAACCAGTAGGCGATCATCCTGGCCATGCAGGATGTTGTGTATGGCCTGACGGGAATTAGCGGTCACGTCGGCAGCATTCGGGCTAATTGGAAATTTCGTGTGCACCTCTTTTGGTGCGACTACTTCCTTAATTGCCTGAATTCTTAGATCGTCTGTTTGTTGTAATTGGCTCATGTTCCAATGCCTTTCCGCGAGGATCGCGCATAATAAGCGTAAAAGAGTTTGATTTGAACTGCTGGGAGCTTATGCCCTACTGAAAAGAATTTATGGTAGGTATTGTCTGGTTTAAGGGTTATTCCGTCTCGAATGAGTCCCGGCTGGAAAACGGCAGGGCAATACTCTTCATTTTCTGTACCAGAGCGTACATGCCAATATGTCTTTGGGTACTCAGGTGTTCGTCCAGATGCAGGCGCGCCAGTGTTTCATCAAACCGCGTATCCAGTATCTCGTCGGGTGTTTTATCAGCAAAAACCTGTAGTGTGAGGTATACAAGGCCACGTATGATGGGTTGTTCCGCTTCTGCCTCGTAAATAAACTGTCCCGTACCGGATTCGTTCATATGACCGGTGACCCAGACGTTACTGGCACAGCCATGTACCATGTTTTGATCACATTTTTGTTCTGCTGGGACGTTATTGAGTTTACCGCCTAGCTCTTCCAGGAAGCGGTAGCGCTCATCCCATTCCATCAGAAAATCGAACGTCTCGATTATATAGTCAAGCTCAGACATGATTGGATACGTCGGGTAGAAGAGTAAACGTTAGTTTACTCAGAAAATAGCTGCGATTGGCGGGCTTTTTCGAGGTTGTTATTCAGGCTTGAAATGATATTGCGGCCACTTTCAGAGAGTTCCAGTAATCTCAGGCCTTCAGCAATGTAAGGTAGTACCTGGTTTTCGTAGAAAATTGGATAATATTCCTGCATATCGTGCATGTTTTTATAACCAATGCGCTGGTTAATTCCCTGTTCTTCAAACTCCTGATACAGCGCGTTGAGTTTGTGTAGATAGCGGGGATCACTGAACTGGCCGATTAGATCTGCTGCTCTGACCAGCCCTGGATAATCAAGTGTATTCGAGTGATCTTCATCTTCTGGGATTGGAAAGCGTGTACGTTCGATACAGGCTTGAATAAAGTCGATATCGAGAAAATCAAAACGGTTATAGGTCTCAGCGACATAGCATTGTCCGCGGTCGACATGGTAGGGCATCATGCTGGCGTCGGTTTTTCCTCGTTCGAGAGGGATCCTGTCGTCGCCTGTTCCTGAGTAATACGTGCTGTCGTCGTCTTTGCTACAAAGACCACGAACGAAACCAATATCATGGAAAAGTAGAGCTAGCGTAATTTGTGCCCATTCAATAGGTGTGATGCTGGTTTCAGATGCCTTGCCCGCAAGTATTGTTTGGCCAGTTGTTGTGACATAGAGCGTATGCTCAACGTTGTGATAGGACGCATTACTGGTTGCCAGTCGATCAATTGCGTCGTCTGCCGCGGTATGCATTAATTCCAGACACTGAGGCTCAGCATCACCGAATTGTTGCCTGTAGGCATTTTCCAGTCGGTCCTGCAAATCGGCTTTTAGTGTCTTGGTAACATCCAGCATGTTTTATCGTCTTTGCCGCTGCTTTAGCCAGCAATCTTTGTCATTATTAAAGTTAATTAGCAAGCTTAATGCCTATTGTAGCGTTTTCTATACAAGTCATCCAAGCAATAATCTACAGAAGATGGCATAGAAGTGTGATCTGGAACAAGTTTTTCCATGCTGGAGGGGTTTTAGCGGCCAACGTATACTCCCTGCATGTCTGTAAACGTTCATATGAAACCATTGGAAAGATTGATTCGAGGCCTGAGATGGCTTGTGATACTGCCCATCCGCTTTTATCAATTGGTTATTAGTCCTCTTCTTGGGCCTCATTGCCGGTTTGCTCCAACCTGTTCTTCATATGCTATCGAGGCTATTCAGCTGCACGGCGTATTAAAGGGTAGCTGGATGGCTGTACGGCGGGTAACTCGTTGCCACCCCTGGCATCCCGGCGGCTATGATCCGGTTCCTCCGGTAGAATGTTGTTCTCATTCTGATCATAAAGATCAGTAAATGATACTCGGTTGAATGCGATACTATTCGCCGGCTTCGATATGTTGGCGAATGTCGTCCAGAGTCTGAGGTTTACCAATAAAATAACCCTGACCATACTCACATTCGAGCTTAGACAGGATATCGAGTTGTTGTTTGTCCTCGATGCCCTCAGCAACAATCGAATACCCCAGGCTTTTTGACAAATTGACGACACCTCGAACAAGGCGTTCCGATTTTTCATGAGTACCTAATTCACGTACGAAAGCCTGGTCAATCTTTAAGGTATCGACGTCGAGTTCGAGCAAATGCTCAAGGCTGGAATAACCGGTTCCAAAATCATCGATGGCAACAGTAAAGCCGAGTTCTTTACAGTGTCTGACCCACTCGATAACCGTTTTATAATCGGCGGCCATACTTTCGGTGATTTCAAGCTTTAAGCTGGAGGGCTTAAGCCCCGTTTCTTTGACTACATCGGCGATCTGATCGATAAATTCGATATTCCCCATTTGTTTGGATGAGACGTTAACACCAACAAACAGAGGTTTTTGGCCGGGTAGAACCTTATCTCGGATCGCCTGGAGTTCAACCAGATTTTCGCAGGCGGTTCTCAACACAAACAGGCCTATGGAATGGATTAGATCGGTTTCTTCTGCCAGGGTGATAAAGTCCAATGGTGATACAAATCCTCGTTCTGGATGTATCCAGCGAATAAGTGCTTCAAAACCGCCCCATGAGTTTTGTTTTATATCTAGCAGCGGTTGGAAGTAAACCGCTAATTCATTGTTCTCGACAGCACTGCGTAGATCGTTTTCCATGCGTATCTTTTCCACTGCATGGTTGCTAGTTTTCATGTTCTCTTCGGCCAGAGGGGCGTTTAGCTGATCCGCCAGCGGGGTGCCTTTAACTTTGCTTAAGCCGCTACGATATCTGGACATGATGAGATCAACGAGAAGTTTGATAATCGGCTCTGCAGATTCCAGGCGTTCGTGCAGCTGGTCTCGGTTAACAACGGAGAGGGTAGTCTCAATCAGAGCGACTGCGGTTGCAGTTCGAGGGGCTCTATCAATCATGGCCATTTCGCCAAGCAGTTGGCCTTTTTCCAGAGTACCAAGCACTACAGGAATGCCGTGCTCCGTTGTGCTTATTTCAATGGCACCGCTTTCAATAATATAGGCAACATCGCCTTCCTCACCTTCGGTAAAGATGGTGCTGCCGGCTGGGAACGTCTGACTGTAGAGAGAATCCGCCATTATTATTATCCGCAGTGATGATCCTATTGTATGATCATCCGCATTTATTTGTATCCATTATAGATCGTTTATAGCTGGAGTAGAGCATGTCAGAGACATTATTTGAAAAAATTATTAATCGTGAAATACCAGCGGATATCGTATATGAAGATGATTTGTGTCTGTGTTTCCGGGATATAAATCCTCAAGCACCTTTGCACGTTTTACTTATTCCGAAAAAACCGATCGATATGGTTATTAATGCTGAGCAGGATGATCAGAATTTAATGGGCCATTTAATGCTAAAGGCTGGCGAAATTGCAGAGCAGGAAGGCTATGCGGAAGCGTTTCGTTTAGTGATCAATAATGGCGCAGGTGCAGGGCAAACGGTATTTCATTTACATATTCACATCCTTGGAGGACGTGCGTTGAGCTGGCCTCCAGGCTAAGGAATCCTTCATGCTAAAAGTCGAAGCAATTCCTGCATTTGATGATAACTATATCTGGTTGATATCTGATGCAGAAGGTCATGCGGCCATTGTCGACCCAGGTGATGAAGAGCCTGTTATCGAGGCATTGGGAGAGAAAGGTCTGGTTCCTGTGGCGATCTTGATAACGCACAAACACTATGATCATGTCGGTGGTATTGAAGGAATAAAATCAGTCTATCCGGATTGTCAGGTATGGGGCCCCGAGAATGAATCGATCTCTCATATCGATCATACTTTGTCTGAAGGTGATGATCTGTCAATTCCGGGTATGACGTTTAAGCCACAGGTTTTCGATGTGCCGGGCCATACAGAGGGGCATATTGCCTATTATGCTGATGATAAGTTGTTCTGTGGCGATACCTTGTTTGCCTGTGGCTGTGGCCGAGTATTCAGTGGCACCATGGCTCAGTTGCATCATTCCTTAGATAAGATTAGTCAGTTGCCTGAGTCGACACAGGTTTATTGCGCACATGAATATACGTTGGATAACATCGGCTTCGCTAAATGGGTTGAGCCAGAAAACTCTGATCTATTGAAGCGCGAGCAGGACACGATTCATGCTAGAGAGAAGGGTGTGGCTACTGTCCCGTCAATGCTGGGTACCGAGCTACTAACAAATCCGTTTTTACGCGTTCGTCAAGATAGTGTGATTGCGGCCGCAGAACGTTATGCGGGGCATGGCTTAGCGGAATCTGTTGATGTCTTTACTGCCATTCGTCAATGGAAAGATCGCGAGTACGATTAATTATTTTCCTGAGTGTCAGTGTCACACGTTTTACAGTCTAAAAACTGACCGATCATCTGTTTCCTTGACTCGTCTGATTGAGTCCAGGGGCGGTTTGTCCATGGCGGGTTGGTGACGGACATGTTGTTGATGTCCACATGCAAGCTCTGCGACCCAATGCTGTTCTTCATCCATGTGGAAAGCGGTGATTGCTCTTTTCATGGTGTAAGTCGCTGTTGATGTTGAATAACTAAACAGTTGAATTCACAGTCATTTATTCAATTAATGCTTGCGGTACTAAATTGCTCATATAGAATCCGTGGGATATTAAGTAGCAGGGATTGAACTTTGCAAGATTTTAAAGCAATTATCGTCGAATACGCTGAAAAAGGCTCACCTTTCGAAGAGCTCGAGGCGCAGATGGTTGCGTTGCTCAAAAGTCATCCTCAGGCATCCTCAGATTTACTGAAAGTACTGGCAGATTCGAAAGTAGAAGGTCTCATTAATGACTCCCAGTACAATCACCTGTTAGCCCAGTTAGTTGCGGCTGATACCATTGCAGCCACAGATACCGGATCCGAGGATGAGCACCGAACTCGAGATCCACGACAATTTTTCTCTCAGACCGGTTTTCATAACAAGGTAGAAACCGTTGGGCCAGGCACTGTCATCAAAGATCGTTTTGAGTTGATGAACGTACTGGGTGAAGGAGGTATGGGCATGGTGTATCAAGCCCGCGACCTTATTAAGGTGGAGGCCAAAGACCGTAATCCTTATCTTGCTATTAAGGTCTTAAACGACAATTTCAAAAAACACCCCGAATCTTTTATTTCCCTACAGAGAGAATGTAGTCGTACCCAGAAACTCGCGCATCCGAATATTGCAACCGTTTATGACTTTGATCGTTACGGTTCTATGGTCTATATGACTATGCAATTACTCGAAGGTAAGCCTCTAAATGACTTTATTAAAGAAGACGTACCTCAAGGTGGTCTTAGTTACGATGAAGCTATGCCATTGATTGAGGATATGAGTAATGCTCTGTCCTATGCACATAAAAAACATATTGTTCATTCAGACTTCAAACCAGGTAATGCCTTCGTTACAAATGACCATGGTGTTGAAGTGCTGGATTTTGGCATCGCTCGGGCGGTTAAACGACCGGGCCAGCAGGATACAACTCTGTTTGATGCCGGCAAGCTAGGTGCATTAACACCGGCTTATGCCAGTTGTGAGATGCTGGAAGAGGAAGAGCCCGATCCGCGTGATGATATCTATGCCTTAGCCGTAGTGAGTTACATCTTGCTCTCGGGTGAGCATCCGTTTGATAAGTTTCCAGCAACCCTGGCTCGTGATCATGGCATGGTCGCCAAGCCGTTGAAAAAACTTACTCGTAGCCAGAACAAGGCATTGCAGAAAGGTCTGGCGTTTCAGCGTGATGAATGTTCTGCTGATGTTCAGGAATTCCTGGATGGCATGAAAGGTGCCGGTGGTAATGCAGGAAAGTATACGATTGCTGCAGTAGTAGGCGTGGTTGCACTAATTTTGCTGGCAATGTATCCACTGCAAAATTACTTACAACAACAACGTGAGGCTGAAGTCGTTCAGAAACTGTCGTCAACGGATCCAGTCGTTATTGAGGATACATTATCAAACCTGACTCAACGCGATGATGTATCGGTAGATAATATCCTCTCTCAATCCCGTGATAGTCTCGTTGCCTATTATAGCCAGCAGATCGATGCTGCATTATCAGGTGAACGTGGCCCGAATAACTTTCAATTGGCTACATCGTTGCTTGATGAAGTCCATCAGTGGTATCCGGAATCAGCGCAGGTGAAGCAACTCAATCAGCGCATCGATCATTACCGGGGTCGTGTGATTGATTTTGTCGATACCGCGATACAGAAAGTGGTTAATCAGCGCGATGTAAAGGTCAATGGTGCAGAGCATTCTGTACCTCAACTGTTTAATGTTCTGGAAAAGGCTGAAACGAGTCATGCCTTACGTAAAGATTCACGCCTTCCTCTGGTCTATGCAATGTTGATTGATCAGGCATTGGCAGCAAAACGCATGCTGGATGCAGATGATATGCTGAAAGAATCATTATCGCTGTATCCAGACAACAAGGATCTGGGCTTTTTGCGTTCAGAGATGAACCGCTTCTCTGATGCGGGGTATATGGCATCTCAGGAGCAGGAACAGCAGGATGCTAAAGCCAGGGAAGAGCGTCAGCAGACTCGAGAACAAGCATTAAAACAGTCAGTGGTTGAAGCTGCAAAGCGTAGTGTATTGATTAAAACTCAGGCTGGCCGGCCAGATAAAGCAGTTGTTTACTTTGAGCTCCTCGAAGACCTGTTACCTGCTGATGCCTTGTTTATTACCGATATCGCGCCAACGGCTATCGCAGAATCTTATGAGAAGTTGGCGAAATCACTGGCTGAGGCTGGGCAATATGATCGAGCGATAGATCTCTTGAAGTCAGGGTTGGATGTTTCTCCTGAACACCCTGGCCTGATCCAGGCGCTTCAAAAATATAAGCGGGCGCTGAGTCTCTAAGACTTGTCTGTATCAGTCTTTTTTCGTTTTAAACCAGTGATGGGCACAACGACGCCATCTTTGGTCTCAATATTGGGTTCTGATGGGTAAGACGGGCGCATATCCCAACTTTGTCCTGAGTCTTCAGCAATTTCTTTCTGACGAGCTGTGATCAGGTCAAGGCCATGACGGATATTATCGATCGTGTTCGGAGTGAGCGGGTGCTTTAAACCGGGTTCGGTTGTTGTGTCTTTAATGACGTCAATAAGAATACTGCGCATGACGTGCAAAATCCGTTCTTCTGTAGTTTGTCCCTGATCACTCATAGTCATAAATTCCTTTTCGATGGCTAATCATAACAAGTTGGGTAAGCTGAGCGAACTGTCCACAGGTAATACTGTCTACTTGCAAGCGGCGCACGTAAGCCGCAGAATTTGCACACGTTATATTTAGAGGTCTGGTATGTCATTCTTTCGGTACATCTTTCTTTCGTCGCTTCTACTGATGAGCTCGTATGTCATTGCTCAGGAAGCAATGCAACCCGCTGCGTTAGTAGAATTAAAGAATCAGGCGGAAAACGGCGAGGCAGATGCCCAGTACAGGCTGGCTAAATATTTTTCAGAGCTCGAACGAATTCCAGCCAATCATCAGCCCGCATTTAAATGGATGTTAGCTGCTGCCCAGCAGGGGCATGCGAGGGCCCAGGCTGGTGTTGCTCATTTGTATCGCGTTGGTACCGGTGTGGACGCTGATATGAAGCTCGCATTTGAGTGGTATCAAAAATCTGCGGAACAGAATAATGATGCCGGTCTCTTTGGGCTCGGGCGTATGTATTATCGTGGTCATGGTACTGCGCAGGATTATATAAAGGCCCTGGAGCTATACTCGAAGGCAGCACAACAGGGGCATCCGAGTGCGCAGGCTGCATTGGGATACATGAATGATAACGCTCTGGGGACAGACCGTAATGAGGTTGAGGCGATGAAGTGGTATTTACTCTCAGCGGAGAAATGGTATACCGCGAGTCACTATGTCTATCACATGAAGCAGAAGATGGATGAGGCTTCTATTCAGGAGTCACGGGGGCTGGCTAAGGCCTATAAGGAAAAGTACTACTCGAAATAGTTAACTCTTATTCAGCCATTTTCTCATTGGCGTGAGACAGACGATGAATCAGTGTCTTCAGGAAGACTTTAGTAAATCTTAGTTGACAGCTTTCTGAGGCCTTGTCCATTAAGGTGGATTTGGCTTTCAGTAATGCAACACGGCCGTTGGCGTAAATACTGGCGGTTCTTCGAGTCTTCGATATATACCCCATTTCTCCAAAGCAATCTCCCTTGGCTAATATACCAATACGATGGTCGCCTTTTTGAACCATAACTTCACCTTCTACCATGATATAGAAAGAATCGTCGACATCGCCCTCAGTAATGATGGGGTCGCCATCCGCGTAGTCTTCCCAGGTGCTGGCCCGCAAAATTTCCCATATCTCAGTTGATGGAAAATCTTTAAAGAAATCAAGCACTTCAATCATCGCATAACGTTCTTCTTCTGTAGTCTCCTGTTGAATTGGATGCTCTAGAAGCTGGTCAGAAGCAATACTGAGGTCGGCAGCGAGATCAATCGCGTGTTTATAACGTTTACTCGTGTCTTTATGTAGTGCTCTGTCGACGATCCTTACCAATACTTCAGGAATGTCACTGCGAAGCTCCTGAACTGGTTGGTGAGCTTCATTCAGAATTTTGTTCATGATGAGTGAGAACTTGGTAGCAACAAAGGGATGTTTGCCAGTCAGTAATTCGTACATCACCAGGCCAAGGGAGTAGATG
>CALODD010000034.1:0-12842 GCA_942491945.1 uncultured Gammaproteobacteria bacterium | reverse complement strand
AACAGTTTAGTTAGCTAAGTCTAAATCAAGCTACGGGGTAAACAATGGAACAATCTACACGCGAACTTGTTCTCGCAAGACGTAAGGCGATGTCCTCATCGGGCAAAGCCGGATTACCAGGTGGGGGTAACGCAAACCCTTCACCGGTACGCGCCTCTGCGCGTCTGGCAAATAGTCAGCCGGCTGCTACGACAGCACCTGCGCCTGTTATTACTCCTGCCTTAACGGCAGGTGCAACGTACTCGTCTGCGAACCCTACTCGTGCGGCATCATTGGCTCGACGCCAGGCAATGTCTACACGCGGTAAGGCTAATTTGCAGTCACAAGATCGCACCCGTAACTCTGATATGGCTCAGGCTAGAACATCTGCTGCTTCTGTTTCGAATTCTGATACTACAGCCGAGAAGAAGTCTTGCGGCTGTAGTGGTGGCGCGGACAAGTCTGATAGCAGCTCATTGGCTGCCCAAACTGGAAATCAGGCTTCGTCGGCGTCTTTAACTAGTGGTTTAACTATGAAGAAACCAAAGATACACCTGCCTGCAGCTAAGGCTGCTTCATTGGCGCGTCGTAAGGCGATGTCAACTCGCGGTAAGGCTGGCATTAATAAGAATGGTATGTCACAAGCGCAAACAGCACGCGCAAGTAACCCTGATATGAATAGCCGTGATCTGTCGAAAGCGATACGCGAACAGCGTAGCAAGAGCGGTAAAACGGGTGCTAAGTGTGAGACTCGTCCTTGCGGCAAGATTCGCCCAAAGAAAGACTCTGATGTTGGCGCTGCTCAGGATGCGCCCTGGAAAGTTGGTGTTAGTGAAACGACACAGGGTCAGTCAGTAACAGGCACGATGGTGGGTCGTAGTGAAGATGTGACAGGTGATGAGGCAAGTACCTGTCGTTCAGTTACCGGTACCGAATACATGGGTGCAGATATCTTCAACGCTTTTTGTCAGACAGATGCGGCGCCATCAACTGCACGCAAGGTCACTGTGACGTCAACATCTCATGGTAACGCTGTATCGGGTAACCGTATCGGCCGTGGTGAGAATGTGACCGGTAATGAGCAGGGTACCTGCAAGAATGTAACCGGTGACGAATACATCAGTGCTGAGCAACAGCAGGGTTACTGCGGTGAACTGGCATCTAAATCACCTCGCAAGGTTTCCATGGCTGAAACTATGAAAGGTAAATCAGTAACGGGTGACAACGTTGGTCGTTCTGAGAAAGTAACTGGCGATGAGCCTGGCATGGGTCGTGATCTGACTGGTACACAGTACACTGCGGCTTCAGATATTGGTAATGCACCGGTGAAGGGTTGGCATGAGTGCCACACTGCGCGGTGGCAGCGTAACCGGCACCCTGGTTGGTCGTCGTGAAAACATGACGGGTGATGAGCCAGGCAGTTGTAGAGACATTACTGGCGATGATTATGTAGGCCAGGAGCAGTACAGCAGTTTCTGTAGCACGGCACCTGCACCTCTGGATCAAAAAGTCGGTATTTCACCAACGAATAAAGGCAATGCAGTGACAGGTACGATGACAGGTCGCTCTAATAACGTGACTGGTGACGAGCCTGGTACATGTAAAGCCGTGACAGGTACGCCTTATGCAGGCCTTGATCAGGCAAGTGCTTATTGTGAAGCACCTGCAACAACAGAGATCGAGGCTCGTACGCGCCCTTTAGCTAGCACACCTGGACCAGCTTTAACCGGTCAGCAGCCAGGTGTCGGTGGTGTTTTGACCGGTGCAAGTAAAGGTGCATGTGAATCAGTTTCTGGTACGCCTTATGTAGGTGGTGATCAGTTTGCCGATGCCTGTCCTGCGACAGCAGCGACAACGTCTAGTCCCGATTTTCCTCAGGCCATGGGGCAAGCGCCTTATGGACAGTTTAGTATCGAGCCGCCATCAGGTGGCGCAGCTCACGCAGAGGGTTCTACCGGTGTAACCGGTAGCCGTTACGAAAGTAATAAATCCATTACGGGGCCATTTGGCATGGCTGATGGCAAGGTAAGTGGAACAGAAGAGGCACGCTTTGGCGGTGCAGCTCGCTCTGAAGAGATACGCCCTGTTGTTGCTGAAGATCATGAAGGTCGTGTGAAATCACGAGTCACTGGCGAAGGTCAGGATGCTGGGCTGAAGATTACCGGTGATGACTGGGGACGTGGTGAGCACGTAACTGGTACTGAGGGTACGTCTGCGACACGTCGTAATCCAACTATTCGTATGGGTATGGCTGGTCAGATGGCAGTAGAACCTAAGCGTAACGAAGAATTACCTGTACCGAATAGTAAAGTAACTGGCGGTAGCGGTAATACTGATAAGGGATCTTTGATCACTTATTCAGGTGGCGCGCGCGGCTAATTTAGGATTAATAACTGAATCGACATGTTAAACGCACGTAACAATACGGCACGTAATCGAAGACAGGCGGCTCGTCGTCCTGCAGCTTCGTCTGTACGTCCGGGTGCGAGAGGCGTTACAGCGGCGATGTCAGGTAGTTATTCAGCTGGTATGTCGGGTGGTCATCACCCACTGACGAATAGTCAGGAAAATACACAGCTATTTGCCTACGAAAGTAGTGTGAAGGAAGCGTTTGATGCGATTGTTCCGGCATTAAAACTAATTTCCTCAGTGCAACATGAAATAGATTTTGAGGATAAGGCGCAGCGTATTGCACGCGAGCACCTGGGCTTTGAATTACCTGGTGTATTACTGGCAGATGCCTGGGCAGGTAAGTTACATATGCGCAGCCTGTTTGCCTGGTCGGTATTTCAGACTTATCACCGTTTTTGTGATGAGGTGTTTAGTCGTGATCCTCTGGGCAACAATAATGACCAGGAGTTTCAGGACTTCCTGCATGAATGCGGTTTCCATTTAATGGATGTCTCGCCGTGTGCTGATGGTCGTCTGGCGCATGTGATTCGCTATGTCTTGCGTATGCCATATAAGGCAGTACGTCGTCGTTCCTATGCGGGTGCGATGTTCGACATTGATGACAGCATGGAAAAGTGGGTGCGTACCGAGCTAGGTCGTTACCGTGAAGGTCAGCCGAATACGTCTGACGAGTCCACACAATATTTAAAGGCTGTGGTGTATCACCACAGTTCCGTTGATCCAGAGCATCAGGGTTGTGCAGCGCACGGTTCTGATACCGGAAAAGCGGCTGCCGGTGGTCTTGAAAAACTACAGGGTTTCAAGCAGGCCGTAGAAAACACACATTGCTGCGGCGCATCGATCGATACGTTATTGATCGGTATGGATACTGACACCGATGCTATTAGAGTGCATATGCCAGATGCCAATGGTGATGCTGATTTAGACAATTATATCGACAGTCTGGAAGTGTATGACGCGACAGTTCGAATGAGTGCAACTGAAGCTGAGCAATGGATTAGCGCACTGGTTGCCGAGAAAGGCGGCGATAACGTCAGCGACGGTATGGCACGTTTCATGAGCTATTTGCTGGTGAATAATCTGTCACAGGTTGAGTATGTGCGCCAGTATTATGGCGGTCAGTATGAAGATATTGGTCATAACGAACGCTTTATCGGTGCAGGTATAGGTTTTGAAGAAGTACAGCTACGCAATCTTACGTTCTTCTCATATATGAATACCGTTGAAGAAGCCGCAGGCGATCTGGATGTTGGTATCAAGATTTTTTCTGGTTTGAATGTTTCTCACGGATTGCCGGTTCCAGTCGTGGTGCGTTTTGATTATCACGGCAATGTGCCAGGTGCGCGTGAGCGTGCAGAAGAACAATGTGGTCGTGTGGCGAATGCCTTTCATGACCGTTACAGCGAATTATCGAATCGTGGTCTGTTGCACACCTTACAGGTTGTGCGTGACATTAATGCAAGTGGACAGATCGAAATACTGGATTGCTCGGTGAAGACCGAAGCAGCGGGAGCGCACTAATGAAGATATGTCAGGTCGTTAAACCGCTGGTTGCGACCAATCGTATTTCAACCATGGAGCATAAAAAACTCCAGGTTGTGAAAGATGGAAGCGCCGATCTGGTTGCTGTAGATGTTGTCGGCTGTATCCCAGGTGACTGGGTCATTTGTGTCGGTAGTTCGGCAGCACGTGAAGCAGCCGGTAGTAAAGAATATCCGAGTGATCTGACAATAGTCGGGATCATCGATCACTGGGAACCTGAAACGGATAGCTCCGAGTAAGGAACCCAGGAATGGAAATAATGCAGGTCGACCAGCCTCTGGTCTGTACCCGTCGCGTAGAAGGCTTACGTGACATTAGCCTTCGTGTGTTACGCGATCGCAAGGGTAACGCTCATGTAGCGGTCGATCCTGTTGGGTGCCACCAGGGACACTGGGTGTTTACATCAAGTGGCTCGGCGGCGAGATTCGCGGCAGAGGACTTTAGAATCCTTACGGATTTAACAATCTGCGGCATTATTGATTTTTGGGAACCTGATGAATGTTAGGTAACCAGGAAGGCTGCGATAACATGATAGAACATGAAATCGTGGTTCAGTTTTACAACCAAGTCTATTAATTAGGAGAAGTTAAAATGGCAAGTGACAATTACGGTATTGCACTGGGTATGATCGAAACACGTGGTCTGGTTCCTGCGATTGAAGCAGCAGACGCGATGACTAAGGCTGCAGAAGTACGCCTGATCGGTCGTGAATTTGTTGGCGGCGGTTACGTTACTGTTCTGGTACGTGGCGAAACTGGTGCGGTTAACGCAGCTGTTCGTGCGGGCGCTGATGCATGTGAGCGTGTTGGTGACGGTCTTGTAGCTGCACACATCATTGCACGTCCACACAAGGAAGTTGAGCCAGTTCTTCCAGCTGGTTCTGACGACTAATAAAGGTCGTTGATTACACAACCGAATTTATAGGAGATACAGACCATGGCTAATGACAATACAGGCATCGCGCTTGGGATGATCGAAACACGTGGGCTAGTGCCTGCCATTGAAGCTGCTGATGCAATGACAAAAGCAGCAGAAGTGAGCCTTATCGGACGTGAGTTCGTAGGCGGTGGTTACGTCACAGTCCTCGTACGTGGTGAGACAGGTGCGGTTAACGCTGCCGTGCGTGCAGGAGCAGATGCTTGTGAACGCGTTGGCGACGGTCTGGTAGCTGCGCATATCATTGCTCGTCCACATTCTGAAGTAGAGCCTACACTCTCAGCTTCGGGCGACAATCGACCAATTCGCGGCTAAGACTGGTTGAACGACTGACTGATCTATCGTCATGCAGTTACTATGTTAACGGCAAGCGCTGATCAGCGTGTTCTCGGCTTCCTCGGTCGGGCCCTGAGTCTCGAGCTGTCTGCGGTACAGTTGTACACCACGCAGGCAAAGCTCGTAGATACCTGGGGTCTGGACGAGGTTGCTGAGAAGTTTCGCGCCGAGGCTCATGAAGAACTGGGCCACGCGGAGCGGATTATCAGTCGGATGTTGGCGTTGGGGGTTGCTCCGAATGCCTCACAGTTACGACCTGTCAAACTGGGACAAAACCTTCAGCAATTGCTGGAGCACGATTATGCATTCGAAATGGGGCTGGTAACGCTTTATGAAGAGGCGGCCAGACACTGTTCTCGGGTAGGTGATCGTGATAATCGTTTATTATTCGAGACACTGCTTGCTGAAGAAAAAGAGCATGCTCAGGCATTAACAAAATGGCTGCAGGAGCTTGGTTAAGCAGGTAGTATCGGCGCTATAGCAGTATGTTGTAGCGTCTTTGGAGGATAACGATGGCACAGGAATGGAAAGAACGCGCACGACCGGTTCGTATGGAAAGACGATATGAATTTCCAGACTACGATATCTTGCGTGATTTTCTCGATCTTGCGGCAGACTTATCCGAAAAGGAAGACTATTACCCCGATATGGGATTTGGAAAGGACTATGTGAATGTCACAGTCCATCTCGAAGACGGGGAAGAAGCGATTACCGAAAAGCAACGTCGCTTCGCACAACAGCTCGATGAGCTGGATAATCAGGTAGGAGGCTAAGACGCCTATGCCCGTTATAGCAATCGTTGGTAACAAGGGAGGCGCGGGCAAAACGACCTTAAGCGTTAACCTGTCATCCACATACAATCGCTCTGAATCAACTGTTCTTATTGATGCTGATCCACAGGGGTCATCATTACAATGGCGTGCAGTTTCAAGCATTGATAATCCGATTACTGTTGTTGAAGCAGCTGAGGATTTAAAGCAGCAGGTTGCTGATCTAAACAACGAATACGAACATGTTTTTATCGACTGTCCACCGTCGGTACATGCACCACAGACAGATGCGGTTTTAAAATTCGCTGACAAGGTGGTTATTCCCGTTCAGCCATCGCCAATGGATTTATGGGCAACGGTGCATATCGAAGAAGCACTCAATGAGTCGAAATCTGAAAACCCGAACATTCAAGCCATCATGGTAATAAACCAGATGGAAGCACGTACCATGCTCTCTAAACTGGTACGTGAAGCACTAGAGCAAATTGATTTGCCTGTAGCAGACACAGCGGTACGTCGTCGCGCGGTTTATCGACACAGTATTCTGTATGGAAAAACCGTACATGAAATGGGCAGCCTGGGTCGTAAGGCTGTTGAAGAATTAGAACAATTGATTGAGGAGATTAAAGCCTTATGAGTACATCTGACAAAACACGCGAGGCGTTGCTGAATACTATGGTGAAAACCAAAACTGGTGCGCAAGGTGCTGAGACAGAAGAAAAAAAAGCTGAAGCACCTACTGCTCCAGCAGCGGCCGCAAAGCCGGTAGCCAAGAAGAAAGCGGCGAAGAAGAAGGCAGTAGCCAAAAAGGCGCCCGCGAAGAAAAAGGCAGCTACAAAAAAGCCTGTTGCAAAGAAAGAAGCAAGCTCTGATCCATTTCAGAGCCAGGGTCGTGTCTGGCCAGACTAGTACCTGCAATATGCACGGCTACTGACAGCCGTGCATAAATGCTATACATTGCTAACTATCTATCGATAAATAGCAATGCTTATTAAGCCGGGATATCGACATGAAGAGTAAGACTTCAACCACACCTGACGATCACTCCCAGACGACTATTAGCAATATGCCGGATCGACTGATCCGCCACGCGACTCTCCGCCAGCTTCAGGTCTTTGAAGCGATTGTTCGTTTAGGCAGCTTTACGAAAGCAGCAGAGGAATTATTCCTTACGCAGCCGACGGTCTCCATGCAGATCAAAAAACTCACTGATGCGATAGGGTTGCCCCTATTCGAGCATGTTGGTCGTAATGTTGAGCCGACTGAGGGTGGTCTTGAGTTATACGATGCCTGTAGCAAGGTGTTTGATACCTTGTCGAATCTAGAAATGAAGATCGATGACCTGAAAGGTATGAAGCGCGGGCGTTTGCGTATTGGTGGGATCACGATGGCGAAATATCTGGTTCCCGAAATACTTGGAGAGTTCAGCCGTCTTTATCCAGGTATCGACCTATCTCTCAAAGTTACCAACCGTGAGCGCGTTATCGAACGCATGGTTGAAAACAAGGATGATCTCTACATCATGGGACAGATGTCCGATTATGAAATTGATGTTGAAATGCATAAGTTCTCACCGAACCCGCTAGTGGTTTTAGCCCCGCGAGATCATCCCCTGGTCGGTAAGAAAAAAATCAAACTGAAAGACATTGCTTCCGAGCCATTTATTATCCGAGAACCCGGTTCCGGTATCCGTGATGCCATGATGCGAACGTTTGAAGAGAAAGGTTTGCAGCCCAATATAAGAATGGAGCTGGGTAGTAATGAGGCAATTAAGCATGCAATCGTTGGTGGTTTAGGTCTATCGGTTTTATCTCTACATACATTGACACTGGATGGGAAAAATAGTCCTGTATCGATTCTTGATGTTGAAGGTTTTCCGATAATTCGTCAGTGGTACATTGTTCATCCGAAAGGGAAAGAACTGTCGTTGATTGCCAGGACATTTCTCGAATTTACGAAAGAAAATGAACCGGCGATTCGAGAGAGAATGCAGTCGAGGTGGCCGCAGGCCTGCCGCTAGTAATAATACTGACCATTTCCCAGCAGTACTATGTTTCAGAGGCAGGACTGCATGACAACTATTTCAGAACCTATGAATGATCTAGCTACAGCTACAGCTACAGGTAGGTTACTCAGTCTGACCTCATTGGGATCAGTGGTGGTATGACCGCCTATGCTACGGAGGCTGTAGCTCGCTTGTATGGCAACACGCTTTAAGAATGAGTGGAAACTTGGCTTAGGAATATGCAGATGTGTATCAAGGGTCAAAGCGACGAGTCACATCAGCACTTTGATGAACGATGCCAATAATCTCGATAGCATTGGCACCTATCTCATAGAAAATGACATGGCGCCCCTGGGGAAAGCTGCGCGTGCCAGGTAAGATTTCATCTCTTGCACGTCCTATCTGAGGGTTTTCCGATAGTTCTTCGAAACTGGTGAGTAGTAAAGCCAGGTAGATTTCCGCCTGTTCGATACCCCATTGTTCAACTGTGTAGTCCCATATTGTCTCAAGATCATCGCGGGCAAGGGCACGCAGGTAGTATGTGGCCATTAACTAGTCGATTTTTTACGCATTTGAGTCAGGAATTCCTGTGAATCAAAATCTTCGATGAGAGGACTCTTTTTGCCCGCCTTAAGTTTAACTCTGAGAGCTTGAAGCTTCGCTTCATCTTCTTCCAATCGGCGTAGGCCAGCACGAACGACTTCACTGACGGATTGAAACCGGCCCTCAGTAATCTTCTGATTCACAAAGTCATCGAAGTGTTCGCCGAGTGTGACAGAGGTATTTCTTGGCATGACCGTTTCCTGTTCATTTGCTGTATTAAATATTAATACAATTTACTAAAAGATCAACCCGATAACCCACTAGAGGATATGTGAGAGGTTTCCGAGTCGTAGTATTCCCCGGCCAGTACTACGGTTCTGATTTCTTCTGATCATATTTTCTGAACCTGATACCCTGAATTAATCAGTGTAGACCGGGTATATGCCGTGTCCGATTTTATTTTCTTATTCATTGCCGGTTTCGTCGGCGGGATGCTTAACTCCATCGCAGGCGGTGGAAGCTTCATTACGTTCCCCGCGTTATTGTTTGTTGGTATTCCGCCAGTGAGCGCGAATGCGACAAATACCTTTGCTTCATTTGCGGGCTATCTAAGTGGTGCCTGGGCTTTCTGGGAAGATATTCAGAAGTATCGCAAGGAATTATTACGAATAATCATTTTGAGTATGACTGGCGGAATACTTGGTGCCTGGTTGCTGCTACAAATTCCCGAAACGACGTTTTATGAAGCTATACCCTGGTTGCTGTTATTCGCGACCGTTTTATTCATTTATGGGTCTGACCTAAACAAGCAGCTAGGTCAGTTGGCCGTGCGTTACCAAAGATCGTCGATTGTCGGCCGTTATCTATTAATGCTATTTCTGCTTCTTGTCTGTTTGTACGGTGGATTCTTCAATGCAGGCATGGGAATAATTCTGCTGAGTTATCTTGCCTTAGCGGGCTATCAGGATATTAATGCCATGAATGGCCTGAAGCTTGTGATGTCTTCCTGTATTTCTATTGCCGCGATAGTTCTATTTGTCTATTACGGAAAAATAGTCTGGGTAGAAGGTGTCAGTGTATTGCTGGGTACTGTGGCCGGTGGTTATATTGCCGCACACTATTCGCGTGGTTTACCTCAGCAGCATGTCAGGTCTGCAGTCGTTTTGGCTAGTATCGCTATAACGATTTACTTTTTCTACGACGTTTATTTTTCGTCGCCTGTGGTTTGACTGTTTAAAGTTAAGTTAAGCCATAGAACTCAGGAAAAAACAGAATGCTGGCGACGACACTGACCTGCATCAGGATAAACGGTACGACACCTTTATAGATATCAACAGTCCGAACGCCCTGGGGGGCAACGCCCTTGAGGTAAAACAGACTAAAACCAAACGGTGGAGTCAGGAAAGATGTTTGTAGATTCATTGCGATCAGGATAGCGAACCATAGTGGCGCAATTCCCATGGCGTCGGCAACTGGTGCAAGTATGGGAACGATAATAAAAGAGATTTCGACAAAATCGATAAAGAAGCCAAGTACCAGGATCACCAGCATGGAAAGAAGTAGAAATCCCATCTTCTCACCGGGCAGTCCAAGTAGTGCTTCTTCAACGATGTAATCACCACCGGTATAGCTGAAAGCCATCGAAAATGCAGTTGCCCCGAGAAGGATAGCGAACACCATCGCCGTAACCTTGACCGTTTCGGTCGCAGAATCCATCACCATTTTCCAACTGAACTGTCGGTAAAGGGCCGCCAGTACCAATGCACCAACACCACCCAGCGCAGAAGATTCAGTAGGTGTCGCAATACCCGCAAAGATAGAACCTAACACCACCAGAATAAGCGCCAATGGAGGGATAATCGCTTTTAGTGCTTTCCCGTACTGCTGACGTTTACTGCTAACGTCATCATCCAGAGGCAGTGCAGGTGCGGACTCGGGTTTTACAAAACTGTAGATAAGGATATAGAGCACATATACGCCGATCAGGATCAAACCCGGACCAACAGCGGCTTTAAACAGGTCTCCTACCGGAATACCCAGCACATCACCAAGAATAATCAGGATAATAGACGGTGGAATAATCTGGCCCAGTGTACCGGAAGCACAAATGGTCCCACAGGCCAGACTTTTATCGTATTTGTATTTGAGCATTACAGGCAGGGAAATCAAGCCCATTGCGACAACAGACGCACCCACCACACCTGTAGAAGCCGCAAGTAAAGCACCTACCAGTACCGTCGAGATCGCCAGACCACCTCTAACACCACCAAACAGCTTACCCATAGCCTCAAGTAACTGTTCAGCTAGCTGTGTTTTCTGCAGCACCAGCCCCATAAAGATAAACAAAGGCACTGCCATCAGAACCGTATTCTCCATGATGCTCTGGATACGGAATGGCATAAAGGCAAACATATCTGCGCCTTCAGCGAAGACACCAAAAATTAATGCGACACCACCAAAGGTAATTGCGACCGGGAAACCTACCAGCAGCATCAGCAGCGCCACTGCGAACATAATAATACCAATCATCTGTCGGCTCCTCAGTGCTGCGGCGTTTGATAGTGTTCTTCCGGGCGGATGCCAAGGAAGATATTCAGGGATTTCAGGAAAAAGCCTATGCCGCTGATCAGCATGGCAAAAAATGCAAAGGGAATAACTGACTTGATGATCCAGCGATAGGGCAACCCACCCGGATCACCTGACATTTCCCCCAATTCAAAGGATTCACGCGCAAAGTTGATGCCATACCAACCGACCAGAGCGCAGAATGGAAACAGGAGAATCAGACAGCCAAGCATATCGATAACGGCTTTAGCCTTAACACTGAGTCGCTCATAAATCAGATCGACACGGACATGACCACCCGCCTTTAATGTGAACGGCACACCCAACAGAAAAACCGCTGCATACAGGTGCCATTCTAGCTCCTGCATGCCGATCGATACGTCATTAAAGACATATCGCATTACAACATCGATAAACACGTTGAATAGCAATATGACAAACAGGACAGCAGAGATCTTTCCGAGAAGATCGGAAAAGCTATTGATCACCTGCTCCAGCCTCAATAAAAACATGGTTTGTCTCACTGAAAAATTACGGCTGACCCCCATAAGCAATCAGGGGGTGCCGTTTAGCGGGGCGATAGCCGATTACTTAGAAACTGGCTGTTCAGATAGGCTTTATCAGAAATATCAGTCCAGGCACGTGACTTACGCATGTACTCAGCCTGAGAATCCAGGATTTTCTTAGCGAGAGGATCGGAAGCGGCTTTTTCGGCCAGCAGTTCATCATTGGCTTTACGCATAGCCGCAGTCACTTCTGGAGGGAACGTTTTAACCTGAATATTCGGATACTCCTTCTTCATGCTATCCCAGTTTTCAGCTGAGGCATGATAAGAGTGAATATACATATCATAAGCTGCGGTTTTCATAGCTGTCTTCAGGATCGCCTGAAGATCAGCAGGTAGGCGGTCAAACTTTTTCTTGTTAACCAGGAACTGCAGTTCCGTCGCTGGCTCATGCCAACCGGTGTAATAATATGGTGCTATTTTGTGGAACCCCATACGCAGGTCAAGAGATGGGCCTACCCACTCCAATGCATCGATCGTGCGTCTCTCCAGTGAAGTATAGAGTTCACCGGGTGGAATATTGGTTGGTTTAGCGCCCAACTTAGCAAGAATTTCACCGGCAAAGCCTGGAATACGCATCTTCAGACCTTGCAAATCATCAAGGGAGTTGATCTCTTTCTGGAACCAGCCACCCATCTGATTACCGGTATTACCGCCAGGGAAAGAGAGTACAGATTGTACTTGCCATAGACCTTATCCATCAGCTCCATGCCACCGCCATGGTAGAACCAGCCGTACTGTTCAGGTGCAGTCATACCAAATGGCATAGTGGTGAAATACAGTGTTGTGAGGTACTTTGCCTTTCCAGTAATATGAAGCCGAGTGCCCCATGTCGTACTGACCTGCTCTGACCATATCCAGAATGCCGAGTGCGGCTTTATGCTTGTTCTTGGAATCAATAGTAATCTTCAGGCGACCATTCGACATCGTGTGAACCATCTTTGCCAGGTTTTTCGTGGAATCACCAAAAACCGGGAAGTTAGGCGGCCAGGTCTCAGCCAGTTTCCAGACGGTAGGTTTTTTCTGCCGCAAAGACAGGGTTAATCAAAGCCATGGCGCAAATGGCAGCACCAATGAGCTTTTTATTTAGTTTTAATTTCAGCATCTTCGTTATCCTCCTTATCTAATCTTATGAGTTATTTTTATCAACCAACTCGAGTCTACTCCAATTGGAAAGCGATATGAATGA
>CALODD010000033.1:0-9194 GCA_942491945.1 uncultured Gammaproteobacteria bacterium | reverse complement strand
AGACTCAATCTTTTGACCCAGAGCCGCAAGTCGGTTTTTAATATCATTATTCAGGTGATTAGTCGTACCCTGGGACTGCAGCATTTCGTGAGTGATATTAAGTGCAGCAATGACAGCCAGGCGGTCAGCTCCAACGACGCCGATCTCTGACTTGAGTGATTTCATTTTTTCATCGAGATACTGTGCTGACTCGACGAGGCCCTGTTTTTCTTCAGCAGAGCAGGAAACACGGTATTCCTTGTCCATAATGGTGACCGTGCAGGGTATTTGTTCGCTCACGAATGGGCCTCCAGCGATTTCAGGCGGGTAATCATCGACTCTACACGTGTCCGAGCGAGCTCATTTTTTTCAATTAAATTGGCTCGTTCTGTCACCAGAGTTTCCTGCTGATGACGCAATGATTTATTTTCATTCATCAGCTTGTCGCAGGTGTGCAACAAGTCATCGACACGAGTCTCAAGTTTCTTGAGTTCAATGTCGGTCATTTGTGTTGGATTATTGTTGTCCATGACGCCTCCTGATCAACCCCTGATTATTGCATCCCACTTTGTTGCTGATTATCGATATTTAGGGGGAAATTTCTGGTATTTTACCAACACTGCTAAAACATGCACGTATTTCATAAAGGAATAGTTTTGAATCAGTTTTACCCAATTTTAGAGCTTCAGCTTAAACAGCTTAATGCGGGGATGGTCGCTTCAGAGAGCCACGGTGCGCTATGCGCTCGATTTTGTGTGGAAAATCAGCCAGATATCGAGGCATGGATGCATGAGGTACTGGGGCCACAGGAAGAAGGAAACCTGCAGGCTGATGAGTCTAGACAGCTGCTTATGGATATTTATCGCACGACCAATGACGTTTTTTCGAATGCGCTTGAAGGCTTTGAAATGCTCCTGCCAGATGATGAATTGGCTCTGCCGGAGCGGCTGGTTGCGTTAACTGATTGGTGCGAAGGTTTTATTGCCGGATTGGGCATGACCGGCATTCAGGATGATGAATCACTCGATGAGCAGGTCCGAGAAATCCTTCGTGATTTGATAGAGATTACCCAGCTTGACGATGAAGTCGACGAAAGCGAAGAAAACGAGTCATCGTATTTCGAGGTGGAAGAATACGTTAAAGTAGCCGTTATGACTGTCGGGCTTTCGTTACGGGTAAGAGATCCAGAACAAACATTACATTAAATGAGTACCTCTAAAAAATCACTTAAGCCGCGTTGTCTGTGTTGTGGTCACGCTCAAAATACTCATGTATTTCGTATACACTGCGCTTTTTTCGCGTAACCACGCCTTGCCATCATCGACTTAATTGAATTTTTACAGGCACTCCTCGCAGTATGAATAAAGCAACCCATAAAGAATTTGCGCGCCGCCGCAAACAACTGATGCGCATGATGGGGGAAGGTAGTATTGCCATCCTGCCCGCCGCACCTGAACGTACCCGAAACCGCGATGTGGACTATCCCTATCGACAGGATAGTGATTTTTATTATCTGAGTGGCTTCAAAGAACCTGAGGCGGTTGTGGTGTTAATGCCTGGACGCCCTCATGGAGAATATCTATTATTTTGTAGAGAAAAGGATCCAGAAAAAGAAGTATGGAATGGGCGTCGTGCGGGGCAGGAGGGTGCGTTATCTGTTTATGAAGCGGATGACTCGTTCCCGATTACGGACGTCGATGACATCCTGCCCGGATTATTGGAGCAATGCGACAAGGTGTATTACACCATGGGCTGTGATCCGGGCTTTGATAACCGCCTGCTCGGCTGGTTAAAGATAATTCGCAAGAACGCACGCTCTGGGGCGCGGACACCGGATAAGTTTGTTTCTCTTGAACATCTGTTGCATGACATGCGGTTGTTTAAAAGCAAGCATGAAATTAAACAGATGCAGAAAGCAGCGGATATATCAATTGATGCACATAAGCGCGCCATGCGTAACTGTCAGCCCGGCATGATGGAATATCAGGTTGAGGCAGAAATACTCTACGAGTTTAACAAGCATGGTTGTGGTTTTGCCTATCCCTCAATTGTTGGTGGCGGAGAGAACGGTTGTATTCTGCATTACACCGACAATTCTGATGAGTTAAAGGATGGTGACTTATTACTCATTGATGCTGGCGCTGAATATGATTCCTATGCTGCGGATATTACCCGCACCTTCCCGGTAAACGGTAAATTCTCCGGAGAGCAAAAAGCAGCCTATGAAATCGTGCTGGAATCACAGCTCGCTGCTATCGAAGCGACGAGGCCGGGAGCACAATGGCAGGATCCCCATCATGCGGCAGTAAAAGTTCTGGCTGATGGAATGTCTCAGTTGAAAATACTTAAAGGTTCTGCTGACTATTTAATCGAGACAGGTAAGTATAAACAGCTGTATATGCATCGTACCGGGCATTGGTTGGGTATGGATGTGCATGATGTCGGTGATTATAAAGTCGGTGATGAATGGCGTGAGCTGGAGCCTGGGATGACGTTAACTGTTGAGCCGGGTCTATATATTCCTGAAGGAAGTCCCGATGTCGATGAGAAGTGGTGGAATATTGGTATTCGTATTGAAGACGATGTACTGGTGACTGAGAAAGGACATCGGGTTCTAACCAAAGCCATGCCGAAAAAAGTGAAGGATATTGAATCACTCATGGCAGAGTGATTCCTGAGAACATGAGTCAGTCGTTTGATATAGCAATTGTAGGAGCTGGTGCTGTCGGTGGCACACTGGCTTATGCGCTATCGCGGGTGGGCTATTCCGTTGCACTCATTGAGCGGACGGCTTTAAGGGCTGATCAGCAGCCTGCATTTGATGAGCGTCATCTAGGATTTTCTCGTAGTACACGTGTGGCACTCGAAGGTATGGGGTTGTGGTCTTATATGGGTGATGATGCTGTCGATGTATCTCGTATCCACGTTTCGTCGAAAGGACAGTTTGGTTCGGTAATGATGAATGCCGTTGATGAAGGGCTGGATGTGCTGGGACATGTGTTACCAGCTCGAGCTATTGGCAAGGCACTGTATAGCGCATTGAATGATCAGGCCAATATCCATATTTTTGCTCCGGCCGAGCTGGTTTCTGCCGAGATTTCTGTAGATAACGTTGCACTCGAACTGCAAAGCGGTGAAGAAACTATACAGCTTTCAGCATCGCTATTGATCGGTTCTGATGGTGCAGAGTCTTCGATTCGGGAACGTTTCCAAATCGGTCAGACACGATGGGAGTACGATCAGAGCGCGGTCATCGCCAATCTGGATGTTGCTGAACTTGATCAGGGGCTGGCCTATGAACGCTTCATACCTGAAGGAGCCATCGCCCTGTTACCTCGTCATGAAAAAGGGCTCGCTGTTATCTGTTCGGTGAGTGATGAAATAGCGGATTCACTCATGGAAAGTAATGAAGAGGAGTTTGCAGCTTATATTGCGAAACAGATGGGAAGTCGTCTGGCTGATATTACCCAGGTCGGGAAACGCTACCGTTTTCCATTGGCGTTAGTGCGAAGTAAAGAGGCGGTGCTTGAGCGCCTGGTACTGATAGGTAATGCAGCACATTACATTCACCCGGTAGCCGCACAGGGATACAACTTGAGTATGCGTGATGTGAGTGCATTGGTTGAGATCCTGTCAGGCGCGCGCAAAGAAGGAATCGATCCGGGTTCATTGTCGTTACTAGAAGAATATGCAAGCTGGCGTAAACAGGATGAACGCATTATGGTGGCATTTACCGATAGCTTGATCCGTATGTTTGTTAATCCTTTATTGCCGATCAAGCTAGCACGTCAGAAGGGCTTACTAGCCCTGCGATATATTCCTGGACTGCGTAATCTGTTTACTCGTGCCGTTACGGGGCGTTTAGGTCGGCAGGCTGGACTCATGCGAGGCATACCTTTGTCGGGTGACGGTTCATGAATCAGCATTATGATTTAGTGATCCATGGAGCTGGAATTCCTGGCCTCGCACTCGCTTTAAGTCTTACCCGTGGAGAACAAGCAAGGAAGCCTTCGATTCTGCTGATAGACCGTCAGCCTTTGCAGGCGCAGCCTACGGTACATGATAGCCCTGAGTCTGAGAATGATTTCGATCAGCGTGTCTTTGCGCTGACATACGCCAGTAAGGCATTACTTGACTCCATCGATGTCTGGCCAGGGGATCAGGCAGCGCGTGTGTACCCTCATCAGAATATGCATGTTTGGGATGCAGGCGGTTCGGGCGAAATTCATTTTGATGCAGCAGAAATTGGGACGCCGTCACTAGGATATATTGTTGAAGGTCGAGTCATTCATGACTGGTTAGTGAAGGCAGCGCTGGATGAAAGCAACATAGATATTGTTCATGATGACAGTCTAGATACGGCTGATGATCAAGACAGTCATCTGGAATTGCATTTTTCCTCGGGCGCGCAATTGAATACGCAATTACTGGTCGGCGCTGATGGTGCTCGATCCAAGGTTCGTGAGCTGGCCGGCATTGAGGATATTGGCTGGTCATATGGTCAGCAGGCCGTAGTATGCACAGTTGAGACAGAGAAAGATCATGACGCGACAGCATGGCAGCGTTTTTTGCCAGAAGGCCCATTGGCTTTTCTACCAATGAAACGACCCTGGAGTTCGATTGTCTGGAGTACCTCTGAAGAGAAAGCTCAATGGTTATGTGATGCATCTGAGGAAGAGTTCTCCGAAGTTCTGGCGGCTGATTTTCAGATGACGCTCGGTCAAATCAAGTCGGTAGGGCCACGAGCGCGTTTTCCATTGGCATTGCGCCATGCTCGTGAATACACGGCTTCTCGTATTGCTCTGGTTGCCGATGCTGCGCATACCGTACACCCATTGGCTGGACAAGGGCTTAACCTGGGGCTACAGGATGTACAGGCCCTGGCAGCACAGCTACAAAATGCATTAGTTGCAGACAAAGACCCAGGGCAGCGACGAGTATTGCGTGCCTATGAACGCTCTCGGAAAGGCGATAACTGGTTAATGCAGGGTTCGTTTGATGTTCTGAAACGTATGTTTAGTAATGAGCAGGACTTTCTCACTCAACTACGTAATACGGGACTCTCTACGATTAACCGCATTCCGCCGCTAAAGAATGCGCTGGTTCAAAAAGCCATGGGGCTTTAGTTAGATTTCTTTTTGTAAGCTTCAATTGCCTCCTTTAGTTTGTCGTATTCCTTGCAACCAAACAGGCAGGAAAAGGCACCATCAATAACCGCTAGTCGTTCCTCTGCCATATCCAGTTTTCCCATTTGAAGATAGAGTTCACCGAGATATTCATTAGAGCCGAGATGCTTGGGATCAACGCTAAGTGCCTGTTTGTAATAGTCGAGGCTTTCGTCACGTTGTTCCAGTTTTCTTAGAGAGTAGCCCATCAGGCCCAGTGTGTTTGCGTCTCGAGGAGTTTCTGTATTGAGTTTCTCAAGTAACTTGAATGCCGTTTCATACTGTTCTTTTTTAATGGCGTCTTTTACGGGCTGCAATCTGGGATCACCGAAATCCTCATTATAGTCAGCATGAGCAGTCGAACAGATCGTTAGTGCGATGAATAAGGCAATGCTCGTTGTTTTCATTCTGGGCTTCCTTTCAGACAGTATTGAATGATAGTAGTCGTCATGAGAGAAATGGTTGTGAAAAATGTCTCAAAATAGATTTATCCTGAAAAAATAACTAGCTAACTCAGAGTTCTAATTTTGAGTGTGTGAGATAAAGCTAAGGCGTTGATAAATCTTAGCTTTGATAATTTTAGTCCAATTACCCTGTAAATAAGCTTGGTTTAGATTCCTAACCTCGTTATAGTCGCCGTCCGATTTCAATCGATGTGGGAGAGAGCCGCTTGTCGGCCGCCGAAGGCGCAACCCGTCCGGAAACGCTCAGGCAAAACGGACCACATCGGATTATCGGCTCTGGAGAGCAGTGGGTGACCGCTCACCGAAGGGGACGAAGGCGCTAGCCTTCCAATCTCTCAGGTATCAGGACAGAGGGGCGACGATTGCCGGTTATGCCGTCAATCGTCGCCCCTTTTTTCGTTACGGCATTGAGAGATTGTATGACTAAACAAACGGTTCTAAATCAGGCGCACAGAGACGCTGGCGGCAAGATGGTTGATTTTGCTGGCTGGGATATGCCTTTGCATTACGGCTCTCAGAAAGACGAGCATCATATGGTTCGCGATGATGCCGGTATGTTTGATGTCTCTCATATGACCGTGATCGATTTTAAGGGTGACGCTACTCAGGATTTCTTACGTCGCCTGCTCGCCAACGATATAGCCAAACTCAAGACTACCGGTAAAGCACTCTATAGCTGCATGCTGCAGGACGATGGTGGGGTGATTGATGATCTCATCATTTATTACATCGATGATCAGTACTATCGCATGGTGGTTAATGCGGGTACGACTGAAAAAGATATCGCCTGGATTAGTGCGCAGCTTGGTGATGGCGTGGATATGCAGGTACGCGATGATTTGGCCATGATTGCGATTCAGGGCCCGAATGCTCGTGAAAAGGCTATGCAGGCGATGTCTGATGAAGCCGCTACGCTTACGGCTGATTTGAAAGTCTTTACCGGTGTTTTTAATGGCGAATGGTTTATCGCCAGAACGGGCTATACCGGTGAAGATGGTTTTGAAATCATGGTGCCTGAAGCTGAAGCAACCACTTTCTGGAACGCATTGCTTGAGGCTGGTGTGAAGCCCTGTGGTCTGGGGGCAAGAGATACACTACGTCTGGAAGCCGGTATGAATCTCTATGGGCAGGATATGGATGAGTCAACCAGTCCGCTGGAATCAGGGCTGAACTGGACGATCGCCTGGGAGCCAGCAGATCGAGATTTCGTTGGACGCTCTGCTTTGGAACAGCAAAAGTCAGATGGTATAAAACAACGCTTTGTTGGTGTTTTACTGGAAGACCGTGGTGTTATGCGGTCTCATCAGAAAATCATCACGACTGAGGGGGAAGGCGAGCTTACTAGCGGAGGATTCTCTCCGACACTTGGCCGTTCGATTGGTTTTGCACGTATTCCTGTTGGTGATAGCACCAGTTGTGAAGTTGAAGTTAGAAATAAACACCTGAAAGCATCAATTGTAAAAGCACCGTTTGCACGCAACGGTAAAGCTTGTATCGAAATTTAATTAAGCGTTAGACAGAAATTTATTAGGAGATAACGATGAGTGAAGTTCCTGGCGATTTAAAATATAGCAAAAGCCATGAGTGGGTCAGAGCTGATGATGACGACCTGGTTACTGTAGGTATTACGGATCATGCTCAGGCGGCTTTGGGCGACATGGTATTTGTTGAAACACCAGAAATTGGTGCAGAGCTTGAAGCAGAAGAAGCCTGTGCAGTGGTTGAATCTGTGAAAGCAGCATCAGATGTCTATTGTCCTGTGGGCGGTGAGATTGTCGAAGCGAATGCCGATCTGGCCGATAGCCCTGAAAAGGTTAATGATGATCCTTATGGGGAGGGCTGGATTTTTTTCAGGGTGCTGCATTGGGGACTCTTCTGAACTGGAAGCACTGATGGATGCCGAAGGTTACGAAGCATTCTGTGCCGAAGAAGAATAAACCTGATCGATTATCTATATCTTAATCAAAAGTTAACGAGAACGACCCATGCCGTTTATCCCCCATACTGAAGATGATACTCGTCAGATGCTTGATGCCATTGGTGTCGATAGTATTGATGATCTGTTCGATGAGATTCCAGCTGATCTGCGTATCAGTGGGTTGGATCATGTCCCTGAAGGGGCTTCCGAGATGGAAGTTGCTCGCATCATGCATGAGCGAGCCTTGCAGGATAGTGGCAATCTGAACTTCATTGGTGCGGGTGCGTATGAGCACCATATTCCGGCTGCGGTATGGGAAATTACGACCCGTGGTGAGTTTTATAGCGCCTACACGCCGTATCAGGCAGAGGCGAGTCAGGGTACGTTGCAGCTGCTTTATGAGTACCAGACCATGATGGCGTCGCTGATGTCGATGGATGTATCGAATGCATCGTTGTATGACGGGGCTACGGCATTGGCTGAAGCTGTACTGATGGCGGTAAGAGCCAACCGTAAATCCAAGTCGCGCAAGATTCTTGTGCCAGGAACGCTACATCCTCGTTATCGTCAGGTGGTTCACACCCTCACACACCAACAGAGCATTGAGTTAATTGAAATCCCGATGCTTAATGATTCGGGCGTTACCGATATCTCTGCTCTGAATCAGTGGCAAGACGAAGATATTGCGGCAGTTGTTATCAATCAGCCTAATTTCTTTGGTTGTCTGGAAAATGCTGACGAGATGACAAACTGGGCACATGAGAAGGGTGCGTTAGTGATTGGCGTGGTTAATCCAATGGCCATGTCATTGATTAAGCCGCCGGGTCAATGGGGTGAGAAAGGAGCAGATATCGCATGTGGCGAGGGCCAGCCACTGGGTGCACCGTTGTCATCGGGTGGGCCTTATTATGGTTTTCTGACCTGTGCGCAAGCCATTGTGCGTCAGATGCCGGGTCGTATTATCGGTAAGACCGTCGATCTGGATGGTAAAGATGGCTATGCCCTGACTCTCCAGGCTCGCGAGCAGCATATTCGTCGTTCCAAGGCGACGTCGAATATCTGTACCAATCAGGGTTTGGTCGTGACTGCATCGACAATTTTTATGTCGATACTCGGAGCTAAAGGTCTGCAACAAGTCGCGTCAGCCTGCCATAGCAATCTGCAGAAGCTGTTAGATCGTGTTGCTAGGATACAGGGTGTTTCGGTTAAGTTTTCTACGCCTGGATTCCATGAGGCCGTATTACAGTTCGATACCGATGTTGCCAATATCATGGCAGTAATGTCATCGAATGGTATTCAGGCGGGCTACAATTTATCGGATGACTATCCGGTATTGAATAATTGCTTACTGGTTTGTGTGACTGAAACTAAAACAGAAAGTGATATCGAAAAATATGCACAGGCACTTGAGAGTGCGCTGCAACAATAAATGATGCATGGACAAGAACCTGAGCATCATCTATAGAACACAGACAATATAAATAGAAAAGGAGAACAGATATGGCTAGCGTCACGCTGCAGGGAAATGGATTGCATACCAACGGTGATTTACCGCCAGTCGGTGAACAGGCTCCGGATTTCGTTCTGGTCGATGGTGATTTAGCGAATAAAGCGCTTTCCGATTATGCCGGTAAGAAAATCATTATGAATATTGTGCTGGAGTCTGGA
>CALODD010000032.1:0-4604 GCA_942491945.1 uncultured Gammaproteobacteria bacterium | reverse complement strand
GTGCATGCTACGCACGATGATCTCTTTCAGCCGTTCCAGAGCAGCCGCGCGATTCTTTTCCTGATCACGGTATTCCTGGGCCTTGATGATGATGACACCGGCTTTACTAATACGACGCTCAGAAGACTGTAAAATACGTTGTTTAATCGCGTAGGGCAGGCTAGACGCATGAATATCAAACCTGAGATGGATGGCAGACGACACCTTATTTACATTCTGCCCACCAGCGCCACTGGAACGAATAGCGCTTAGCTCTATTTCGTCATCAGGGATACAAATTTCATTGTTGATACTTAACATGGATGGACGTGACCAGGGCAGGGTGTGACTACAATAGGACTATATTAAGTTTCATGAGCGATTAAGTGCAATGGAAGAATTACGCAGAGTATTAATCTGGAGCGGCTGGTTACGAGTCAGCCACTGGGCAATCGCATTAGCAACTATGGTGCTCATGATCACAGGGTGGCTTATTGGCAATAGCCCGTTAATCGCTGAAACAGCCACAGAGTTTCATTATCTTGCATCCAGCATACTGATATTTGGACTCGTTATACGAATTGTCTTGATGTTCAAAGGACATAAACATGAAAAGCTACAAAGTCTGATTCCTGAACCATCAGAACTCAGACAGATCAAAGAAACAATATTGTTCTACCTGAGCCTGGGAAAACGACCCTTACCAAACTGGTTTGCACACAATCCATTGTGGAAAGTGGTTTATCTGTTTTTCTATCTTATGTTGATTCTAATGATTGTGAGTGGTGGTTTAATAAACAACTACCCAGTTGTATTCGGATTCTATCAACCGTCAGTTCATACCTTCTGGGCCACAGCAATATTCTGGTTTGTAGTAATGCATCTCATCAGTTTATTTGTGCATGACTATTATGCAAAGACAACCGATACATCAGCCATGATTAATGGTTATCGGTTATTCTCAGTCGATAAGGCATCGCAAGATGAAAATAATGCAATGCCTGTTGTAATCCAGTCAATGGACAGCTTGATTAGCAAGAATAAAATGGAATGACACGATGGGTATACGTTTAGATAAAAATTAAGAGTAGCTATGTTTCATGTTTGTTTTCTAACTGCTTTTGCTTAGGCTTCTTCCATGTAGCGAATATGATCGTCAGTAGACCGAGAAGCAGTTCATCGATGAAGGGGATGAAATCAGGGATAACCAGGTCGATAAAGAAGAGTGTCAGTGTAATGACAAATAGCTGCCTAAATCGCAGGGTACTTAAATATCGTAGTATTAGTGCAGGCATGGCATTTATATAAGGTCGCAATTCATAAAATCAAACTAGCGGCTATATGCTCTTAAATCAATAGCCATATCATTCGTAGGCACTATAAAGAACTGAAGCAGGGTGCTGACTGGATTTATTACTCCCTACGTCCCTTATTGACGTACAATCTTTTCATAGAAATGAATGATTTTGGCTCAAAACTATGATTATTACGATAAACCGTTTGCTAGTTACTGTTCTGCTTACTTCATTATTAGTCGTGTCAGTCGGGTACACTCAGGAAGAACCTGTCGATGCGTCATCAAATCAGCAAACCAAAACCCTGACGACACTAACTACATTAAGTAGTCACCAGGACAAGCTTCGAGACGACATCACGAAACTAGGAAAACAACTTAAGTCAGCGAGTTCAGAAGTTGAGAAAGCGGATTTACAAGCACAGCTAACACAACTCGAAGAGGATTTACTCAATGCTCAAATGAACTTCGAAGCCATAAGTACCGGTGTTGAAGTTGATAAAACAGATAAAAAACCAAAAACATTTAACCTCCAAAATGAAGCATTGTCGTTACTTGAACCCATCGTCAAAGAAATGAAGGAGATGACCAATGATGTGAGAAAGAAGGCATTACTAAAAGAAAACATCAAATCCTACAATGAACGACTGCCTTCTATACGACTAGCAATCGACAATATCAACGGGCTTATTACAAGCTCCCCAGATAAGACCTTAACCAGGGAACTACAGAACATTCTGGAAGAACGTCAGCGACAACTGACAGGCATGGAAAGTAAACTGCAGGCAGCAGAATTTCAGCTAGAGCAGATAGTCAGAGCAGAAACGTCACTCGCTGAATCATCGCAAAGTTACCTTAAACAGTTTTTTCAAAAGCGCGGCCTTTATCTCGCTATATCAATTGTGATTATTATCGTAGTGTTACTCGTCTCCAAATTAATCGGTAACTTGATGGTTCGATATTTACCAGGTTATCAGCGCAAGCATCGTAGTTTTCAGATTCGCGTCCTGGACCTTACCCATCGCACCATTACGATTGTTATATGTATAGCAGGGCCAATGGCCGTATTTTATTTTGCAGAAGACTGGGTGCTTTTCAGTCTGGGGTTATTACTGTTGTTGGCGATTGGTTGGACACTAAGAACGGCCATACCTCGTTACTGGGATCAGATTAAGTTGTTCCTGAATATCGGTTCCGTGCGAGAAGGGGAACGTATATTTTATGGTGGACTGCCATGGGAAGTCCGACAAATAAACGTATTTACCCAGCTATATAATCCGGTGGCCAAGATGACACAACGAGTACCTATTGATGAGCTCGTTGACATGAGTTCCCGTCCACTATTGCCTGATGAGCCGTGGTTTCCCTGTAAGAAAGATGACTGGGTATTACTCGCTGACGGTGTACGCGGAAAAGTGATCGGCATATCGCACGAGTTTGTTGAGCTGGTAGAGCGAGGTGGTGCTCACAAAACCTATACAACTCAGGACTTCCTCGCTAATTCACCGCTTAATTTATCCGTGAGTTTTCGTCTTAAAGAAACGATTACGATCGATTATCAGTACCAAAAGGAAAGTACTTCAACCATTCCGGATATTCTAGAACAATACATTCAGAAGCGAATCCAGGAAGAGGGTTATGCTGATGACCTGATGAGCCTGAGAGTTGAATTCCAGGCAGCAGGGGCCTCATCACTGGATATCGTTGTGATCACAGACTTCAAAGGTAAGCAAGCACCGTTGTATAACAGATTACGCCGATCTATCCAGCGCTGGGGTGTAGATGCCTGCTCTGAAAATAACTGGTTAGTTCCATTCCCACAGCTCAATATCACAATGCAGAAAGAAGAGAAGGGTATGGTCTAATCAAGAATTCACTTTCTCTAAGAACATTTCTAATTGCTGGGCTGTGCAATCTTCTGGCTCGTGATGTTGTATCTAATTAGTCTATTTACGCATAACTATTATGCTATGAGAACAAAAGTAAAGCAGGGTAGAAAGCATATCGACTTTCCACCCTGGCGCACCTATAGACTGGTCATTAGCTTATCAGCCAGATTATAATATTTACCTAGAAGACTTTCCGTTTCGTCTTTTCGATTGTTTTCAGAACTCACATGAATATCTTCAACTATAACTGCAATTTCTTTTGCAAGCTTTTGTGTATCGCCAGTTAAGTTCTCAGAATAATAGGCCACACTTTTTTCTAGTGAGTAGGTGATCGTATGTATAGCCTGTAATTCTACGGGATCCAACTTCTTCTTACGCTTTATATCAGATGTACTCTTGATGAATATACTCTTTGCATCTGACATAGACGTTACATCAGCAATTTTAAGATGTTTTACGGGCTTCTCATCTTTTTCGCTACTAGCCATAACGGACATAGGTAGAATGAAAGCAAGCATAAGAATCAGTGCAGAATATTTCTTCATAATAGTTAACTCAGTTTGTTATTAGGGCAGTAGATAAACAGATCGATAGAGCACTAAGTGCTTTTATCATTTAAGCCATGATGAATAACACGAACTTTTCCCACCTTATCCGGATCTACAGATAGTTGCTCTGAGAAATGAGAATATTTCGAGTTTCGATTATGACGATGATAATTACTTTGCGTTTCAATTAATAGCTGGTCATTATGATCCAGGATCTCCAAATGCAAATGCCCAGGAATATGTCCTTTTTGACTCATGGACTTACGTAAGTAGCCCGTAATTCTCAAACCTTCAGAAGTTGAAGGCAGATTAATATTCGAAATAGCCGCATCTCGTGAATTAACTCGTTCAACGTTAATTGCCTTATCAGCCGCGTATATTTCAGTTATACAGAGAAATGGTAATATCGTGATCAGTAATACACGAGTAGCACCGAATTTGCATTGTGCTATGTTCATAGTGATTCCTTAATATCTAGTAATATACTAATTATCCGGCAATCAATATCTACAGCACTGACTCAGGTCAATTAATTTCTTAGGACAAGTAAATTCATTAACAACATAAGTAAAGTTAAATAAATATCACTCGAAATCACGGGCTATTCACTTAGTTTCATTAAAAACCGCTTAAAAGCCCCATACTGCTCGGATATGCACTATATGGGTGATAGGATAAATTCGAGCGTATAATTCCATTCATATCAATAAGTGATTGATATCGTGGGATTAATCTAGGTATTCCGAGAATTAAAAGGCTGTGTTCAGGCTAAATGAAAAGTCTAACTAGGACAACAATATAGAGTAGTTATACGATAATAGCTTGAAGTTTGTCGATATCATGTATGGTTAGCCTACGATACTTTAGTTCGAAAATATTATTGTCCGAGAACTG
>CALODD010000031.1:0-4221 GCA_942491945.1 uncultured Gammaproteobacteria bacterium | reverse complement strand
CTTTCGTAGGTGGTAGCGCACAACAAGCAAGAGAAAATAATATTCCTGTATTCGCAATGGTTATTTTCTATATACTTTAAATTTGTTTGATACTCAGGAAATGATACTGAAAACTGTCGGACGTTATGTTCTGCAGGGCAAAGTTGGTTCGGGGCAATATGGCGATGTTTATCTGGCTCATGATCCTGTGCTCAAACGTGAAGTTGCAATCAAGATTCCTTCCTTTGATATTCAGCAACATGATCTGAAAAAATTACTGAAAACTTTTCAGAAAGAGGCAGAAATTACCGCACGTTTTCTGCACCCTAATATCGTGGCCGTATACGATGTGGGCTCAAATAAAATCCCATCCTCCAGGCGTGGTGAAGATTATTGGCCGCATTATCTGGTTATGGAGTTTGTCGATGGTACTGATCTCAAATCGGTACTGAAAAAGCAGGGCAGACTAAGCGTACAGCAAACCCTTGATGTGGTTTATCACTGCTGTATGGCGCTGGACTATGTTCACTACCTTGGTGTGGTTCATCGCGATGTGAAGCCAGGAAACGTTCTAGTTAACTGGGATAAGGGCATTTTCAAATTAACTGATTTCGGTATTGCAGATGATGCCATGCGTGAAAGTGACAGGAGCATGGGTAGTCTGTGTTACATGTCACCAGAGCATTTTGACAAGAACGTGTCAGTGGATCATCGAACTGATATCTATGCACTTGGTTGTATGATGTATGAGTTGCTGACAGGCCACAGTGCCTTTAGAGGTTGTTCCGTGCAGGATGTGGTGGAGCAGGTGAAAAACAGAGATATTGCCTCGGTGAGTGAGCAAGTCGAAGGTATACCCTTGGGGCTGGATAAAATTATTCAAAGAGCCTGCAGTAAAAATCCTGATGATCGATTTGACGATGCTCTGGCATTTGCACGTGCACTGAAGGAAATCGGTGATGATGAAAGCGATTCCCGTAAGGATGTTGCTTCTACTTCTCAGTCCAGGGCAGAACAATATCTCGATCTGCGAGAAGATAGCTGGTTTCATCAGTTCACGCCAGATCAGATCAGTGAACTACTCGCCGTTGCTGCTCGTCATGAATATGCGGCTGGAGACTTCATTATTCGTGAATCCGAAGAAGCGAATGCCTTCTATATCCTGGTCGCGGGTCAGGTGGTCGTGGAGAAATCTGGGCAACACTTACTAAGCATGGAGCCAGGGGAGTCATTCGGCGAAACAGGTATTCGCGCTCTGGAAAACCGTCGGCGCACAGCTGACGTACGAGCTGAAACGGAGGCAACGGTTCTGTCTGTTGATATCGATAAAATAGAATTACTATCCAACTCTACCAGAGCGGCGTTATACCGTGTGTTTCTCGAAGCCTCCATGAAACGTTTATCGCGAATTACATCTGAAGTTGTAGACTTACGTAGTCGGGTTTGATCAGTCTATAATCACTGCATAATTCAAAACAGCAGGAGAGATTGATGAAACGAGTAATTCTAGGTGTGATGATGTTGGGCTTGATGCAAACGGCGATTGCTGAGGATGATGAGGCAATGCTTGTTAGCACAAAGCGAATGACATTGAAGACTGCCATGACTATGGCTCAGGCTGCCGTCGAAAACTGCACCAAACAGGGAATTCAGATCGGTGTGACGGTTGTCGATCGTGATGGCGTGGTGCAGGTCGCGCTCAGAGATACCATCGCCGCTCCGATTACCGTACCGATTAGTAAGGGTAAAGCTTATGCCGCTGTGAACTTTAATGCCGCGACTTCTGCTTTGGCTGACCGCGCAAATACGCCAATCGGTCGTGTGCCCGGTCTTGTCATGTCGGCAGGTGGATTACCGTTACAGGTTGGTGGTTCTCTCGTAGGTGGCATCGGGGTTAGTGGTGCGCCTTCTGGTGAAACAGATGAGGCGTGCGCTCAGGCCGGTATTGATGCGGTACAAGACGACATCGAAATGTCGATGTAATCGTTAAGGAACAACGGAACCGACAAAATGGGCATGATGCAATATCGATGGCAGAATGCCTTCGCGCTGGCCATTCTGCTGGTCAGCGCGCTCGTGGTATGGGTCATCGCTGATCAGGGGCTACGTGAAAAATTACTTACCCATGCCGATGGCCATTTCCAGGATCTTATTCAATCACTTCCATCGGTGGCTAATATAGAGACACGTCTGTCTGCGAGTCAGGCCGAGTTGGCAACACTGACAGCTGAAAATGAACGATTGCGGACGGAGTTGGGTGATGTAGCAGGTAAATTACAGCAAGCTGAACAGGCAGTGAGTCAGGAACGCAAGCGCATGGCGGATGCCATGACTCGACTCCAGAATGATCTACAGCAGGCCATTTCTTCCAAACAGGTTGCTGTCGAACAGGTGCGAGACAAGTTCACGGTTATTCGTGTTGGCGACAAGGTTTTATTTGATTCCGGTAGTGACCAACTCCGCAGGCAGGGGCAACAGGTATTGTCATTGATCGCTCAAACCTTACAGTCCTTTGGTGACAGGGAAATACGAATCGAGGGGCACTCGGATAATAAGCCGATTACATCACCAACAATACGCAAACGATTTCCGACCAACTGGGAGCTATCTTCTGCGAGAGCAACTGCAGCAGTTCGTTATCTAGTAGATCACGGTGACCTTAGTCCTGAGAATCTAAGGGCTGTCGGGGTCGGTGAATTTCAGCCAGTAGCATCTAATGAAACAGTAAGCGGGCGCGCGAAGAATCGTCGTATTGAGATTATTGTCATGCCGCCAGCACAGACTTATAAGGTAAAGAAAGTCGACAAAATTTGAGTCGCGAGTTCCTGAGTATGGAACTGCAGTGGTAGTTTATTCAGGGAGCTTTTTCAGTCGTTTAACAAAGGCGTTCGCAGCCGCTGATAATTTGACCCCATTTCTTGATATCAACGCGAGCTGGCGTTGAATGGATAAGCCTTTCACTTCAATCGCGTGGATATCTGGATGTGTTTCAGTACCCAGGTGGCTGACGAATGCCAGGTTGCCTGTTGTTGCCACCATTCGAAGAATCGCTGGAATCGATCGAAGTTCCATCACGACATTCATTTCTGCGCCAGCATCACGCAGGGCGTTATCGATAATCTGTCGAATTGCGCTGCCAGCCTCAAATCCTACAAAAGGCATGTCGGTGAGATCGCTTAGGTGGACCTGCTTTTTCCTGGTCAGGGGGTGATGGTGTGGTGCGACGAGTACTATTCGGTCTTCCAGCATAGGCTCAATCAATAAATCACGGTGATGAACTGGCATCGTGAACAGGCAAATTTCGAGCTGCCCGGTCGCGACATCATTGGCGATTTCGCTTCTGCCTGCTTCCTTGAGATGAAAATGGACATTTGGATGGTTATTCTGGAAGGCTGCGATTGCCTCAGGTAAGACAAAAGACACAGCAGTCGCACCACCGCCAATACGAATCGTACCGCCTTCCAGCCGTTGATGAACGGCGACTTGCTCACGTAGTTGCTCATAACGGGCCACGATCTGGCGTGCTTCATGCTCCACCAGTTTTCCGATTTCGGTTAATACGGCACCTTTGCGGCCACGTGCGAGCAGGCTGGCTCCGAAATGTTCTTCGAGTTGTTGCAAGCGCCTCGTCAGCGCCGGTTGAGTGACATTTAGTTGTTCGGCAGCCGACGTGATTGAGCCAGCTTTGGCAATTGCGAGAAAGGAACGGAGAAGCGTTAAATCCATATATAAAAAAATAGCATACTTATTATGCAAAGTATCCATTTTACACATGGTTAATCACTCATTATGCTTCTACCATCTATAAACGCGTTGACCATTATTTGATGGTTACCCTCTGATGGAGCAAGAACATGCTAGAAGCCTACCGTGAACATGTTGCCGAGCGCGAAGCGCAGGGCATCCCGCCACTTCCCCTGAATGCTGAGCAGGTTGCCGATCTGGTCGATCTGCTGAAGAACCCGCCTGCAGGTGAAGAAGATACGTTAATGGATTTACTGGTTGAGCGCGTTCCACCGGGTGTTGATGAAGCGGCTTACGTTAAAGCGGCATTCCTGGCTGATGTTGCCAAGGGTGATGCAAGCAGTCCACTGGTTTCCAAAGAACGTGCAATTGAGCTGCTGGGAACGATGCTCGGTGGTTATAACATTGAGTCGATGGTCAGTGCGCTTGATGATGCTGAGCTGGGTGGTTTGGCCGCAGAACAGTTGAAATACACATTATTGATGTTTGATGCTTTCC
>CALODD010000030.1:0-12737 GCA_942491945.1 uncultured Gammaproteobacteria bacterium | reverse complement strand
GGGCTGTATAAAGAGTTAACTTAGAGTTATCTGAAGTAATATTGTGCAGCTTATTCTTGTAAATTGAGCATGGATCAGTTGAGTGGTTTCGCTTTAGTTGGCATATCTACTAGCACCGCTGGCGCATAAGGCTTATCAAAATTAAAATCGATTTCCATACCGCCATCTTTTTCTGTGATGATGACTTGTTGCAGGTTTTCCAATCGTACAGCGAGATAGCTACAAAGTGATGCCATCATGGCTTCGTGATCTGTTTGTATGGCGTGAGCTAGGTTTGCGGCTACGAATTGCGCGCGCTGATTTTCGTCAGGGTTATTAATCTGGTCTTCACCAATCGTGATGCCGTCTTTCATCTTTTCGTCCATCTTTTCCAGATAGAGTGCCTGATGATCGAGTAGCGCTTTGTTTCGGTCGTACTCTAACTTGGGTTCATCGTTATAGATTATGACGAGTTTGGGTTTGCCGACGGGGGTATTCATGTTGAGGCTACTTGGCTGATTCCTGAATGATATCCAGTAGTTCCTGATGCACCTTTGGTGGGCCGCAGAGTATGTCACCACTCTTTAAATAGTCGTGACCATTGCTGAAGTCACTAACAATTCCACCAGCTTCCTGAACAAGAAGGGCGCCTGCAGCGATGTCCCATGATTTGAGGTTGAATTCCCAGAATCCATCAAAGCGGCCAGCAGCGGTATAGGCTAAATCTAATGCCGCAGATCCAGGGCGGCGAATACCAGAGGTTTTGGTAATCACCGTCTTCAGGATTTCCATATAGCGATCCAGATAGTCGTACTGGTAATACGGGAACCCTGTGGCGATGAGTGAGCCAGAGAGCTTGGTATTGGCATTCACTCGAATACGGCGATTATTGACCCGAGCACCGCCGCCTTTGGTTGCGGTGAAGAGTTCATCCCGGGAAGGGTCGTAAACCACGCCGACCTGAATTTGACCTTCGTGCTGAAGTGCGATGGAGACAGCAAATTGCGGAATGCCGTGCAGGAAGTTTGTTGTGCCATCCAGTGGATCGATGATCCAGGTAGGCTGTTTTTCATCCTTGCTGTTTTGAGTGCCGCCTTCTTCACCGATAAAGGCATGATCTGGGTAAGCCTGTTTCAGCGTGCCGATAATCTCCTGTTCAGAGAAGTGATCTACTTCGGTGACAAAATCATTGAGTTGCTTTGTGCCAACCTTCAGGGAGTCAACTCGATCAACATAGCGATTAATCAGGTTTCCGGCGTTTCTAGCTGCTTTCACAGCGGTATTGAGCATGGCGTTGTTCATGGCGCGGGACGATACCGGAAAGCGCTATAAATGGGAACGAAGCAGCGTCATTTCTTCTAAAAATATTGTGATCTAGTCATGTAGAATGCGCGTTTTTTTTAGAAAGATAAGCTTATGTCGAATAACGTTGATGCCAATGCTGAGACTGGAGTCGTGAATTTCCTCGACAAAATTCGTGTTGTGATGATTCGCACGACAGAAACCGGAAATATTGGCTCGGCTGCGCGCGCCATGAAAACTATGGGTTTATCCAATCTGGTACTGGTCAGTCCAGAAGAATTTCCAAGCGCAAAGGCGACTGCGCGGGCATCAGGTGCTGATGATTTACTGGCAAATGCCGCTGTCGTCGATACCCTGGAAGACGCATTGAAGGGCTGTGACCTGATTATCGGTACCAGCGCACGTTTACGTGATTTGCCCTGGCCGCTGCTTAATCCGCGCGAGGCCGCTGATAAAGCATGGCAAAATCGCAACACTGCGGGTGATATCGCTGTGGTATTTGGTTCTGAGCGTTCGGGTATGACGAATGAAGAAATGGATCACTGTCAGTTTCAGATTCACATTCCAGCGAACGAAGCCTATAGCTCGCTCAATCTGGCGTCATCGATTCAGGTGGTGTCTTACGAGATGAGGATGGCTGAAATGTACGCCAAAGGCGAGAACGTCGAGCAGGAAGAGGAAGAGCTGGCCAGCCGTGAAGCCATGGATCTGTTCTACGAGCATTTCTTTAATGTTATGGAGAAGGTTGGGTACTACCGTCCTGAGCAACCGAAGCTACTGCGTCGTCGCGTGAAGCGGCTTTTTAATCGCCCGATGATGACAAACCCTGAAGTTCAAATCATGCGGGGCTTTCTAAGTATGATTGATAAACATCTGAATAAGCAGTAAATTCTCGGCATGTTTAAAGAATTACGTGAAAATATCCAGAGCGTATTTGATCGCGATCCGGCCGCACGCACGACCTGGGAGGTGCTAACGGCCTATCCGGGTTTGCACGCGCTCATGGCCCATCGCTTCAATCACTGGCTGTGGAATATCGGTCTTAAATGGCTGGCACGTGTTCTGTCGCATGTTTCACGCTGGTTTACGGGTATTGAAATTCATCCTGGCGCAAAAATCGGTCGCCGGTTTTTTATTGATCATGGCATGGGTGTGGTCATCGGTGAAACCACGGTGATTGGGGATGACTGCACGCTGTATCACGGTGTAACGCTAGGGGGGACATCCTGGTCGCCTGGTAAACGTCATCCGACCCTGGGGAATGATGTCGTGGTTGGCGCGGGTGCCAAGATCCTGGGGCCGATCGAAATCGGCGATGATGCTCGCGTGGGTTCTAATGCTGTGGTGGTAAAGCCTGTGCCGGCGGGTGCAACGGTTGTCGGTATTCCGGGCCGTATTGTGAGCACAACCCCTGATGTTGTGGATGCGCGTCGAGAGGCTATGGCGAAGAAAATGGGCTTCGATGCCTATGGCGCGACGCAGGATATGCCCGATCCAGTTGTTAACTCGATTAATAAGATGCTCGACCATATTCACTTGCTTGATGAACGAGTGGGCCAGATTGGCGATGTTCTGAAAAAGAGCGGTGCAGCAGATGATCAAACCATCCCACCGATGGAACATTGCGAGCTGGATAGTTTCGATGACAGTACCGGTATAACTGAGAAAACAGATAAATCACACGAAAATTAGTCACTTAAGGCCGATCTGCGGCATTTCTAGCCCTTTGGTTAGATTGACTGACTATCCCGGGTATGGGTTAATTTTCCCTATGAAAATGACGACCAAAGGCCGCTATGCCGTAACCGCTATGCTGGATCTCGCCTTGCATTATGGCGAATCGCCCACACCTTTAGCGAATGTGGCGGCACGACAAGATTTGTCATTGTCTTATCTGGAGCAGTTGTTTGCGCAGCTGCGTAAAGCCGATCTGGTGCAGAGCACGCGTGGGCCAGGTGGTGGTTATGCGTTAAAGCATGAACCGGAGCAAATTGCAGTCGGTGCGGTAATTAAGGCTGTAAATGAAGATTTACCGTCGAACAGCCATACTGAGCCGTGCTATTTATCTCAGATGTGGGATGAGCTGAGTCAGGAGATAGAAACCTTTCTGGATTCGGTGACTCTGGCGGACATTATGCGCAGCCAGGAAGTGAAAAGTGTTGCTGAGCGACAGCAACGAGTATTTTTTGAACGTCATGGGCAAACTGAGCCTCAGGTTGCCTAAAAGAGGGTATGAATATGGCGATTACGATTACAGAAGCAGCAGCCGAACGCATTAACCATTCTCTGCAATCTCGTGGCAGTGGCGTTGGCTTGCGCATTGGCGTGAAAACATCCGGTTGTTCTGGCTATATGTACGATATCGATTATGCCGATGAAGTTACTGATAACGATCAGGTTTTCGAAGCCAATGGCGCTAAAGTGGTGATTGATAACGAAAGTCTGACTTTTCTCGACGGTACGGAAGTCGATTATGGCCGTGAAGGGCTGAATGAGGCTTTTAAGTTTAGTAATCCGAATGCTTCTGCGGAATGCGGTTGTGGCGAAAGCTTCACGGTTTAGAAAACGTTTGTATCATGAATTTTGAAACCCGCTTATGCGGGTTTTTTTATGCCTTTTTAAGCGTTTTTTGCCGGAAGGCCAAGTATTGAAAAAAAATACCAGAATAAGGCAGAGTTAAATTGCTTGAGTGGTAAGGCATCTATACAATTCGCCCCGAAATTTTCATGGAAATCCGCGCAGTTGCGCGGGTTTTTTGTTATTGTTCTTTTGATATATCGGAGTTTCCCATGGCGGTAGAACGCACATTTTCAATTGTTAAGCCTGACGCAGTAGCCAAGAACGTGATTGGCGAGATTTACTCACGTTTCGAGAAGGGTGGATTGCGCATTGTTGCATCAAAAATGCTGCACCTGACAACTGAGCAGGCGCAGGGTTTTTACGCAGTTCATAAAGAGCGTCCATTTTATAACGACCTGGTTGAATTCATGACGTCTGGCCCAGTCATGGTTCAGGTTCTGGAAGGCGAAGACGCCATCAAGAAGAATCGTGAGCTGATGGGAGCGACTAATCCTGCTGAAGCTGATGCCGGTACAATCCGTGCTGATTTCGCATCGACAGTTGATGAGAATGCGGTTCATGGTTCAGACGCACCAGAAACTGCAGCTGAAGAGATTAAATTCTTCTTTGGTGACGATGGTGTTTGCGAGCGCACTCGCTAATTAGAAGGTAAATGACTGATAAAACGAATTTACTGGGACTTGACCGGGAGGCGCTGGCGGCGTTTTTTGTCGATCATGGCGAGAAGCGTTTCCGCGCCGACCAGTTAAGCCAGTGGATTCATCAGTATGGCGTTACAGATTTTGATCTGATGACCAATATGAGTAAGTCGCTGCGCGGCTGGCTCAAAGATAACGCTGTTATTGAATTCCCTGAGATCATTCGTGATGATTTGTCGAAAGACGGCACACGTAAATGGTTATTCAAGCTTGATGATGGCAATGCCATCGAAACCGTATTTATCCCCGAAAGTGATCGCGGTACGCTTTGTATCTCTTCGCAGGCGGGATGTATCCTGGATTGCACATTCTGTGCAACAGCTCAACAGGGTTTTAACCGTAATCTGACGACCGCTGAAATCGTCTCTCAGGTCTGGATTGCGAATCATTTATTGAATGGTTTTGACCGTAATAACCGTAGTGTAAGCAATATCGTCATGATGGGAATGGGTGAGCCATTGTATAATTATCGCAATGTGTTGCCCGCACTGAAGATTTTTATGGACGACTTTGCCTATGGTTTGTCTAATCGTCGAGTTACCTTAAGCACAGCTGGTGTAGTACCACACATCCATAAGCTCGTTGATGATTGTGATGTCAGTCTGGCTGTTTCATTGCATGCGCCAAATGATGAGCTACGTAATCAATTGGTACCTCTAAACCAGCGTTTTCCAATCAAAGAATTACTCGATGCCTGTCGTAAATATACCGATGCGAAATCACACCGCCGTGTAACGATGGAATATGTGATGCTTGATGGGATTAATGACAAGCCTGAACATGCGCGTCAGTTAGTGCGGATTCTGAAAGATGTGCCGGCGAAAATTAATTTGATCCCATTTAATCCGTTTAAGAATATTCCCTATCGCTGTTCCAATAGTCGTACGATTCGTGAGTTTGCTCAGATTCTTCAAAATGCAGGTCTGGTTGCGACGACACGTAAAACGCGTGGTCAGGATATTGATGCAGCGTGCGGCCAACTTGCAGGTAAGGTCGAAGACCGGGCAATGCGGGTTGTTTTGCAACCGCCCGAAGTAAACAAAGTAGAGGCGACGGCATGACGAATAAATTCTCTTATAGCCTGATTGCGTTAGCCATGTTTGTACTCATGGGTTGCCAGGGTGGCGCGAAAGGAACAAGAACGGGTGAGTCACAGTTTGCTGATGAGCAACCACGTGAGCACTACATTAACTCTGCCGCCTATATAAATGTTCAGCTTGGTGTTGGTTACATGAAAGAAGGTAACTATGGTATTGCGCTGTCAAAGTTAAAAAAGGCGCTGGCGCAAAATCCAAATCTGGCTATAACACATAGCACTATAGCGGTTTTGTATGAACGATTAGGTGAAAACTCAGTAGCAGAGTCTCATTATCAGCGATCGATTGAGCTGGATGCAAACGATGCTCGCTTACGTAATAACTACGGGCAGTTTCTATGCAAACATCATAATGAACTGCAGGGTATTAAACAGTTTGATATCGCCGCATCTAATCCACTTTATCAAACGCCTTTTATGCCATTAACTAATGCTGGCCTCTGCGCAATAAGAATTAATGAAGATGTTATGGCTGAGAATTATTTACGTCGAGCACTTGAGAAGAACTCAAGAATGGTTCCCGCGTTATCTGGCATGTTGCAGCTGAGTGTTAAACAGGGAAAACATTTGCAGGGTAAAGCTTATTTGCAACGTTATACAGCTTTGGCAAAACATAATGCAGATACTCTCTGGTCTGGCTATCAAATTGAAAAACATCTGGGTGATAAACAGGCCGCTGCAAATTATGCGGTGCGTTTGAAGTCGCGGTTTCCTGATTCAGCCCAAACGAAGTTATTATTGCAAGAAATGTCGAAGCGATGATTGAGAACGAACAACAAGAAGCCGATGTTGTGAGTCAGGAACTGCCTGGGCGTGTACTGCTGGAAGCACGGAAGGCTAAGGGTCTGGAATCTAAGGATGTTGCTAGTCGTCTGAATTTGCCTATCGAAGTTGTTGAGGGTCTGGAACAGGACGATTATGAAAATTTGCCAGAATCACCCTATGTTAGAGGCTATTTACTCGCTTATATACGTTTGTTTGAATTACCTGAATCTTTACTGGAATCATTCGACATTCAGAATGAAATAAATACACCGTTACTTTCTAGTAATCATCAGGCGCTAGCAGGCTGTAGTAATGATGGTTGGGTTAAATGCATTAGCAGTGGTCTGATTATTTTATTGGTTGTTGCTGTAGGTCTATGGTTACTGGAACAGTCTTTTCACATCACTGATCGTCTACATCCTGATTTAATGGGATCTCAATCAGAATTGCAGTCGGAACAAAAATCAGAAACTATGCCTGTTGTTGCTGTTGAAGTTACATCAGATGTTGCTCAAACTGAACTAGAAGAAACGAGTTCTCAGCCTCAGCAAATAACAGAACCATTAGATATGCAGGCGGGCGAGATAACTACTGCTGAATCTGCGACAGCAGAAGCAGTTGTAGATGTCATTAACTCACAGGTGGCAGAATCTATAGATAGTCAGGAAGCTATTGTTCCGGTAGCTGATTTAGTAATGAGATTTTCAGGTAGTAGCTGGATTAAAGTCGATGATGCCAATGGTGATCAATTACGTTCAGCGACATTTGATGATGGCCAATCGCTGGAATTAAATGGTGATGTGCCATTAAAAGTGATAATTGGACGCGCAAAAAATGTTGAATTGCTTTTTCGTGGTGAATCAGTTGATTTATCGCCTTACCATAATCGTGTTGCACGCCTGACTTTAGGTGAGTAACTCGCAGTAAACATCAATTTTTCTCTAAGTACTTATATTCTCTGCAGGATTTAATTTTGGCGACACCTCAGCTACAGGCTATACGCGGTATGAACGATTTATTGCCTACCGATACCCCGGTTTGGCGTTATCTCGAACAATCTGTTGGCGACATACTCTGTGATTATGGTTACAGAGAGATTCGCACTCCTGTTGTAGAGAAGACCGAGTTATTTAAGCGTTCGATTGGCGAAGTAACCGATATTGTTGAAAAGGAGATGTATACCTTCGAAGATAGAAATGGTGATAGCCTGACATTACGTCCTGAAGGCACAGCTAGTTGCGTACGAGCAGTCTTGCAACGTGGTTTGATTAACGAAGGGGTGCAACGTCTCTGGTATGCAGGCCCCATGTTTCGTCATGAACGCCCACAGAAAGGGCGTTATCGGCAATTTCATCAAATTGGAGCCGAAGTATTTGGCTTAAAAGGCCCCGATATTGATGCTGAAATGATCATGATGACAGCACGTTTCTGGAAGCAGCTCGGTATCGAGGATGTACGATTACATCTAAATTCACTGGGTAACAGTGCATCTCGTACACGCTATCGCGATGCGCTTGTCGATTATTTAAAGCAGCATTTCGATAAGCTGGATGATGATTCCAAACGCCGTCTGGAAACAAACCCATTACGTGTTCTGGACAGCAAAAACTCTGACGCTAAAGAGGTTATTGCCGATGCTCCACGGCTCAGTGAATACCTGGATGAGGATTCACGCGCTCATTTTGATGGTTTGCGCCAACGTTTAGATGCCGTAGGTATTGCATATACACTTGATGAAACACTAGTTCGTGGACTGGATTATTATTCGGATACGGTATTTGAATGGATAACCGACAGTCTTGGCGCGCAGGGCACAATATGTGCGGGTGGTCGTTATGATGGTCTGGTCACTCAGCTCGGTGGCAAGCCTAATCCCGCAGTTGGTTTTGCCATGGGCATTGAACGCCTTGTTGAAATGCTGTCAGATGATCGACGTCTGGATGAAACGCCGCATATCTACATGGTCGGCGTTGGTGACTCTGTTCAGGTGCCTATGCTTGATCTATCTGAGTCACTCCGCAATCAGATAGATGGTATACGTATTACCGTACATCACGGCGGTGGTAGTTTTAAAAGCCAGTTTAAAAAAGCCGATAAGTCAGGTGCAGAAGTTGCCATTGTTATTGGCGAGCAGGAGCTTGAGCAGGGTATGGTTGCAATAAAGCATCTACGTGATCGACAGACTGAACAGGAACAACTGGCGCAGTCTGACCTGGCATCACGACTGGCAACCTTGTTTAATTTATAAATAGCTCATCGTCACGGAACGATAAGAGGATAGAGACAAATGGATACAATGGATTCCGAAAAGGAACAATTAGCGCAGATTAAAAAGTGGTTACAGGAAAATGGTCTGTCGCTTGTGATGGGTATTGTGCTGGGTCTGGGTGGTGTCTATGGCTGGCGTGCCTGGGAAGCACATCAGGCCAAGACATCGGAAGATGCTTCAGCCGAGTTGACGATTATCACTCAAAAACTCGCAGCTGGTAGCTTCGAGGATGTGGTCAATGATGCATCGAATTTTAGTGCGGAACATGACGGTAAGTTATATGCAGATATGGCTCGATTATTACTGGCTCGTGCCCGTATTGAACAGGGTATGGTAAACGAGGCTATCGAGCCTTTGCAGCAAGTCATACAACGTGGCGATAGTTCAGTCTTTAGTGCGCTTGCAGTACAACGGCTAGCTAGAGTTTATCTGCAACTGGAGCAATACGATGCAGCTGAGCAAGTATTATCCACGACAGTGCCAGCAACTTATAAAGCAGCATTTGAAGAATTACAAGGTGATATAGCTTATGCACGCGGAAATAACGAAAAAGCCTTGCAGGCATATCAGAAAGCAGCCACGTTGAGTTCAGATGACAATGCGTTGTTACAAATGAAGCTAGACGACTTGGCTGCAAATACAACGGAGTAAGATAATGAACTTGATTCAACGAACGTTTGTATTTGTTGTCGCGCTGATACTGGTAACTGGATGTTCATCAGTGACTGAAAGTGTTACTGATATGTTTAAGGGTGAAGATAATGCTGAACCGCCTACACCTTTAACGTCGATAGTATCCCCTGTAGCGATTGCTCAAAGCTGGTCGAGTAATCTGGGTAAAAGTGCAGGCGCGCACTTTGTTAATTTAAAACCTGTAGCGGCTGATGGTCGTGTATTCACAGCAAGCCATGACGGTGTGGTGTCAGCCGTTGATGCAAAGTCGGGTAGTGTTGTATGGCAGGTGAATACCAATACGCGTCTAGGTGGTGGCCCTGGTGTTGGTGATGGTCTGGTACTGGTTGGTTCACGTGAAGGTGAGCTAATCGCGCTAACAATTAATGAAGGACAAGAAGTCTGGCGTAGTCGTGTGACGAGTGAAATACTTTCTGTGCCTTCGGCCGCTGCAGGTATTGCAGTTGCCCGTGCAATTGATGGACGTATGTTTGGTATTTCAACGGTAGATGGTAAACGTCTGTGGACTTATGATCGGACTGTACCCGTACTTACTTTGCGCGGTAGTAGCTCCCCCGTGATTGCTGGGGGACTTGTCGTCTATGGTTCTGATAGCGGTAAATTAACCGCGCTGTCTTTAAAGGAAGGTTTGCCTCTATGGGAAAAGAGTGTTGCATTTCCTAGTGGACGTTCTGAACTCGATCGCATTGTTGATATTGATGGAGATCCTTTGATTATTAATGGTGTTGTTTATGCAGCATCTTACCAGGGTAGTGTTGTAGCCATGGAACTAGAAACATCACGCACAGTGTGGAATCGTGATATGTCGACTTCTGCGGGGTTATCTGCGGACAGTAATAATATTTATGCGACTGATGCGGAAGGTAATGTATGGGCATTAGATCGTCGCACTGGTTCGGCAGTCTGGAAGCAGGATAAATTAAAGTACCGAAAGGTAACGGGTACTGCAGTCATCGCTGGCCATGTTGTAGTCGGTGATTTTGAAGGTTATCTACACTGGATGTCTGTTGATGATGGAAGCTTACTTGGCCGAATACAGACCGATAGTCAGGGTGTTGCTAGTGCACCGATTGTTAGCGATAACTGGTTGTATAGCTATTCGAATGGCGGTGAATTAACCGCTATCTCTCGCCAATAATTACCCTGACGAGTAATGACGGAACACAATCATGCCTGTACTTGCATTACTCGGTCGTCCCAATGTTGGTAAATCAACACTCTTTAATCGCTTGACGCGTACACGTGATGCGCTGGTAGCAGATTTCCCTGGTTTGACGCGAGATCGTCAATATGGACATGCGAGTTTAGGTGGTCAGTCATTTATTCTCATCGATACGGGTGGCCTTATCGATGATGCCGATGATATTGATGAAAAGATGATTCAGCAGTCTTTTCAGGCAGCAGAAGAAGCTGATGCAATATTATTTCTAGTCGATGCCCAGCAAGGACTAAACGCGCGCGATGAACAGATCGCATCCCAGTTACGTCGGCTGGGAAAACCAGTTCAGCTGGTGATGAATAAAATCGACTCTCAGGATCTGGATACAATAATTGGTGAATATTATTCATTGGGTCTAGGAGATCCAGCTGCGATTGCCGCTTCCCAGGGGCGAGGTATTAATCGCCTGTCTGAATTATTGGTTGAACGTTTTGGCGAAGAGATTGATGCAGAAGCCAACGAGGATGACGTTGATCGTGGTATGACGTTTGCTGTGGTAGGTCGGCCTAATGTCGGTAAATCGACTTATATCAATCGATTATTGGGTGAAGAACGGCTGGTTGCCTATGATCAGCCCGGTACAACGCGTGACAGTATCTTTGTGCCATTTGATTATGATGGTGAGAAGATTACATTAGTCGATACGGCTGGGGTTCGGCGTCGTGGTCGTATTAAGCAAGCCGTTGAAAAGTTTAGTGTTGTCAAAACATTACAGGCGATTGATGAAGCCAATGTTGTCATCATGATGCTAGATGCGCGAGAGGAAATTGCCGACCAGGATGCTAGTCTACTGGGCTATATATTGGAGCGTGGCCGGGCACTGGTTCTCGGTGTTAACAAATGGGATCGTTTGCCGGGTGAGCAACGAGAAGAGATTAAACGGCAGCTGGAACTAAAACTTGGCTTTACAGATTTTGCTGAGTTGCATTTTATTTCGGCGTTGCACGGTAGTGGGGTGTTTGATGTGCTCGATTCAGCACAACGTGCTTATGAGGCAGCATTTCGCCGTTTCTCAACACCTGAGCTAAACAAGTTACTTGAGGATATGTTGACAGAACATCAGCCACCACTGGTTAGAGGAAGGCGGATTAAGTTACGTTACATACACCAGGGAGGTACAAATCCACCTCGTTTCATTATCCACGGTAGCCAGGCTGAATCCGTTCCTGATAATTTTCGACGTTTTCTAATTAATCGGATTCGTCAACACCTTCGACTGAAGGGCACCCCAATTCAGGTTGAATTCCGTAGTGGAGAGAATCCATTTAAAGGTAAGCGTAATAAATTGACGCCACGCCAGATAAAGAAGCGCGAGCGAGTCCGCGAACATCGCCGTCACCGCTAAAGTGACTTTCGCCTAAATCGCTGAAGCTACACAGCTGGCGCATTCAAGGTCTATCGTTAGAGTTGCAGTAGTGGTTATTTACCGTTAAATTGTAAACACTGTTCATTTACGTAATGAGATTTGATGGGCCGTCGTAACGATCATACTCGGGAAGAGATCCAGGCTATGGCCTTGCGGGCAGGCACAGAGTTGCTCGACCAGGGAGGAATGAGTGCGGTATCTGCGCGTAAAATCGCCTTACATATCGACTATACAGTGGGTACCTTATACCTGGTTTTTGAAAATCTTGATGATATTTTATTGCACCTTAATTATCAGACTTTGCAACACCTCTATGATGAGTTGATTAAGCGAGTACCTCAAAAATTATCTCCCTTGCAACGCCTGAAGGCACTGGCAGCAGCCTATGTCTGGTTTGCACAACAATATGAAAATCGTTGGCGCATGGTGTATGAGCACAATTCTTTGATTCAGTCAGAACTGGCAGATAAGTATAGACAGTTGTCACAATCACTACTGTTATTAGTCGAACAGGAATTAACTAAACTTGCTATGCAAAATCATGTTGAGTTAGATAATATTGTGCGCGAGGCGCGTGCACTATGGGGTGGAGTTCATGGTATTTGTATACTCTCATTAAATGATAAGCTTCATCATGACAATATGGATATTCAGACGATGACTGACTTATTAATTGATCGATTCGTTGCGAGCTACATCAAAGAGAAAAATTAATGGCTGGAATACTTCGATTCTTTTTTAAGATAGTTTTATCAACTCTATTTCGAGTC
>CALODD010000029.1:0-11779 GCA_942491945.1 uncultured Gammaproteobacteria bacterium | reverse complement strand
TGGTCCGACCAACCGTGAACGGCCAGACCCTCTCGGCGTGGGTGCGGGAACAGCCCCGCGACGCTGACGGTAACCCGATTCTTCCCGACTCAGTGAAAGAAGCAATCAACGTCTCAAAGATCACCAAGCTAAGGACACGGAAAGCATGAAGAACGTCGTTCTGCAAGGAATCGACAGCGCAACCATCATCAACGAACACGGCGTGCCCCTACTCGAAGTAAGGTCGCTCGGAACATTCGTCATAGTCATCGACAGCCTCACGGGGCACCAAGTTTACCTCGACAACGAACGAGTAGAAGCACTGATCGAAGCACTCAGGAGTTTCAGGATGACTAACAAGGTAACGACCTCAACGACCTACAGCCCCGCGACGCAGGACTCGGAACTCGCGGCCATCCTCGCCGAGAACCTGGCTGGCGACAGCCTCAGCCTCGGCGACATGCCGCGCGTCTCCGTCCCTGCGGGCGGCGGCTCCACATGGGAGCTGCCCACGGCGGACGGCTTCGAGAACGTCAAGGAAATCTCGGGCGTCATCGTCCACCAGCAGATCATGCGCGGCTACTTCGAGTCGAACATCGCCGCCAAGGGCACGCCGCCAGCGTGCTACTCGAACGACGGCGTGTGGGGGCTCGGCGAACCGGGCGGTGAGTGCGCGAAGTGCCCGCTGAACCAGTTCGGCCCGAACCGCGAGGCCAAGGCCTGCAAGGAGAAGAAGGCGCTGTTCATCGTCCGCAAGGACGACCCGATGCCCCTCCTCCTGCGCGTCCCGCCGGGGTCGCTCGGCGCACTGCGCTCCTACATGGCGGGCCTCGCCACGCAGAGCCGCAGGGCGTTCTACACCGTGGAGACGAGGATCGGACTGGAGAAGGCCACGTCCGGCCAGGGCATCGCCTTCTCCAAGGTCAGCTTCTCCAAGGTGCGAGACCTCGACCCGAACGAGGCCGCCTACATCAAGGACGTGATGCGTCCGCGCGTCCAGGCCCTCGCAGGCGCCATCGACGCCCAACAGGAGACGATGGATGAATAGCTCAGTCCATGAGCAGCACCTCCTCTTTCGAGAGCACAACATTGAGCCGGTGGCAGTGCTCGTGTCCAACGAGACGCTGTTCAACGACACGGTCAAGGCCCACGACGACTACGAGTCGGAACTGGGCATCTATGTGGAGCTGCCAACCCTCATCGACGACCGCTTCTCCTTGCCCACCGTCATCACAGAGCGCGAGAAGTTGTTCTGGGAAGGGGAGCAGGAAGCGAGGCGCATGATCCGCGAGTTCATCAACATGCTGCACATGTACCCGGCGAAGCAGGTGCAGGACGTGATGTTCAAGTACCTCAAACCAGCACCCAAGGACGGCGACCGCCGAGTCTGGAGCATCCCGACACCATGAGCAACGCCTCATTTTTTGAGGCGCTATGGCCGGGCGGTCTCCCCGCCCGGCTGCTCATCTGGTCAGACAAACAGAGCCAGTGGTGCCAGAGCCTCGCTGAGATTCAACCGGCTATCGAGAAGTGGGGGAGCCAGGACATCTACTTCGGCGTCGGGCTGGTCGACGACCCGGAGGCCATCGCCGCACGGAAAGGCATGTCCTCGCGGTACATCCGCATGGACGCCTCGGATGTGACGTGGCTTCCCGGGTTGTGGGTCGACATCGACTTCGAAGGACTGCACAAGAAGGGGGGGCTGCCAACAAGAGAACACGTCGACTCGGTGCTGTCGCGCCTTGAGAAGCCGCCTACGGTGGTTGTTCACTCAGGGGGCGGCTACCACTGCTATTGGCTGTTCGACGAGCCGCTACGGGTCTCTGGTGACTTCCAGGAGGTGTCTGAAGGCTGGCAGCGGTACATCCGCAGCCAGATCGGGCACACGATGGACAGCGTCCACGACCTGAGTCGCGTCCTGCGGGTGCCGGGGTCGCGGAACAACAAGCGCGCGCCGTTCGTCCATGCCGAGGTCATCAGTGACGACGGGCCGCGCTACCCCGCCGAGGTGTTCGAGCCCTACCGCACCACGAGGGCGACGCCTGTCGTCCTGCTCGACCGCACGACCGTGGACCTCACGGCCACGGTCGACATGGAGCTGATCGACATCCTCTGTACCAACGACTCATTTGTTGATCCTGAAATACGGCACCGGTGTCCCCAGATCGTCCGTCAGTTGATCTCAGCAACCGGTTATCAGCGAAATGTCTCAGATGAGAACATCGCGCACTGGAGTGGTCTCATTGGTGCGCTGCAACATAATCAGAACCGTCAGCAGAAGCAGGTGAGATTATTCGAAACCGGTTTGAATTTTATTGCTGATGGCGATGATATCGACCAGCAATCATGGATATCAGGTGTCGCTTCTGGCTCTGTAGTGCCGGAGCAGTGGTCTGCAGATACGCGTATGCTTGATTTCTATGATGTAAAAGGTGATCTGGAAGCATTATTCGACCACGGACGAAATAGTGCCGAATTTAGCTTCAGAGCAGAATCCCACCCAGCGTTGCATCCAGGGCAGACAGCGCGTATTTATCGAGTTGAAGAAACAGTAGGCTGGCTGGGTGTATTGCATCCAGAGATGGAAAAGTCGCTTTCTGTAGAAGGGCCGGTAATTCTGTTTGAAATCAAGACTTCGGCGCTGATCGCTGCAAATTCGCGACAGTTTGCGGAAATTTCACGTTTTCCAGCAAACCGTCGAGATTTAGCTATAATTGTCGACGAATCAGTAACTTCCCGAGATATTCTTGAAACTATCGAGAATATTGGCGATAACACTATCAACCGCGCGTGGATATTCGATGTTTATCAGGGGAAGGGCATAGAATCAGGGCGAAAAAGTATAGCTTTAGGCTTGATTTTATTGGATTCTTCGCGCACTCTTACAGATGAGGATGTGGAGGAAACTATCAGTAAAGTGATCTGTGAATTGGGTGAAAAGCTCAATGCAACGTTAAGAGACTGATTTTCAGGCGTACTATGGCATTAACAAAAGCTGACATCGCAGAAATGCTGTTTGACGAGCTAGGGCTGAACAAACGTGAAGCCAAAGAGCTGGTTGACTGCTTTTTTGAAGAAATTCGCGATTCATTAGCCAAAGGTGAGCAGGTGAAGCTCTCTGGATTTGGCAATTTTGATCTGCGTGATAAAAGTCAGCGCCCAGGTCGTAATCCAAAGACCGGGGAAGAGATACCGATTACTGCTCGTCGCGTCGTGACTTTCCGTCCGGGACAAAAACTAAAAACAAGAGTAGAGGCATATGCTGGATCCGGGTGATACAAACGATTTACCACCGATTCCGGGAAAACGTTATTTCACAATCGGTGAGGTCAGTGATCTCTGTGCGGTAAAGCCGCATGTATTGCGTTACTGGGAGCAGGAATTTCCACAGCTCAAGCCAGTCAAGCGCCGTGGTAATCGTCGTTACTATCAACGTCATGATGTCCTGATGATTCGTCAGATTCGTAACCTGCTATACGAGCAAGGTTTTACGATTGGTGGAGCCCGCCAGAAACTCTCCGGTGAAGATGCCAAAGACGACGTCAACCAAAGCCAGCAGATTATTCGTCAGCTCCGTGTAGAGCTCGAAGAAGTTCTGCAAATCCTAAAGCGTTAAAACTTTTTAAGCTGGCAGGCTTTCGAGTCAGCCGATTCATCTATACAATAGCCGACCTTTTTCGGGGTGTAGCGCAGCCTGGTAGCGTACATGCATGGGGTGCATGTGGTCGGAGGTTCGAATCCTCTCACCCCGACCAAATTCTTCCAACTATATTTCCTAAGTTGTTTCTGGTTTCGCCTCTATAGGTTCGTTCTCAGGGTCACACGTCACGTAATTTGTATGGAACCATTTCAATGCGAATGGTGAGATTATGGTTGTAAATGCAATAACGATGATCATTCCGGCATAAACTTCATTATTGAAAATGCCAGCAACTCTTCCGAGTTCCGTAAAGACAAGTCCTACTTCTCCTCGTGGCACCATAGCTAGGCCGATGGCGACTTTTGTTTGCCAGCATTCTCGAAGAAATAGTGCACCGAGAAACTTTCCGACAGTGGCAATTACTATTAATGAAATCGAGAATGTCCAGATGAAGGGCGATGACCAGTCAATTTCACGCAGACTGAGGGACATCCCGACCATCACAAAAAAGATGGGTGTGAATAAACGGACGATAGGGTACATCTGTTGTTGTAGTCGATCTGAAAAATCAGGTTCGGCTTTCATAGATATACCAAAAGGTAAGAAGAAGCGCCTTGACAAAGATAATCCAGCAGCAAATCCACCGAGTAATTCAGGCGCACCAACTTCATGCGCGAGCCAGGCAAAGAACAGTACCAGGCTGATAATCATGGTTGGGATTAAGCCAGGGTTATGTTTGTGTGAATCCAGGTATCTAATCGCCAGTGACATGATGCGTGCGGCCACCGGAGCAATCAGGAAAAACAGGGTGATAAACAGAAAGACATTCAGGCTGTGAGCAATACTGATTGAATCCTGTGTTGTAAATTCAAATAGCATCGCGAGCAGAATCACGCCCATAATATCGTCGAGTACAGCAGCTCCCAGGACGACCTGTGATGAGCTATGTTCATGTTTACCGATATCCGCCAGTACACGTACGGTGATACCGATACTGGTGGCCGTTAATGTGCCACCGATGAAAAGTGAAGGTAGTAGTTCCAGTTCGAATACGTGGTGTGCAACGTAGTAGCCCAGAACAAAGGGGCCGATAAATCCACCAAGCGCCACAATCGTTGCACGCTTACCCGCTTTCGCTAATCGCCGAGCGTCGGTATGTAAGCCAACTTCAAATAACAATAGAATAATACCGATCTCTGCCAGCATACGAAGCATATCCGTCGGCTCGAACCAGCCAAATAAACTCGGACCGATAATGATGCCCGCCAGGAGTTCACCAATAACAGAAGGAGCGCCTAGTCTGACGGCTATTTCAGAGCAGACACGAGCTGCGACAAGGATAACGAGCAGCGCAAGAAAAAAGGAATGTGCTTCCATAGGGTTATTGTTCTTTTGAGTAGTTACTTAGCAAATACGTGGTAGTGGGTCGTCTTCAAGTTCTTCCATACGACGTTCGCCACCGATGGGTGTTTGTAACAGTACATCACCGTGTCCGGCTTCGACTTCGCCAATGATGACAGCACCTTTACCTTCATCATGTTGTTGCCAGAGCTGAATCACTTCATCCGTGCGATCTGCAGAAACAATGGCAACACAACGGCCTTCATTGGCAAGATACATCGGGTCATAACCCAGGATATCGCAGATTGATTGCACGGTATCGTTTACAGGGATAGCTGCTTCGTGCAGGCGTAGGCGATGTCCCGTAACACTGGCTATCTCATGTGCCACGGTCGCCAGCCCCCCACGTGTTGGATCACGTAAGAAACGGATTCCATCCATACCAGATAAACTACGGGCTAGTGGTAGTACAGAGGCGCTGTCTGATTTGATCTTTCCGTGTAGACCAAACTCTTCGCGAGCTAGCATAACGGCGGCGCCATGATCACCCACTGAACCACTGATAATGATTTTATCGCCCGGTTGTATGTGTTTCATACTGAGGTCGAGTTGTGGATCAAGCTCGCCAATACCGCTCACACTGAAATAAATGCCACCTCCGTGACCACGCGGCACGACTTTGGTATCGCCAGCAACAACCTGTACATTTGCTTTTCGGGCAGCTTCAGTCAGCGATGCGACAACTCGATCCAGTACTTCGACTTCCAGACCTTCTTCAAGGAATGCACTTAATGTGAGGTAACGTGGTATCGCCCCGGCAACGGATAAATCATTAACGGTGCCGTGAACGGCCAGAGAACCAATATTGCCGCCAGGGAACTCGATCGGGTGTACAGCAAAGCCATCGACGGTGGTATAGATTGGGCCTTTTATATCATTGAGTAATACGGCATCGGCCTCGGTCTCCATATTGCCATCAGAGAGTGTCGATAGATGCCGCGCAAATACACCATCAATTAACTCACGCATATAGCGGCCACCGTTGCCGTGTGCAAGCGATATATGCGTATCACTGAATGTGCTATCGTGATGCAAGGTATTCAATGACTTGCCCATATGACAGGCCTCCGTCGTTAGCAGGAATCTGATCTGCTAGCTTATAAGGGATAGAGAGCGATTCGAGTTTGCTTACAATGGTTTCTGTTAACAAACGATTCTGGAATACACCACCACTAAAGCCAACAAAACCGATGTCATGACTGGATTGAAAGTGATGAATGATTTTGATGACTGTATTTGCCAGCACGGTATGAAAATAACCAGCACGTATGTTGATGCTGCTAGTTTGTTCTCGCATCGAATAAAATAGGGGTTCCCAGTCAATCCGTAACAGGCCATCGACTAATTCAAAGGGCAGGCTGTCATTTGTTTTTACCGGTTCTGCAATGGCTTCAAGCCGCATCGGTGCTTCGCCTTCGTGCGACGTGGTATGAACGATACCCAGTATCGCTGCAACGGCATCAAACAAACGACCAACGGCGCTACTTTCAAAGGTATTGATATTACTTTGCCATGCGGCATGTAACAGTTTTTCAGCATCTGCACCAGCATAATCTTTGCCAAGTTCCCAATGTAATGCTGCGGCACTGCGCCAGGGTTCATGTGAAACACGATCGCCGCCGGGCAGCTTAAAGTTTCGGAAGCTGGCAACGCGTTGCCAATTCCCTGGGTTACCCAGGAATGTTTCACCACCCCAGAGTTTCCCATCATCACCATAACCAACGCCATCCCATGTAAAGACCAGTCCTGTCTGTTCAATTTCATCCGTAAATAATGCGGAAGCATGTGCACGATGATGTTGCATGGGCGTCACTGGCAAGCTTTGATTATCTGCCCAGCAGGTACTGGCATAGTTTGGATGCTGGTCGCAAACGATGGCTTCAGCATCCATTTGGTACAGATGCTGTAAATCTTCGATCACCTGTTTAAAAATCTGTTGACCGCGCAGGGTGGTAAGCTCTCCGATATGAGGCGAGATAACAACGCGATTATTCCAGGCTAATGCGACGGTGTTTTTCATATGACCGCCAACCGCGAGTACCGGGTTGGCAAGTGTAGCCGGCAAAGTCCTCTCAATCGGAGCAAGACCACGACCAATACGTATAGTTCTTGGCTTACCGGCGATCACACGTTTGACACTGTCATCCGCAGGCCGAACGATATCGCGGTTATGGATCAGCCAGCCTTCAGCGATATGATGTAAACGTCGGTCCGCTTCATCATCATCGGTCAGTACGGGTTCGCCACTGATATTGCCAGAAGTCGCCACCAGTGGTTTTCCAAATGCCTCAGTAAGTAATACATGCATGGGGCTGGGAGGTAACATAACACCCAGTTCATCCAGACCGGGTGCGACTTCGTTACAGATAGGGGCATCAGGCTTTTTCTTTGCCAGAACAATCGGTCTTGATGTATCTAATAATTCCTCAGAAATTAAATCATTTTCCAGTTCAATTAGCTCTCGTACTAACTCTAGTTGATCATAACCACGAGCAGGCACCATTAGAGCGAGCGGTTTATGCGGACGATGTTTGTTTTTACGTAATCTAGCGACAGATATTTCATTCGCGGCATCACACATCAGGTGATAACCACCCACACCTTTTACAGCAAGAATACGTCCATGCTTAAGCGCTGTTACAGCAGTAGATAACGCATTATCACTGTCATTTTCTATTTCATGCTCAGCATCAAAATAGCTGAGGTGCGGACCGCAGTCTTTACAGGCATTGGGTTCAGCATGGAAACGTCTGTTATCTGCTGACTGATACTCAGTATGGCAAGGTTCACAAAGATGGAATTTGTCCATACTGGTATTCGCACGATCATATGGCATTGCTTTGATAATCGTATAGCGTGGACCACATTGCGTGCAGTTGATAAAAGGGTAGTGATAGCGACGGTTGTTGGGGTTCAGTAATTCGCTTTCACAGTCAGGACATAAATACTGATCAGGTGGTGTGTGAATTTCTGCTTCGCCTGCTGCATCGCTACGAACAATATAAAAGCCACGACGATTTTCTGGCTGACTTGCCTGCTCGAATTCAATTTCGGGTTGTGAAAGCGGCGGTGATTCTTTTAGCAGCGCGTGTTTGAACTGATTAATTTGTTCTTCGTCGCCTTCTGCATGTATTTCAACTCGTCCTACTGTATTCCGTACCCAGCCATCTATGTTGTGCTCATGCGCAATGCGATAGACGAATGGGCGGAAGCCAACGCCCTGGACTCGGCCTGATAATGTTATGTCGATAGCGTGTTGATTCATACGAGCTAAGCAGCGTCTCTTGGCTCTCGAATACCACCTGACCACCATATTCTGCAGGCGCCTTCATCGGATACCATACATGGTCCAATGGGATTCCGAGGAGTACATGCACGACCATACAGTTTACATTCATCGGGATATTTCTTACCTAGTACTACTTTGGCACAGTCACATCCTGGTGGCATTTCACCAGCGCGTTTACGCGCGATATCCTGATATCCTGGAAATCGTGTCCGCGTATCCTGTGCTTTATATTGTTCTTTTAGTGCATAACCCGAATCAGGTATGGTGCCTACACCACGCCAGTTAGCATCGACTATATCGAAAACCTGATCCATTTGTTGACGGGCTGACTCATTGCCTTCTTCAAGGACAAGCTCTGAATAGCAGTTATCCAGAAACTGCTTGTTTTCATTATGTTGTCGCAAAACGGAATAAAACGAAGCCAGTAAACTTTCAGGCGCAAAGCCCGATACTGCAGAGGGTAGGTGGTGCTCATCAACAACAAACTTCCATTCGTTTGCACCCATGACCGTGGCAACATGACCTGGTGCGACCAGGCAGTCAAAACCGGGTGTCTCGGATGCTAGTAACATAGCTACAGCGGGCCAGGTTAAGCGACCAGATAATAGAATCGATAAATTATCGGGTACACCTTCGGCCAATAGCGCCGCGACTGGAGCTGTTGTGGTTTCAAATCCAGCGGAGAAAAACACGACTTCTTTACCTTGATTGTCATTCGCGATCTTAACGGCCTCCATAGGCGAGGCTATAGGTCGTATATCCGCACCAGCAGCTTTGGCCTGTTCAAGTGACCGGGGCTCTTTGCGCGGTACATTCACTGGGACACGCAGCATGTCGCCATAGGCCACCAGAATCACATCTTCGTTTAATGCGATCTGTATCGCTTCATGAACATCTTCTTCCGGGCAAATACAGACAGGACAACCTGGGCCAGGTATTAATTCAATGTTGTCAGGTAAAGCACCACGCAGGCCAGCCATGGTGATAGATCGCTCATGGCCGCCGCAGACATTCATGATGCGAACTTTATCCGTGATATTCAGTTCACGAATCTTGTTCAGCCAGTAACGGGCTTCCTGATTGGCATCAGTCATGCGTGTGCCCGTGGTTATGCCCGTGAGTATGTTCATGATGATGATGATGATGGTGATCGTGATGACTATGCAGGTCGATACCATCAGGCTGGATAGCCGGGATCCGTGTTTCGCCCGCATCCACTCGTTGTTGTTGCACGGTAAACTTGTTGTTGAGCCAATTAAACCATTCGTCCATGCCATCGCCGTTACGTGACGACAGCGTCAGTACGGGGGCTGGGTTCGCCAGTTGTTGCATATAGGTTTCAGCTTTGCGCGGCTCGAAGTCACCGAGGACCTCAAGAAGATCTGATTTGGTGATTAACATGGCATCAGCCGCACGGAACATGACCGGATACTTTGCCGGCTTGTCATCGCCCTCAGTGGTTGATAACAATGTAATGTTGTAGTGCTGGCCGAGATCAAAGCTGGCAGGGCAAACCAGATTACCGACATTCTCAATAAACAGAATATCCAGTTCATCGAGATTCATATCATGTAATGCATCATGTACCAGGTGAGCGTCAAGATGACAGGCAGTACCTGTTTCAATTTGAATTGCAGGAACACCTTTATCACGGATACGAGCAGCATCGTTCTCTGTTTCAAGGTCACCTTCAATGACGCCGATACGGTATTTGTCTTTCAGTTTATCTATCGTGGCTTCTAATAAAGCAGTTTTCCCAGAGCCGGGGGAAGACATTAGATTGATCGTCAGGACACCATGACGGTCAAAATGTTGACGATTATGTGCGGCTGCATGATCATTCTCGCTCAGTAAGTTCTTTAGTACGTCAACCGTACCATCGTGTTTCGCACCCGGTTCAATCAGATGTTTGTTGCCTTCTGTTATCGTACAACCGCATGTATCGCACATAATCTATACCTTGTTGTCTTAATGCATTGTTTGTTTGGGAATATCTTCCGGTGATTCCATAACGACTTGCTGTAACATCAGCTCATCACCAGAGACTAATTGGGTTTGCCAGTTGCCACAGTTCGAGCACACCAGGTTATTTGTTTCCGATTGGGTGTCGTGGCCGCATTGGTCGCAATGAACTTTAACTTCACTATCCTTGAAAATTAGTTCAGCAGTTTCAGCTGCGCTACCAACGCTGGCTAGCGGGAAGGCACTTTGTAGTAACTTTGGTACAACACCTGATAAGGGACCTATTTCCAGGTGAATGGTTGTGATGATCTTGCCTGGATGCTCATCGGCGATACCGTTTAACTGATCGACCAGGGACTGGCATATCGCAAGCTCATGCATTAATTAGGCCCTCGCTTGTGCCTTGCATGGCTTTAGTCTGTTCTACTTCTTTGGCTAACATCTCATCATAGATTTCCCATGCTGTACGTGCTTCAGAACGGCTGACTTTCTGTATTGCATAGCCGACATGAACGACAACAAAATCATCTATTTTTATGTCTTCATGTTGCAACATAAAAAGACTGACATCGCGTTCGATGCCTTTCGCTTCACAGCGCGCTGTGAAGTCATTTATCTCTTTGACCTGCATGGGTATACCCAGGCACATAGCGAACCTCATTTATTCCTAACCTGAGGCTAAATTAGCATTCGTCTTTAATTGAGGTATTGTTCCAGATCAATTAGTTTGTATATAAGTGTGTAACGATATAGTCATAAAACGCTATATATACAGTATTTCGAATATTGTTAGATATATGTGGGAAGGTTTAAAAGTTGACGCAGATCAACGCAGCATGACGCGCCTGGGTGTTGAATAGTCTCATGCTAAATCAGACGCATGATTCCAATGTAAGACCTGAAACCGAGAATGCCGCAAGTCTATTCTCGATGCCGAATGTACTTGTGCTAGCGGTCGGTAATTTATTGATGACCGATGAAGGCGCTGGCATACATACGCTCAACTATCTTATTGAACACAACGTCGATGATGACTCTATCGATTATATCGACGCGGGAACACTGAGTTTTACAATTGCAGCTCATATTGAAAATGCAGACCAGCTAATCATTATCGATGCGGCTGAACTGCATTCACAGCCCGGTACGGTACAAGTATTTACTGGCGATGACATGATCAAACAGTTAGGTCGTTGCAAACTAAGCGTACATGAAGTTGGCCTGATCGATTTAATGGATATGGTCAGGCTAAATGATCGTATGCCAGAAAAACATGCTCTGGTCGGTATTCAACCGCTAACTATTGCAGACTGGAGTGATCAGCCAAGCGCTGAAGTCAAAGCTGCAATTCCTCAGGCAGCTAATGAAGTTAATCGTTTAATCCAGGAGTGGCGTCATGTCGATTGATATTCCTGTTGTAGTCGAAGCAACACCACCGCCATTAATACCCAGTATGAATGTTGAGCCCATTCTGCACGAAGTCAGACATGCACTTGATCGGCTGATAA
>CALODD010000028.1:0-15745 GCA_942491945.1 uncultured Gammaproteobacteria bacterium | reverse complement strand
TGCAGTTTTTAATACGTCTTCGAACCAGTCCTGCCAGGCAACAGGATCATTGCCGTGTAACGCAAGATAAGGGGAGGCATGATTGCCCAGTTGATTGGTGAGTGACGCTGTAGACAGCGTCGGAAAGAGTAATAAAAGTGCGGTGAGTTTAAGCCACGCTGCCATCTTCATCGGGATAACGTTTCTTAAGATCGTCGAGAAAATCTTCGGTGTCTCGGTAGTTCGGATTTTTAGGTGTTGCTTCGTCTGCTTCCGGCTTATCGCTTGCCTCGGCTTTCGTATCATTATCGGAGTCAGCGTCTTCGCTACTGGACTCGGTATCAGTTTCAGCTGGTGTGGTCTCGCCATCTTCTGCAGGTGTGGTTGCTCCATCTGTGGAAGAGGTGTCACCATCAACAGAGTCGGATTCAATGGCCGTATCTGTCTCAGTTTTCTTCTGATTTTTAGGTGAGTACTCCATACCTGGAGAATCATCATCTTCTTCATCGTCATCATCATCGTTCTCGTCTTCCCACTCCGAAGCTTTGTCCATCTCCTCTTCGAGTTCTTCCCAGGTCAAAGGTTCATAATCATCCGGATAAGCGGCGGCGCTATAACCGGTTGGCGTGGCAGATTCTGCCTCAGTCGCTGCGGTAGCAGCTGCTGCTGTGGTGGCAGTTTTAGTTGAAGATGATGTCTTAGCTGGTTTTACGTCATCATACGTAATGTGGCTTTCACCTTCATCATCGTCTTCCTCTTCCTCATCTGGGTCTGGCACGATGAGAACTTTCGACATGATGATGCCAACTTCGAATAAGAGCCACATAGGCAGGGCCAGCATGATCTGTGAGATCACATCGGGCGGCGTCAACAACATGCCGATGACGAAGGCGCCAACGATGATGTAAGGGCGTTTCTCTTTTAGTGAGTCTGCATCGGTCACGCCCATTGCGATCAGGATGATAGTAGCCCCAGGACATTCGGAAAGCCAGTCAGAAGGCAAAGAATACGGCCAGTACGAAATCAAGATATTTGTTGATGTCGGTCATCACGGCGACACCTTCAGGTGCAACGCTGACCAGGAATGCAAATACCAGAGGGAACACGACGAAATAGGCGAAAGCGACACCGGCGTAAAATAATATGACGCTAGAAATTAGCAATGGTGTCGCCAGACGCTTTTCCTTTTTATATAGACCTGGAGCAACGAAAGACCACATCTGATACAGCAAAAATGGCATGCCCAGCATTAGTGCAGCGTACATGGCCATTTTGAGTGGTGTCAGGAAGGGCGAGATCACTTCTACGGCAATCATGCTGGAACCTTCGGGCAGGTGCGCGAGTAACGGCCCAGCAAGAACGTTATAGATCTGGTTCGCAAACGGGAACAGGCAAACAAAGATGACGACCAGGAAAATAACAATTCTGAGCAGACGATCACGCAGCTCAAGTAAGTGCGTAATAAAGCCCGCCGTAGAATCCTCTACCGGGTCGTGTGTCTCTTCGGTTTTACACACGATGCGGCTTTATCTTGATTGTTGGCTTCCATCAATGAGTTGGTCTGTTTCTGAATTTCTTCAGATGAATTGCCAATCTCCTGATTGAAATTACTGCTTGCTTCTTCCACAGGTTTATTGAGTTCCTGCTTGATATCACTGGTGACCTGTTTGGTTTCTTCAATGATGTCGTAGACATCGTTCATGGCATTTTGTTGATCAAGAACTTTCTTCAGTTCTTCGGCAGCCAGTTCCTGATCAATTTCCGCTTTCACATCGGTGACCATGCGTTTGGCTTTGCCAATCCACAGGCCAGCCGTACGTGCCAGACCGGGTAGCCTTTCGGGGCCAACCACGATCAGGGCAACTAACAGAATCAGGATGATTTCCCAAAAGCCGAAATCAAACATAGTGCGCTACGAATAGGAGACGATAAAAAAAGATAGCCGCTGCGGCAAGGTTACCGCAGTGGGAGGCTGCTAAGCCTTTTCTTCTTGCTTGTCTTTTGAAGTCTCTTCGCTGAATTTGCTATCAGCAGACATGTTTTCCAGAGATTCTGATGATTCAGTACTCTCGCCGTCTTTCATGGACTTTTTAAAGTTTTTGATCGCGCCGCCAAGATCTGTGCCGACATTGCGCAGTTTTTTTGTGCCGAACAGTAAAACAACGATCAGCAGAATCAGAATAATTGAACCGGGACCAATACCACCGAAACCCATTTTCCTTCTCCTCAATTAATGGTTATAACCGCGAATAATAACAGAATGAACGTGGTACGGTACCAATTTAACGCACTGCACAAACGAGCCTTTTTATGTATACGTTAGAGAAAATTGCTGAGGTTGAGTCACCCTTTACGGATCGATTTGGCATTCCCCGACAGCCGGGGTTGGTTGATGCGCACGGTAGTTTGCGACTTGAATCGGGTTTTGACGATCCAGCCATGTGCGACGGGCTCGATGGGTTTTCCCACCTTTGGGTCACATTTATATTTCATGCGAATGCTGATCAGGGCTGGAAGCCGAAGGTAAAGCCGCCGCGTCTGGGAGGCAAAAAGCAGATCGGTGTCTACGCGAGCCGCTCACCGTTTCGGCCAAATTTTCTGGGTTTGTCAGCGTTGAAAATCGAAGGCGTGGAGCGTGAAAATAAAGTCAGCCGTATCCATGTCTCAGGACTGGATTTACTTAACGGCACGCCGGTCGTCGATATAAAGCCTTATGTTGGCTACACCGATGCATTAACTGAGACGCGAGATGGTTTTGCGCCAGAGCCGCCAGCGGTTATTCAGCAGGTGATATTTTCGCCAGTAGCCGAGCAGGTTTTACAAAGCAGGCCTAATGGAGCAGAAGCAAGGCAGCTCATTGAACAGATATTGTCGTTTGATCCACGGCCAGCTTATCAGCAGGGTAAACCATCATCCCGGCAACACGGCATGCGTTTATATGATTTTGAGGTGAAGTGGGAAGTGGAAGGTGAACAAACGATGGTGACCGCGATTAAGGTCTGAATTGTCTATACTGTTTGAAAGCACGCGTGAAGGGGATCGACATGCAGCTGTATGACTTTGCTAAATCTGGCAACTGTTACAAGGTTCGTTTATTTCTGTCGATACTCAGTATCGACTATGACCGTATTGATGTTGATTTGTTGGGTGGCGAGACACAGTCAGTAGAGTTTCTTCGTGTGAACCCCAATGGCATGGTGCCGGTACTGGTAGATGGTGCGCTGGTGTTATCTGAGTCAGCTGCAATTCTGATTTATCTGGCAAGAAAGTATGCCGACAAAAGCTGGTTTCCGAATGATCCATTACAGTCGGCGCAAGTCGTGCGATGGTTGGCGTTCGAACAAAACGAAGGTCGTTATGGCCTGGCGCGCGCAAGATTGATCAAGTTGGGTCTAAGTACACCACTCGCAAAAACAGGTTCATTAGAAGAAAGTCAGAACATTGGTGAAATAGCACTAAGGACATTAGAGCGACAATTGGCTCAGACCAGATGGCTGGCAGGTACCAAATCGCCAACGGTGACCGATATTGCCTGTTATCCCTATATCTTACTGGCACCGCAAGGCGGCCTTGAGTTAGATGAGTATCCATCGATTCAGCGTTGGATAAATGATATAAAAAATATTCCGGGTTACTGCGAATTACTGGATTAAGCAAAGATGAGTGAAACGTTATTAACTGAAGAGCAGGCGCTTGAAAAGGCACGTGCCTGTGTCAAAGAACAATTCCCCGATGAAGATTTAAAGACGGAAACCTATACCGTGGAATTCGAAATCGGCGGCATGGGTGAGACCGTTATGGGCCTTAATGAAAAGTGCTGGTTATTTGTTTTCCCTCAAAGCGAGGAAGAAGTAGCCGATTCGCGATTTTCAGATGACGTCACGGTCGTGGTGGATGCAATTACCGGTGAGGCCTACTGGATACCCGGCGTAGAGGCAGAATGCATCATCTGATCTATCTGGTCGATGTCTTTTCGAAGACGGCTTATGCAGGCAATCCATTAGCCGTTGTCATTGGCGAGTCTTTCTTAAGTCAGGAGCGGATGCAGCAGATTGCTGCTGAGATGAATTTTTCCGAAACCACCTTTGTTCTGAAACAGCCTGAAGCCGATGGTGGCTATCGCATGCGTATATTTACGCCATCGCGTGAGATTGAATTCACGGGGCATCCTTTGCTGGGTACAGCCTGGGTGATTCGTCGTTATTTATTATCTGATGCTGAAGATACGATTCAGTTAAATACGCCAGTCGGCGTGGTTCCAGTTACATTTAGTATAGATGATGAACAACACACCATGGCCTGGTTTGATGCGCCGCAAATGAGCCTGGGTAATACAGCGAATGCCAAGCAGATGGCGCAGGCGCTCGGTTTATCAGTAGATGATCTCGACCAGTCATTGCCAATACAGCAAGTGAGCACCGGTACGTCTGCAATGATGGTGCCGGTTAAAACACTCGAGGCACTGAAACATGCGAAACTGAATCTCGGTGTTTATACCTCATTATTACAACAGGACTTCCCTCCTTTAACGTACTTGTTTACGACCGAGACGCACGATGCAGAGAGTGATTACTGTGTGCGTTTTTTCTTTGACGCACATGGTGTTAGAGAAGATCCGGCAACCGGAAATGGGGCAGCATTTTTTGGTGCCTATCTTTTACACAATACTGATAAGCAATCATACGAGTTGCGTATCGAGCAGGGTCATGAAGTTCGTCGACCTTCTTCAATATATATCAAAGCAAGTAAGGTGGACGAAAGGTATCAGGTTCGTGTTGGTGGTTATGTCGTACCCACTATCGAAGGTCGGCTGTTAGAGTGATCAGACGATGAAAAAAACCGACAGGAAACTAGATAATAAAATTATTAAGGCACTCACGATAGTTTGTGAAGACGCATTAGATCGCATAGAAGGCTTTCAATGGTTAACTCATGCGGTTAATTACGATCAATTTCCTGCTTCACTAAAAGTAACCTGTGTCTTCGATGATGAATGGTCATTGCAGATGGCGATACATGAGCAGCATGATGCAGACCTCGTGAGGTCAATTGATCAACAATTAAAACATATCGATGTTGTATTAAAGAATCCACCTGGTCAGGTGAGCTTTGTATACGAATTGGACAGCAAAGGTGAGAGGCAGAAAAACAGTCTTATCTGCATTAGTAAACATTTGTGAAAACAATGTGTGGATTTGTTTTGCTGCATTGCAATGTTTGATCATAAAGCTTATAAATACCTGCTATGAGTGAGGAAATAGATAAATTGCGGGTATTGGTTGTCGATGATTCGCGCACGTTACGTGCAGCGATCAATAAAATACTTCAGGCCCATTTCGAAATCTTGCAGGCAGAAGATGGAGAGCAGGCCTGGGATATTCTGATGCAAGAATCAGATATCAGTATGGTCATCAGCGATATCATGATGCCGAATCTGGATGGCTACGGTTTGATCTGTCGTATACGAGCGGCAGAACAAATTGAAATTCAGGAACTGCCTATCCTTGTTATTACCAGTTCTAGTGATGAGATTACCCGTGAGCGCGCACATGCCTGTGGTGCGAATGATTTTGTCGTAAAGCCAGTTAACCCGAAGGACCTCGTGCGCAGAGTTCGTTTTCATACCGAAGAGAATCTGTCGGATGAAGATAGCGATGGCTTTACCACACAAGAATTTCAGGAGATACAAACGACTATTGTTGAAACGCCTGATATCAATGAAGCACTGGAAATCATTAGAGGCGTAAAAGAGGGTGTAATTAGTCCTTACGCGATCGATCTATGTATAGAGACCTTGCCGCTGCTGGAATATTGTGAAGAGAATTTTTCGCTGGGGATAGCAGATCAAATTGAATACATCAGAGAGCAGTTAAAGAAGCAGGCCATCTAAGCTCAGACTCTGTATTCCTCAAGTCTTAGACAAGACTGTACAAGACCTTTATTCTTTATGTTCATTAATCGTTAGCTGATTTGTTCATGGCAAGAATATTATTTACCTGGGAAGCGGGCTTAAATAAAAGTCATTTATCAAATATCGCTATGATTGCTCGACCGTTAGTTGAGCAAGCACATACTGTCGCGGTTGCAGCCAGAGAATTGCAGGGTACGCATGATTTTTTTGCAGGCATGCCAATTCAATATTATCAGGCACCCTTTAAGCAAGGGGAGCCACCCGAGTTACCTCATTACCAGTCCTATGCTCATGTGTTGTATACCGCTGGTTATGCTGAGGCACGCGAGCTAACGGTATTGCTATCAGCGTGGTTAGGAGTTTTATATTCGTTCGCGCCCGATATTATTTTATTCGATCATAGTCCAACGGCTTTACTAGCCAGTAGAGTGCTCAAGGTAAAGCGTTTCGTCATCGGTTCAGGGTTTCTTGTACCGCCAGTGGAACCCGTACTGGGTTTGTTTCCACATACATCAATGGAATCAGACGTCATTGAGTCATTGAATAATGATGAACAGGTTATTTGCGATACAGTTAATCAGGCGATCCAGCCATATGGTATTGAGCCGATTAATCAGCTCAGTGATATTTACGCTCAGGCGGATGGTGAGTTAATACTTAGCTATCCTGAACTCGACCCCTTTGGTGAACGTAATGCAGATAACTATTACGGTGTCTGGTCAACACTGTCGGGTGAAGCGCCAATCTGGCCAGACGGAGGAAAGAAAAATGTCTTTGCTTATCTAAATGACTTTCCAGCTTGCGAGACGTTGCTAAGTGATCTTCGTATGATTGATGCCAATGTTTTGATCTATGCCTCGGGGATACCCAAGGAGTTAATAAATCAATGTGCTAGTGAACGAATGCAGTTTACTGATGGATTGGTCGATCTCGATCAGATGGCTGAAAAATGTGATTTATTTATTTCGCATGGCGCACATACAAGTGTCGCACGTATGTTGTTAAACGGTGTGCCGCAATTGATGATCCCAAATTACAATGAACAGTTATTTACTGCGGATAAAGTTAAAGATCTCGGAGCCGGTTTAGTCGTAGATCGAAACCAGGCATCTTTTATCGAACCCCTCAAAGAAATTCTTGGTAATCAGCAGTACCAGATAAGTGCGCAAAAATTTTCGGGAAAATATGTGGGCGATGATATCGAAGTTATCAAGCATAGTTTGGTATCGAGAATTACAGCTAGCTAAGTTTTATATTTGTATCCAAGTAAAATTGATATAAGCCATACCATAGCCAGCCCCCATACAATCATTGGGCCACTCGGTAAATCAAACAGGCTTGAACCAGTCAGCCCTAAGATATAACCACTGACGCCAACAGTGTAGGCGATAGCCAGAATATATTTTCCTCTGTAATAGTGGGTCGCTACCGCGGGGATAATGAGGCTGGCAAAAACCAGATAAACACCCACCAGTTGCACCGAGACAGTAATAGCGATGGCAAAGAGTGTGTAAAACAGCCAGGAGGGTTGTTTGTCTTTCCAGTACCACCACACCGCAAGTATCGAAGTAGAAAGTATCGCGGGCAATAAAAGTTGTTGCCAGCTTACCCAGAGAATTTGACCGACCAGTAATTCCTTAAGGTTCTCACCTGCATGTGGGTCGTGAGCTAAGAGAAGAATACTTGCCGTTGCAGCGAGAACAAAAAAAACTCCGATAAGGGCTTCCTGAATCTCTGGCCAGTGTTTTTCAATCCAGTTAAATAATAAGGCGCCTAGCAGTGCAGCGCTAACAGCAGATATCTGAATTAACCAGGACGACTCGGCATGCGTAAACTGTGCTGCTGCAATAACACCAAGACCGGCGATCTGAGCGATTGCTAGATCTATAAATATGATGCCGCGCTTAAGAACCTCTCGGCCAAGCGGTACATGTGTCGAGAGAACGATAATGCCTGCTGCCAATGCTGGCAGCAGGATATCAAGGTGCAGTTCGTTCACTAATCTCTACCTTGCAGCAGTTTAGCCACCACATTGTCCATCCATGTCTTAAGCGCACCACGAGCCTGATAATCTCTGACACTATAAGGTATGGAAACAATCGGTATACCGGTTTTATCAGATAACCATTGTGCCGGACGTTCATCTTCATAGCCTGAACGGATGATCATATCGGCAGACTGTGACTTGAGCTGCTTAAGCAGGCCGGCCAGATGGCTGGATGACGGTGGTACACCATGTTTGGGTTCCAATGTTGCGGTCTGTTGAATACCTAGCCAGTTCAGCAGATAGATCCAGCTATCGTGATGCACGATGACGGATTTACCTTTTAATGCCGCGGCTGACTGTTGCCAATACTGTATAGCTGTTTTCCAGTCTGCGGTGAAACGTTGTAGGTTTTCGGCATAGCTATTCGCATTACTGGTATCGATATCCGACATGACCTTTGACATTTTTTCTGCAATAGCCAGAACCCTGTCCGGATCATGATGGACATGAGGGTTGCCCGCCGCATGCAGGTCAGTGCGATCATCACTCTTCTTACCGATTAACGGCACATGCTCAGTTGCTAGGAAATATCCCGGCTTACCGGCCTGAATACTTCGATTAGCTGACTTACTTAACAATACTGGCAACCAGCCCACCTCCAGTCCTGCCCCTGTGCAGGCAATCATGTCTGCGCGTCGGGCTTTGGCAATCAGGCTCGGACGAGCCTGAATCTGATGTGGATCCTGCATATGGGTTGTCGCACTTTTGACATTGACATGCTCACCACCAATTTCTTTTGCCATAGCCGCCCACTCCGGTTCGCACGCCAAAATATTCAGCTGTGCGAAACCGGGTTGGGCCACTGTGAGCAAGACGGTGCAGGCAATTACCTGCTTTATCTTAGAAAGTATGCGCACCGTGAGCTCCAAAACTAACAACATATTGCAACATGATCTGGTTATCCGGACGTTCATAAGATTTGTCACGGTTAAGCTGTAAACGCCAACGGCTGGTTTCTGCTGGCGCATAATCCAGCATCAGGCTCCAACGCTTTGGGCTAATACCTTCATTATCCAGTGCGGCTTCTTCCATCACCCCAGCATCTGAGCCTTTGTTACTGCTCTTCAGATAATCGTAACGCATGCCAGCGCGCCATTGTGGTTTGAACTGGTAGATGCCCTGAACATACATGCCTTTTTGCTTACCTTTATAGGTCGTGGTTTCAAACGGGTTGCTGCCTTCCATATCGACGTTACCGTCTTCATCACGAACAAACAGTTCAGACTGTAGTTTGAAATTGGTATTGCGATAGTTGCCATTAGGTGCCCATTTGTAGACCAGGTTCAGACCCCATACGTCACTGTCACCAGTAAAGCTTGGGGTCTCAGTGGCTGCAGCGCCGCCGTGGGAATGTCCACCAGACCGGCGTGCTTCAACGTTAGCTGAATAACGGCTGATTCCGGCCTGCCAGCTGTGATCCGTGCCAATATCGTCACCAAAGTTGGCGTATACAACACGTGAATCAATGCCATCCCAGGTTTCGCTACCCGCGGGGTATTTACTACCATTGAGTAAATCGACACCCAGTTCAACGAACATATCGGTAGGTGCAACCCAGTTAAAGCGTATACCGTCGTCTATATACTGTTTGCCCCACATACCTCGATAGACTAATGGCGCATCGGTAAAGTCCCAGGCATGTGCGTGTTGCTGATTCAAATAGCCAACGCCACTGAAGAAACGGCCAGCACGTATAGATATACCGTTCCCTAGTCCTACTGTCTCTAGGTACATCTCCTCAAGTTCAGCTTCAATATCACCATCTTGCTCTGCAATAACGGTGGTTACTTTAGCAGTCAGGTGTTCTGCATCGATTTGAATGGTGAGTTCAGAGTGGTTGAGAGAGAAGCCCTTGTCATCCAGGCCAGCTTCACCGCCAAGTCCAAAACCAGGCAGTTCATAGTTTTCAGGTTTTTGTCGATAGCTGGTGTATTTGCCATCGAGCGTGAGCCCATAGCTGACTTCAGTAGCATGTGAGTGAGTTGTTAACAGGCCAACCACCAGGATCGGCAAAGCATAAAGTTTCATTGGATCGTCTCCAGACCAAAAAATAAACAAACGTAGACGGACAGGTAGCCAAATGGATTTAGGCTTGTCCGAAAGACTTAAGGTATTTGATAGATCAGGAGTGCTGCGGGGGAGCTCTGGCGAGCGCGTAATGGTAATTGGTTGATATGAAAAAATGTTGCTGTGTGAGAGCTGGGCTGTCACTGAGTTGCAACGGATTGAAAAGAGATAGGGTAAAAGCTGTAAACCAGGAAAGCTGGAATAGCAGGCACAGGACACAGCTTTCATCGTGATCAACTGGTAAATCAGGTGAAGTAGATTCCTCTTCAGTATCCAGATATTTAAGTACAAACTTGGTCAGTTCCGGTGTGAAGCTGGAACTGACGATGTCATAGTTGTTCGTTTCTTCCGGGTGATAATGAATGTGGCTGATTGCCACGGTCTGTGTCGCAAGCACCACAAACGCCAGCAGCCATAGCTGCAGACGCTGAGATAAAGATGGTGTTGTTGCCTGGAATTTCACGGGCGCGAAGGTATCAGAGGTCTGAGACAAGGGCAATAACACGATTGGTAGTAATATAGGCCGATGGTGTGCGAATCTGGTGTAGGTAATGAGTGGCTGCGGGTGTGATCAGAATTTGAAGTTCGATGGTATGTCGGCGGCCTATAAGCGAGTCTTGATGGTCGTTATCGCTATCAACGTCATAATGTTTGGAATCGAGATGATTGCAAGCTACTCGGCAAATTCGATGGCGCTACGAGCTGACGCGCTCGATTTCTTCGGTGATAGTCTGACCTATACCATTACTTTATTGGTCATCGGTCATTCTTTGCAATGGCGCGCAAGAGCGGCATTGTTTAAAGGTTTTACTCTGGCACTGATGGGGCTGTGGGTGCTGGGGGATACGCTTTATCGTGTATTGATTCTTGAACAACCCAATGAACTTATCATGGGTAGTATTGCCGCGCTGGCCTTTGCCGCAAATATAACCAGTGCGTTGCTATTGCTTAAGTATAAAGATGGTGATGCAAACGTTCGATCTGTTTGGCTTTGCAGTCGTAATGATGCAATAGGAAATATGGCGGTACTGATATCAGCTGGGCTTGTTGGCCTGTCACAAAGTGCCTGGCCCGATCTTATAGTGGCAGGTCTGATGTCCTTGCTATTTTTGCATTCGGCGACTTTGATTACCCGACAGGCGATTAAAGAGTTGAGGGCAGATAGCTCCTCATCAAATTGTTCTCTGGAATAAGGATCGTCAATTTATCTGGATAAATAGACTGACTGAACTACACTGTACCAATCGGTACACTAAAAGGAGAAGTTTATGTCTGACCGTCCACCTCTACCACCTTTCACCTATGAAACTGCCGTACAGAAAGCACGTATGGCAGAAAATGCATGGAATTTGCAGGATCCAAAGAAAGTATCAATGGCTTATACAGAAGATAGTCGTTGGCGTAATCGATCTGAATTTATTACAGGTCGAGATGAAATAGTGGCATTCCTGAATAGGAAGTGGGATCGAGAACTCGATTATCGTCTTATTAAAGAAGTATGGACTTATGGTGATAATCGTATCGCTGTGCGGTTTCAATATGAGTATCACGACGAATCAGGAAGATGGTTCCGAGCTCATGGGAATGAAAATTGGGAGTTTGATGAGCACGGGCTTATGCGTCGTCGAGAGGCGAGTATAAATGATGTTGCAATACTGGAGTCGGATCGAAAATTTACCTGGGATAAAGGGATACGACCCGATGACTTTCCAGGGCTGACTGAGTTGGGTCTTTGATGGCGAGAGTAATTGCAGAACGAAATGATGTTATTCCGATACTGGGAGAAATATTTCGTGAATATGGTTATGCCGGGGCTTCGTTATCGGAAATGACTCGGCGAACGGGTCTTGGAAAAAGTAGTCTGTATCATTTCTTTCCAGGCGGGAAGAAAGAAATGGCCACTGTTGTTCTTGAGGATATTTCAAACTGGTTCGAAGTGAACGTTTATTCGCCACTTCGAAAAAGTAATGATCTAGCGACTAGTATCAACGAAATGTTTGACTCTGTTGATCGATATTTTGCTTCTGGAAATCGTATCTGTCTGGTCGGTGCATTTGCGCTTGATGATACACGTGATGAATTTTCCACTGAGGTTGATGACTATTTTTCCTCATGGATGGACGCTTTGATAAAGGCATTTAAGCGGTCGGGATATACGATGAAAGAAGCTAAAAACAACGCGGAAGAAATCGTTTCTGGTATCCAGGGGGCGCTCGTTTTGGCGCGATCATGCGATGACGTAAAATTATTTACGCGCGCACTGAAACGTTTGCGCGATAGAGTTATATAGAAGGAACACATTAAGATAATTACAGGTTGCTGGGATCGCAGAGCGAGCTACTGAAGTCATGCTATTGTTCTGGGGCGAGATGTATAATGAGTTACAAGAGTAACTTCGATGTAGCACGAAACTAAGTAACTTTTTGTTGATCAGCGAGAATGGAAGCTATTCTGGATTTTCGTTTTTTTAGATCTTTTTCGAGCTGGGTTATGGCGTACGGCTTCATCGCCTTCCATTTTTGACACTCATCTCGAGTTCGACCACAACCTAAACACCATCCCTTTGGCCCTGTGAATTCACAGACATCAATACAAGGACTTTTTTGACGTTTCATGGTTCAGTCAAGTCGGTTAAGCATCAATCAGTTGCAAGGTTTCTTCTATTCCCGATTCTAATTGTCGAAGTCGGTTTAATTCTTCCAGCAGCCGCTGTTCCAGGTTTTTGAAATTCAGAGGTAGCGTGCGTTCACAAATACTATATCCATCACCTAGTTGGTACCCCTTCCAGCTTCGTATTCGATCCCCTTCGATCGCCAGGAATTTATGAATAAAATCTTGTTGTGAAGGACAGTCCTCTTCGGCATGCATACAGATCGGGAACTTCTTTTGTTTCATTTCTCTGGATTCGATAAATGTCTCAAAATGTATGCCTCCCTGGTTCTGGTTATGCCAGTTCGACTTGTATAGTTGAAGATAGACGCCGCGGTTATATATTTCCCAGTCGTCGTCGAACCAGCTTGCCTGCTTTAACTGTTTTTCAATATTACGAAAAACACCCCCCAACAAAAATCCCCCTGTTTGAGGTCCCGTTAAACCCGTCTCTCACCCGCTCTGTCTATACGAAAGGGGGTCTTTCATAGAATTGATCGTCTCATTAAAGCTGCGGCCTTATTGTAATTGGGCGTGATTTTATCGTTATGTGATATAGCTTTGCCCTAAAGCAAAACTATTGCAGGTATCATTCATCGTCTTCCGGAACTCCCTGCCAGAGCATTTCATAACCGACTTCATAGGTTTCATCGCAGAAGTCTGCTAAAGCCTGAAACTTCTCTTTAAACAGTTTGTCGGCATGAGATGTTTCATGCTGCTCAAACGAATTCCAGTAGGTAACGATAACGATGTCTCCCATATTCTGTTTGATGCGTTTTTTGTCATCATCAGGCTCTCCCTCGACACTGCCTTCATCTGAAATAAAGCCGGCATTGCGATAGACCTGACCACCAATAAAACCACCGTTATCGTCGCCATAGTTATTTTTGACGACATTGCACATCTCGCCCAGTATTAGCTCGACATCTTCAACGGTTACACCGTCTTTCAGATCGACAACGTTGAACAGCATGGTGCAGCCAAATGGTATTTTGATCGGATGAAACATGTAGACCTCGATTAAGTAGTTGTGTTGTTAAGTTGGTATCGTATTCTTAAAATTCAACAGCCATCTGCACGGTAATGCTATCGCCACTTTTGCCTGTTCCACCATCAGCGACGCTATAATCATCTGCTTTAACATACTCAAGTGCAAGTGAGGTGTTTTCATAGAGTGATGTGCTAAATGCGGTGAGTAGCTTCTTTTCTGGTTGCCCTAAGCCAACGGCCTGATCTGTACCTTGCAAGCCTAATGCAAAGTTAATATCACGTCCGCCGAAGGCGACAAAGTCGTAGCCAATTTCAAGGTTATATGCGCTTGGCCTGGCGCCGCGCCCTCGCCATGCAAGTTCATTTGCACGGAAGCTTTCAGAAGCCGCGATGTATTCGCTAACGAATGACCATTGACCAGTACGATATATGCCATGCAGGCCATAAGCAGCGATATAATCCTGAACATTGGTTACGGCAGGGGTTGCTCCATTAAGTGCATCCGTAATGCCATTGCTATCACCGATATGGTTTATCCGGCTAAAGCCAACGTCGTAGGAGTAAGAATCGTTTTCATCGGCCTTGCCAATATTCCAACCGAAGTTCTCAATTTTGTCGCTAATACCCATATCATCCAGGTCACCATTGAAGGCGTAAGCCGATCCGTACCAGCCTTCTTTTTCGAAGCCAAGTTGTACGACGGCTTCACGTGTTTCGCCAATCTCCAGTGTCAGTGGATCGGAAACCATATTGCTTTCGAAGTTGCCAAATGGCACGAATTTTCGACCCGCTGAAAAATAGATTGGGAACTCTTCGGTATTACCAATCGTGAAGTGTGCTTCATCAACGACCCATGGGTCGGTATCATCGTCTTCATGTAAGGCCAGGAAAGTGCCGGTAATCCAGTTATCGAATGCGGTGAAATCGAAACCAAGCTCTACTTTGGCGACTTTCACATCGCTGCTATGTGCGCCGGTATGATCTTCGCCGCTGGCCATTTCGACTTCGACAGCGCCGTGAAACTCCACGCCGGGCAGTGAAATAGATTCCGAACTCTCTTTTGCTTCCTGTGCAACTGTTTCGACTTGCGCAACCTTCTGGTTCTGTTTTGCAATCTGTTGTTCCAGCTGTTCAACACGATTCTTTAACGCTCGAACCATGTCCATCAGTTCCTGATTCGTTGGTTCTGCGAGTGCTGTAGCCGGTAGCAATAACGCTGTGGTTAGCGTCCATATTATTATCTTCACCTTTTCCCCTTGTTTTGTTGCTTTAATCGACCTGGGGTTAGCTCGCAAGTCGTTGATGATCCCTGTTAATGTAGTGTACTGCAGTATTGCATAAGCCTTTGATATTGAATTCAAGATAACGATACGCCGGATCTGGTGACTCATAGCGCCGCATCGTGTCTGAGCTTTCAACAAATTGATAACCCGTCGATGGCGTTGCGATAACGTGTACATTGTCTATGTGTTGATTGATTTCCTGATGTACATGACCGCATATAACAGTTATCGGATTATAGTAATTACGCAGGCAACGCATGAGTTCATCGCGATTGACTAGTCCTAGTTCATCAAGCCATCGGCTATTGGTGAGTACCGGTGGGTGATGAATGACGACGATGTTATGTTTAGTTGTTGCTTGTTTTAAATACGAATCTAATTGCGATAACATCTTTTCAGATAATTCGCCGTGGTTTTTACCTTCTTCAACGAAACTGCTCAGTAAGATAATGTTTAATGTTTCTAGCTCAATGACCTCTATGTCATCAATAGGGCTATTGGGAACAGCATGCTGTAATAGCCGAGGGTGGTCGTGATTACCTGGTATGGCGTAGATAGGTAGTGGACAGTTCCTGATAATGGATTGAAACGTCTGATAGCTTGCTGAATTGCCTGTTTGTGAGATATCACCTGTTAACAACAGAGCATCAGTATCTGGGTATGTATTTAACGCCTTGTCTAGAGTGTCCTGAAAAGACTGGCGCGTATTCAGGCCATGAAACAGTTCATCGGGGTGGTCGATGAGATGAGTATCGGTAATCTGAATAATTTTGAAGGTATCCATTTCTAATATGATCGTCGGTACCTGTATAACAGTTG
>CALODD010000027.1:0-7248 GCA_942491945.1 uncultured Gammaproteobacteria bacterium | reverse complement strand
TGCCGCAGTTACTTCCGCAAGGATAGTGCCCAACTGTTTGCGCACATCATCTGGCAAACCATCCCACCACTTCGATGAAGTCACAACAAGATAATCCAGAATACCGTGATTAGTCTCTGTCACACCGTCCTGTACTTCAAAGAACTTCTTACCGTAGATATTAGACCAGGTGTTTGACTGGCCATCGACAACGCCCGTTTGCAGACCACCATAAACTTCTTTAAATGACATCTTCTGCGGGCTACCACCAATCTGCTCGATCTGCGCAACCAGTACATCAGATGCCTGCACACGGAACTTCAAACCTTTTGCATCAGATGGTTTGATCAGAGGCTTGTTTGCAGAAAACTGCTTCATACCGTTATGCCAGAATGCCAGACCTTTCAGACCACGGCGATTCATTGAGTTCTTCAGCTTTTCACCCGCAGCTGAGTTCTGAAAACGATCGACTGCATCGACATCTTTGAATACAAATGGCAAATCAAAGATACGGAACTTCTTGGTAAATTTTTCGAATTTTGAAAGCGACGGCGCTGCCAGCTGGACATCACCATTCAACATAGCTTCCAGTACTTTCTTGTCGCCGTACAATGTCGAATTAGGGAAGACCTGCATACAGGCTTTACCATTCATCTCTTCATTGACACGTTTTTCCAGTAACGAAGCAGCGATACCCTTTGGGTGCTTATCCGTATTCGTTACGTGACTAAATTTAATGACAATCTCACCCTTGTCACATTGTGCAAACACGCCCGTGCTTGCCGTAATCAGCGCTGCTCCTATGGCTAACGCAACTAAAGTCTTTTTCATCTCTATTCCTCAGGTTAGTTATTAACGTTACGTCACCTACGCACTTCATAAGTGTTGGCAACATGAGACTAGTTAATGCAAAGAGAAGGCCAACTTCTACAAATTGATAGAAACCAACTATTATTCAGCCACTTAGCTCGCACTTGATAAAATTCAGATTTATTTAAATTGGCGGGAATCCATCCATTGACTGATTTACATGTGCAGAAAACCATCTTTATTAAAATTCTTCAGTAAAACCAGTTGAAATCAACATAACAAGCCTTGTCGTTTCGCAATACCATTACGACATGCAACACAGACCACCACTACTCATTCTGTTATTAACGGCAATGGCGACCGCTGTTTTATATGCGCCGCAGCCGTTACTGCCGATCTTTATCAATGAATATGGCGTTAGCCTTACCGAAGTCTCAGTACTCATTACCGTCAGCATGATCACCTTGGGACTGGCGCCGTTGTTCTATGGCTACATCCTCGAAGGATTTTCAGCTCATCGCATGTTAATCGGTGCGACGTTACTCATGGCCATCTGTCAAATACTCATGAGCATCACAGACAACTGGCATCTCTTCCTGTTGCTACGCGGAATACAAAGCCTGGGCACACCGGCACTTCTAACTTCGGCCATGACCATCATGACGTCAACCAGCAAGCACGAACATGTCCGTCATGCGGCGGCCTGGTATGTTGCTGCCACCATTGTCGGCGGTCTCAGTGGACGAGTTATCACCGGCCTCATCACCCAGGCATTAAGCTGGCAAATCAGCATGGGCTTCTGGGGGGTACTTCTTGTCATACTTGCCATAGCAGCAATTCAATTAAGGCACGGTGAAACGAGTGCCTTCAGAAAAGTAAAACTCAGTGTCTTCAAAGAAGTCCTTTCGATTCCCGGTGTCTGGCATGTCTATATCGCGATCTTCTGTCAGTTCTTTATTTTCTCAGCCATGCTCAATGTTATGCCCTTTAGACTCACGCAACTCAATCCGGAAATTGGTGTTGGTATTATCGGTCTGGTCTATCTCGGCTATATCGCTGGTTTAATCAGTTCGCTGAATACCGCACGTATTCACAAACTCACTGGCGGAGAATTTCGTACCTTTGTCATTGGGCTGCTCATATTTATGACCGGCATTCTCATGCTGTTATCAACCAGCATAGCGGTCAGCTTCATCGCCATGTTTGTTTTCTGTGGCGCCATGTTTATGGTACATACCGGCCTGTCCGGCTTCGTTAATCACCTGAGTGAAAAGCACAAAGGAGTTGTGAATGGCTGCTATATCGCCAGCTATTATCTGGGTGGTGGCGCAGGCACATGGCTGGCCACCTGGATTTATAGTCATTATGGCTGGCATGTATTTACCGCTACACTTATTGCAGTATGTTTTATTATTCTCTGGCAAATAATGGTACTTCGAAGCAAGACTGACCATGGATAAGCAAAAAGAAAAACCCGACCCTCCTGCTCCAAGTGAATGTTGCGAGAGTGGCTGTGATCCCTGCGTATGGGATGTTTATCGTGATGAATTACAGAAGTGGAACAATGAACAGGATCAATTAAAAGCGAAGAAACCTAAATAACAACCTACTAATGACAACCTCCTGTGAGTAAACCTGAAAAAATCTATTTTTTTGGCACCTGCCTGATTGACCTGATGTTTCCCAAAGCCGGTCTTTCCAGCATGCAGTTAATTCGCCAGGCAGGTATCGAAGTCATCTATCCGGATAACCAGACCTGCTGTGGTCAACCCGCATTCAATTCCGGTTACCGTAAAGATGCCCTGGATGTCGCTCGGTCGTTGATGAAATGCTTTCCAGATAACATCCCTATCGTTGTTCCTTCCGGCTCCTGTGCTGGCATGATTAAGCATCACTGGCCGGAATTATTCGAAGGCCAGACCGATGAATTACAGGCCAATGCAATTGCGGGCAGAGTATTTGAACTAACCGATTTTCTGGTCACTACACTAGAACTGAAACCCAGTGATCTGGGTAAGCCAGTAAAAGTTGCGATCCATACTTCCTGTTCAGCACGTCGAGAAATGGGAGCAGCTAAACATATCGAGACTTTAGTCGGCCAGCTTGAAAACGTTGAAGTACTGGAACAGGAACGAAAACCCGAATGTTGTGGCTTTGGTGGCACATTTGCCGTTAAGCAGGCCGACATATCAGGGGCCATGGTAAAAGACAAAACAGACAGCTTACGCGCGACAGGTGCAGAACGTGTCATTAGTCAGGACTGCGGTTGCCTGATGAATATTGGCGGTGCATTTGAAAAACAACAGTTAGACGGAGCAGGTAATGCCCTGCTAACACAACATATTGGTGAGTTCCTGCTGGAGCGTACGAATGAATCAGACTGAGGCATTCCATCAACGCATCGATGAGGCCCTGGCCAACCAGCAAGCCCGTCAGAATTTTCGCACCACTATGACTGGCCTGATGGATAAACGCCTCGCGACGCTCAATGATCCAGATGAACTCGCTTATCTGCGTCAACAGTCCGCAGCAATTCGCGACTATTCACTGGCTCACCTACCGGAGTTATTAACCCAGCTCGAAATCAGAATGACCGAAAACGGTATCAAGGTTCACTGGGCGGAAACTGCTGTTGAAGCGAACACCATTATTAAAGACATCCTGCAAGCTGCGAACGCGAAAACCGTTGTGAAAGGAAAGTCCATGGTATCGGAAGAAACCGAGCTGAATGACTTTCTCGATAAAAACGATATTGAAGTGCTTGAGTCTGATCTGGGTGAGTTCATTATTCAGCTCGCTAAAGAACCGCCGTCTCATATCATCGCCCCGGCCATTCATAAGAATCGCCACGAAATCGCAAAACTTTTTCGGAAGTATTATCCAGATGAAGAGTTTAATGAAGAAGCTGAAGACATGACGGCATTGGCCCGGCGTATTCTTCGTGACAAGTTTGCTCATGCCGATGCTGGCATTACCGGTGCAAACTTTGTGGTCGCAGAAACCGGCACGATTTGTCTGGTAGAAAACGAAGGCAATGGACGACTCTGTTCAACCGCACCATATATTCACATCGCCATTACCGGCATCGAAAAAGTCGTTGCTCGATTTGAGGATATCCCACCTCTGGTCAACATTCTTACACGCACGGCGACCGGCCAACCGATCACGACTTACTTCAATATGATATCCAGCCCTCGTAAGTCGAATGAAAAAGATGGCCCCACTCAGGTACATCTGGTGTTACTCGACAATGGGCGGAGCAATATTCATAAAGACGAAGAATTTGTAGATACCTTACGTTGTATACGATGCGGCACCTGTATCAATCACTGCCCAGTTTATGTGCAGATGGGTGGTCATGCCTACGGTACGGTCTATCCCGGCCCTATCGGTACCGTACTCGAACCACAACGACTGGGGCTCAATGAAATAGGCACACTAACGTCTGCCTGCACCATGTGTGGCGCCTGTGGTGAAGTCTGTCCAGTACACATTCCATTACCAAAACTCATTAACCGCTTACGCGCGGAATCTGTCGATCCGGATTTTAGTTCGGCTGTGTTACCTGGCAAAGGTAGTCTGCGTAAACCAAAGGAAAACATGACGTGGAAGTTATGGAAATGGCTATATGCAAATCCGCCGCTATATAAGGTGTTTCGTTATTTTGCCACCCGACTTCGCATATTGACGCCAAAGAATATAGGGCCATGGACGCGTTACCGTTCTGCACCCAAACCTGCAAGTATGAGTTTGCAGGAAATGGCTCGCCAGGAAGGATTCAACAATGAGTAATACACGAGACGCCATACTCAATCGCCTTCGGAATAACACACCGAAGCAATGCCCAATGCCTGAGAGCTATCGGCCATGGGTAAACAATGAACAGATAAATAAGGCAGATCTATTTTGTAAACGTATGCGCTCCGTGAAGACTGAAGTTGTTGAGCTAGGTAAAACACCATGGATTGACTGGGTTATTCAGGAATTACCACAAAGAAAGCTGCGCCGTGTATTAGTCGGGAATAATCCTCTTGGGCAGAATTTGATAGGACAGGCGAATGAACAACTCGCTGTTTCATTTTATGACCAACCGATCAAATCATGGAAGCAGGCATTGTTTAACGATATCGATGTCGCCATAACCGGCACACTGGGCGCTATCGCAGAAACAGGCAGTCTTATCCTGTGGCCTGATTCTAACGAACCACGTTTAATGTCACTGGTGCCACCAGTGCATATTGTGGTGTTAAACGAGGATCACATTTATCAGAACTTTACCGAAGCAATGGCAGCGAAAAACTGGGTAGAGAACATGCCGACCAATGCTCTTCTAATTTCTGGCCCATCTAAAACCGCAGATATCGAACAGACACTGGCTTATGGAATACACGGGCCACAAAAACTCATCGTGCTACTCCAACAATAGAAAGATACTTACCCACTAAAACATCACGTCCTAAATACCTTATACACAGTCATTCCGGCGCATGCCGGAATCCAGATATCTTAAAGATCGTGCAATTACCAACATAGACTCCGGCATGCGCCGGAGTGACAGATAGGGTAACTCTATTAATCCAGATGTGGGCCAGCTGAAACCAGCGCCTGACCTTCAGGGGTATCGGTAAACTTCTCAAAATTATCGATAAACAATCTGGCGAGTGAACGAGCCTTGCTCTGCCATTCTTCCGGATCAGTATATGTCTGTCGCGGATCGAGTATAGAGCCATCAACGCCCGGCAATGACATCGGCGCATCGAGATTAAAAATCGGCAAGGTATAACCTTCTGCATCATCAATCGAACCATTGAGGATCGCATCAATGATCGCGCGTGTGTCTTTAATCGATATCCGATTACCCGTACCGTTCCAGCCGGTATTCACAAGATAGGCTCTGGCGCCCGCTTCACGCATGCGATTCGCCAGAACCTCAGCATATTGCGTTGGATGCAGGGTTAAAAATGCCGCTCCGAAACACGCAGAAAACGTCGGCGTTGGCTCGGTAATACCGCGCTCCGTCCCGGCCAGCTTGGCAGTAAAGCCCGAAAGGAAATGATATTCGGTTTGTTGACTGTCGAGACGAGACACAGGCGGCAATACACCAAAGGCATCGGCGGTTAAGAAAATAACCCTCTGGGCATGACCTGCGCGCGACACCGGCTTGACGATATTTTCGATGTGATCGATTGGATAAGATACTCGGGTATTTTCCGTACGTGACCGATCCGAAAAATCCAGTTTACCGCCTTCCTTAATGGTTACATTTTCCAGTAAGGCATTCTTGCGTATCGCCTTATAGATATCTGGTTCTTTGTCGGGATCAAGATCAATGGTCTTGGCATAACAACCACCTTCAAAATTAAACACCCCTTTTTCATCCCAGCCATGCTCATCATCACCGATCAGAGCACGTTTGGGGTCAGCAGATAACGTCGTCTTACCCGTGCCGGATAAACCAAAGAAAATCGCCACATCGCCTTTTTGTCCTACATTGGCCGAGCAATGCATTGAAGCAATGCCTTTCAGCGGCAACATATAATTCATCATGGCGAACATGCCTTTCTTCATTTCGCCGCCGTACCAGGTACCACCAATCAACTGCATCTTCTCAGTCAGGTTAAAGGCAATAAAGGTTTCAGAATTCAGACCATGCTCTTTCCATTTAGGATTCGTGGTCTTGGATCCGTTAATAACTACGAAATCCGGCTCAAAATTCTCCAGCTCCTCATTACTCGGTCGAATAAACATGTTCTTTACGAAATGCGCCTGCCAGGCAACTTCCATAATGAAGCGTACTCTCAGTCGCGTATCAGGGCTGGCGCCGCAAAAACCATCGACAATATAAAGCTTCTTTCCGGTCAGCTGTTCGGTTACACGATGTTTAAGATCCTTCCATACACCATGGTCTAACGGCTTATTATCGTTAACCGCACCATTTTCATTCCACCAGAGCGTCCCTTCTGTCGTTTCATCCTTGACGATGAACTTATCTTTTGGAGAACGACCCGTGTATTCGCCGGTATGCACATTGACCGCACCAAGCTCTGAGAGAATGCCTTTTTCGAATCCGCTCAGGCGTTCTGAACATTCGTCTTCGTAGAGACGTTCGTAAGTGGGGTTGTAGACAATTTCGCTGGGGTCATGAATACCGAGTGATTGAAGGTAACCAACAATCCGCTGATTCTGCATGGCCGAATCCCCCGGTAGATGAAGATATTATTAACCAAGCATGGTAGATATTTGAAAAAATGCAAAATAAATAAATCCAATGCTTACAATCGAGAGGGATTATTGATCCAACGAAGAAAGGAACTTAATCGAGATTTCTACTTTGTACTCTCGCTTGTCAATTGATATTTCTTCATCTTGTCGTAAAGCGTTTTTTACGTGGAATCCCCAGCGCATCCATGGTTTCTTTTAAATTACCTTTATGTACTTTTAGCTGTTGTTTAATCAGTG
>CALODD010000026.1:0-34471 GCA_942491945.1 uncultured Gammaproteobacteria bacterium | reverse complement strand
TTTCATCCACTCAGCATGCCCTGACGGGGAAAAAAGTAAACCATGGCTTTCCCAGATCATCAGAGCTTCACTTCATCTTTGTCATTTTTAGAAAGTAATCGGTTTCTAATCTGAAACGTTCTGTATCCTGCGCTATATAGACGCCATTTGCCTCAGTTGACTTTGTGATAACGGCGCCGGCACCAATAAGACAGTTGTCGCCAATGGTGATTTCATGGCCTATAGTGGCATCCATTCCAACAAAACAGTTTTTTCCAATATTAGTACTTCCAGCAATCGAGGCGCTAGATACGATCCAACTGTTCTCTGCAATTGTTGAATGGTGTCCGATTACGGCATTACTCCAAACAGCAACATTGTCCTTTAGCGTTACGCCCGCCTGAATAGAACTGCCATCCATGATGAAATTATTATCCCCTAGAGTGGCATCAGGACTTACATAGGCTTGTGGGCTGATGTAGCTATAAAATGTGTAACCGAGTGCTTTAAAACGGTTGTAAATATTTTCTCTTGCCTTATTCATATCATGGTATCCCATGGCAATATGAATACAATATTCACTTGATGGCCAGATGGTCGCCACATTATCTGAACTGTTTACTGGTAGGTCGTGAAAGTTTGATAAATTAAAGTATTCTTTGTCGACAACAAAGCCTTCAATGTTCATTCTGAGGTCAGTACTTATGCATGAATAAGCTACATCTGCTATTTTTCCAGTTCCAAATATGATTAATTTCTTTTTCATTAACCAGGTCTAAGGGAGCTGAATTAGGTCGGCTTCATTCATTTGTAAGGACTCATGATTTTGAGTTATTTCCCATATAGCTTCACTGAACTTTTCCGGACTGCCGTCGAATAAAAGCTTATCAGGGTCAATTGTCAGAAGCTTTTCTCCTAAACTTAGGCGCTCATCGTGATTGTTGGCCAGACGTACGGTTGCATCAATATAGTTGTCGATACTGTTTGTTATAGTCCAGCCAGGTAAGCCTAGTAAATTAAAGAACAATGTATCTGAGTGGGAGTGTGGTTCTCCTCCATCCATGCAAATGCCCGGTAAGCCCTGGCGAACGGTATCCACAATACCGTTATTATTCCCAAATGGAAATGGGTTTATAAATATGTCGCATTGATTCAAGTTTTCTATATAACTGTCGTAGTTGGAATGTGGGAAAACAACGGCATTTTTCAGGTAGCTATCGATTTGGTTGCTAATATAGTGTCGAGTTACTCCGATGCCATGCCCTACGAAAAAATAAAAAACGATTGGCATGTCGGATCTATTGGCTATTTCTGCACATGTTCTCAGAAATACAGGGTTGAGCTTCATCACAGATGCCGTTACTGCGATTCTTATTTGATCTGGGTCGGTACGAAGAGCTGGTTCTACTCTAATCGCTCCATGTGGTAATACCATTGGGATTGCATCGTCCGGTACACCGATGAGTTTTTCGCTAAATCGACTTGTATCCTTGAACAAACTGGTGGGCGAAATCACGTAATCCATCATGTCTGAGCGTGAAGAAGCAGGATGACCTAAGCCCATACACTGTATCGGTGCCAGCCTGAGTGTAGCTAAAGCTACTACCATTAATTGCATTCCTACACTGGGGTAATAAATTATATCTGGCTCAAGTTGATTGATTTTTTCGACAGCAGTCTGAACTTGTAGCAGTACTGGAGCACGATCAATTTCGATGATATCGTCAAAAATTTCTCGGCTAATGTCATCAATAACAATCGGTGTAGCAACGGCTATTATTCTGAATTTATTGCGTAGCATACGTATAGCGGTTGAATAGCAACGATACATTGCATGCTTTGACGTGAACCATTCAAGGGGAATTACCATGACTGGTTTTTCTCTTATGGCTCGTTCTTCAGCTAGCTGGGGTTCTTCACAACCATTTTTCAGAAGGCGTTTCCTGAATGTGCGGTTAATTGAGGCCTTAATATCATGCTTGTTTTCACCGAATGCGTAACTACAGTGCATCCATACATCATGGATATACGGCAGTAGTGCATCGTGCAGCTCAATTTCCTCAAGTTTTTTAGGAAGCCATTCAAGTAACCATTCTTTTTTTTCTAAAGCTTGTCCACTGATGGTTAGTCTCGAAGATAACAAAGCCATACAAAGGCCAGCGGCAAATGTTGGGTTTTTTGTCCAGAATGCTTCTGCCTGCAGCGGTATGTTTGAATCACCAGAATATAGTAATGAGAACTTGATTAGAGCAGCGTCGTCGAAAGTCATGCGACCTTGTTCGCTGTCTGTGTTCTTCATTAAATGTAGTACATGATCTGCATTCGCAAAATCACTGGCACCAAACAGGATAGTGAGCCAGCGATGATAAAAGACGAAGCTGCCCCAGCCCTGGATATTAATTTTGAAGTCCGGATCTGCAAACAAGCTGCTCACCGCAGCTGCCGCACGCGTGATGACATGCATGTCAGCTCGGTCTCGTGTGCGGTCATTTGAAGGTCTGGTGCCGATATCGCCCCATGCGCCATAGTGTGAATCGAGGAAATTTAGTAACGACAAGAGTTCACGTGCGGCTAATTCATGCTCACGTAGATGTACGTGGCGTTCAAATTTCTCAAGAGAAAATATTTGGTTGTTTTCAGGCATTTAGAACGTCAGTTATTTAATCTGCGGCGCAGTATATCCAATCATGAATCATATAAATACCGCTAGAAATGTGCCTGCGTGTTGGGTAGAGTCCCACGCACGATAAATTCATAGATTATTGCCATGAAACGTTTGTTCCAAGTCGCGCTCATTTCTACCCTTATGACAGCCCTGACGGCCTGTGGCTTTCAGATGCGTGGGGACTGGACACTGCCGAGTGTGATGCAGCAGACGGCTTATACTAGTGGTAGCCGGGATCTGTTTAATGAGCTGGAGCGTAATTTCAGAGCAGCGTCAGCCTCGATTACCCGTAGTGACAGTACTGCTGGGGGTACCCGTCTGCGTGTGACGGGGGAGACAATGAGTCGCCGTGTGTTATCGGTGGATAACACAGGTAAGGCAATAGAATACGAACTCTTTTATGTGCTCACTTTTGATGTGCTTGATGGCAATGGTAATTTGGTCGTTAAACCCCAACGCATGACGATGACGCGTGACTACCTTTTTGCTGCTGCGGATGTACACGGTACATCGCGTCAGGAAACGTTATTGCGCGAGGAAATGCGTAAGGAAATGGCGAACCTGATCTTACGTCGTATTCAGGCTTCGGCCAGATAAAATACGTAGAACGGCCATGCGGCTGAATATCGATCAACTTGAATCGCATCTGAAAAAAGGCGTTCAGCCACTTTACCTAATTTCTGGAGACGAGCCCCTGCTAGTCATGGAGGCCGGTGATCTGCTGCGTCAGAGCGCGCGAGCAGAAGGTTATACCGAGCGTGAAATCTACCACGTGGAATCGGGTTTCGACTGGAACGAGATCCTGCTTTCGGGCGACAGCATGTCGCTTTTTGCCGAGAAAAAAATCATCGAAATTCGTATGCCAACCGGTAAGACAGGTGCTCAGGGCAGTAAGGTACTGGACAAAATTGTACAAGATCCCCCGCCCGATACATTGTTCGTACTGATTACAGGTAAGCTGGATACGGGTGTACGCAAATCTCGTTGGTATCGAAGTTTTGAATCAAAAGGCGTTTGTCTGCAAATCTGGCCATTGCCGGCAAATCAGTTGCCACAATGGATAGGCCAGCGCATGAAACAGCATCGATTAAATGCGACTCCTGAGGCTGTGCGTTTATTGTCCGACCGAGTGGAAGGTAACTTATTGGCAGCTGATCAGGAAATTCAGAAGCTGAAGATGTGGATGAACAAAGCTGATCTTGATGTCGAGGATGTGATGGCTGCAGTCGCCGATAGCTCTCGTCATAATGTCTTTGAATTTATTGATGCAGCTTTAACTCAACAAACGTTGAAATTATCCCGAATGTTAGGGCATGTCTGCGCTGAAGGTGGCGAACCACCGGTAGTGTTGTGGGCGCTAGCACGCGAGTTCAGGTTGCTTAAAGGCGTCTCTGCGGCCCTAGAAAAACGACGTAATCCTGATCCGATTATGGATAGCCTGCAGGTCTGGAAATCACGTCGAACCATGGTGGCTAATGCGGCACGACGACAGAAATCGGCATATTGGCAAAATTGTCTGAATCGCTGTGCGAAAATTGACCGCATGGTAAAGGGCCGAAGTGACGGCAATCCCTGGGATGAACTGTTACAGCTAGGCATCCGCCTTGGAAAATAGATTTAAGTGTCACTTTTGTTACATGCAGGCTATTTTATTTCTTAGTTTCTGCGAGACGTAATGCCGTAGATGCCTGAAGACGCTACATTTTCACTCGCTCATTATGAGCAGCTGTGTTATTCAGCTCAGCACGAAAAAGCATTTCGCTATCTATTATTTCTTCTTAGAACCATTGAACGGTCTGGAGGTTCACTCGGAGCAATTGGTCACTCGGAACAGACTTCAAATGATGATTATCGCATTTTGACTAGAATCGCTAGTGCAACATCAGTGTTATTCAGTTCGTCTGACTTTAATCTTTCAAGTGATGGCTTCAGGCTAATGATAGAAGTTCATCGTAATCTTTCGGCAATATTTTCAGCGACACCGTTCAATAGTATGGATCACTTGCTGCCTTTACTGACAGAGAATAGTGCCGATATTTCTGAAATTCAGGTGAATATCGTTTCCATTCGGAAATGGTTGATATCGGTAATGAGAGATTCTGAGCATGAACTGGATCTTAATACGCTATGGAGTTTTTCTTCAGAGGATACATTCTTGTTCTGTATATCGGTGTTATCTAATGAGACTGTACTTTCAGAGCAAGCGAGCCAGAGGAGGGAATCTGTCCTGCAGTGGTTGAGTAAGAAGTTGGCTAAAACAACAGATAGATTGCCACTGCAGAGTGCACTACTACATATAGCATGGATGCATTGTAGCTATGCCGATTACGAAGCCAGGCATCAACTAAAAGCTGGCATCAATCGATTGTTACGTCAGGAACTTCTCGATAATGGCCTGGAAGATGACCTTAGTTCTGCCTTGCAGGTAACGCGTCCTGTTATGGTTGTCGTACTAGAATGGTTTCAATCAACTCATGCGATGTACCGTTGTTATTCAGGTGTTATCAACACACTAAAAGATGAATACACGCTAAAGGCAATCGCGTTTCAGGGGAAAATAGATAGCAAGGCGAGGGAGCTGTTTGATGAAGTGATGAAGTTTGACGCGAGTTTAAATGATACTCAGAGTCTTGCTGGTATCCTGCTGCAGATTAAGATGTGGTCGCCGCAGATTCTTTACTATCCCAGCCTTGGTATGTTGAATATTACGCTTCGTCTGGCTAATTTAAGATTAGCTCCCATTCAGCTATTCAGTCTTGGTCATCCTGCGACAAGTCATATCGAACAAATTGATTACGTTTTAGTCGAAGAAGATGTGGCAGGTGATGCATGTACTTTCAGCGAGAAAATTATTCTCTTACCCCCATCTACCATTTCTTACTATTCTGGGTTCCCCGAAATTTCACGACCAGAGCCAGATATAAAAGTTTCTCCGGAAAAATTGAGGATTGTTGTTGTCGCGACAACTATGAAATTGAATCGACGGTTTCTACTTACCTGTAGATCAATATACGAAGAGGTCATAAGCGAAAGGGATGTTGAATTTATTTTCTTGCCAGGAAGAGCGACTGGTGTAAATAAAGTTGTTCTGGAAAAACAAATCAAAGACATATTACCTGTTGCGGTAGTCTACCCTCATACGGATTATGAGTACTATATAAACCGACTAAATACTACCGATGTGTTTTTGACACCATTTCCGTTTGGCAACAGCAATGGTTTTTTCGATTGTATTCGTCAGGGAGTGCCAGGTGTTTGCATGGATGGGCCCGAAACGATGAGCCATGCCGACGTGGCGCATTTTCAGCGTCTTGGAATGCCGGACTGGTTAGTTACAACGACGACTACAGAGTATCAGTGTGCAGCGGTGCGGCTGATTCTCGGTGACGAGGAGCGAATCGCAATCAGCCGTCAGTTAGTGAAATACAATGAAATTTCTGAATTTTATGGTGAAAACCAGCCTTGTTTTGTCAAAGCAATTAAGTGGATACACGAGCATCATGCTGAGCTGAAGAATAGTAAAGAAAACATAATCCAGCCCGACTACGATTAGGGGGTGGTGAAGCGGGTTTTTTAATATGCGTATTGTTACAATATGGGTTTATAGATTTCTGAATATCAGGTAAATCATGGCAGCAAATCGACAGGAAGATATGGGCGACGACATCCAGCAATATATGCGGCAAGTGGGGCAGCAGGCCAGGCAGGCGGCGCGTGCGTTGGCGGCGGCAACGACAGCGGATAAAAATAATGCGCTGAACGCGATTGCAGATGACCTGAATGTCAGCCGTGATGCTCTGATGAAGGAAAACCAGAAGGATCTGGATGCGGGTAAGGCAAAAGGTCTGGATGCAGCCTTGCTGGATCGCCTGGAGTTAACGTCTGATCGTATCGATGGAATGATTGAAGGGCTGCGTCAGATTGCGGCACTGGCTGATCCAATCGGTGAAGTATTTGATATGAACTATCGTCCTTCCGGGATTCAGGTGGGGCGTATGCGCGTGCCACTCGGTGTCGTGGGTATTATTTACGAATCACGCCCAAATGTAACTGCCGATGCTGCGGCACTGTGTCTGAAGTCGGGTAATGCGACAGTATTACGTGGTGGTTCAGAGGCTTATTATTCCAATCAGGCGATTGCGGAATCAATTGGCCGTGGGCTGGAAAGTGTTGGCTTGCCAGCTGCCTGCGTGCAGGTAGTTGCAACCACTGATCGTGCTGCAGTTGGTCAAATGATCGCCATGCCTGACTATATTGATGTCATTATTCCTCGCGGTGGTAAGGGCCTCATCGAACGTATTAGCAACGATGCCCGAGTCCCTGTCATCAAGCATCTGGATGGCATATGCCATGTTTATGTCGATGACGAAGCTGACCCTAAAAAGGCATTTGATGTGGCATTGAATGCTAAAACGCATCGTTATGGTGTATGTAACGCTATGGAAACGCTTCTGGTCTCGTACACAATCGCAGCGGACTTTCTGCCAGATCTAGCGCAGGCGTATATCGATAAAGGTGTCGAGCTAAGGGGTTGTGACAAGACTTGTGCCATTCTGAGTGAAGCTTGCAATGCAGCGACGGATGAAGACTGGGATACCGAGTATCTGGCTCCTATATTATCGATCCGTGTAGTCGATGATCTGCAGCAGGCCGTTGATCATATCGCCGCACATAGCTCGGGGCATACCGAAAGCATCATCACTGAAAACTTTACCAAGGCGCGTCAGTTTATGCGTGATGTTGATTCCAGCTCCGTAATGGTTAATGCATCAACCCGTTTTGCAGATGGTTTTGAATATGGTCTGGGCGCGGAAATTGGTATCTCCACCGATAAGTTTCATGCACGTGGGCCGGTGGGTCTGGAAGGCCTGACATCAGTAAAATATATCGTTTTTGGAGACGGCACGATTCGCGAATAATCTTAGGATATTTCCAATCGTATTCACAGGCCCTCAATGATCGGTATATACGGCGGTACATTTGATCCCATTCACCTCGGTCACCTGGGTCTGGCAACGGCGGTTTCTGAGCATCTTTCGTTAACGCACATTTATTTCGTGCCGCTGGGCATGGCGGTACACCGCGATCAGCCCCAGACAGGTGAAGCGCAGCGTCTACGCATGCTGCAGACTGCCCTGAATTCATATTCCCAATATCATGTCGATACCACTGAGCTGGATCGCGCAGGCCCTTCCTGGACAATTCAGACATTGCAGGATTTCCGGACTCGTTTTCCTGAGGATACTCTGTGTTTACTGATGGGGTCAGATGCGTTTCGCCATATTGATAGCTGGCGTGACTGGTCGTCTTTGCTCGATTTTGCGCATATCGTTGTCGTGGCGCGTAAGGGTGATACAGCACAGTTATCGGGCGTAGTAGCGAACTATCTACTGGAAAACCAGCTGAACACTCTGGAGGATGGGAATTTCGACGGAAATCAGCCGCAACGACACGGTATACTCTGGTTAGAAGCTGATGTTCCTGGTGTCTCATCGACACAGATCAGGACATTCATTCAGCAGAGAAATCATTTAGACGGACTGGTGTTGCCTTCGGTGGCCAGGATTATCAAGGAAGAACAATTGTATGGCGGATAGAGCGCAGGAAGTTTTGGCTATCGTGCAGGATGCACTCGAAGACCTGAAAGGGGTGGATGTTCGGTCAATTGATGTTCGCGACAAGACATCGGTAACCGATATTATGGTGGTTGCCAGTGGTACCTCTTCTCGGCACGTGAAATCACTTGCAGACAATGTCATCAGTGAGGCAAAGAAAGCCGACGTCGAGATCCTGGGGCTGGAAGGTGAAAAAGGGGCCGACTGGGTGCTGGTCGATCTGAGTGATGTGGTGGTGCATATCATGATGCCGGAAATACGCGAGTTCTATCAGCTGGAGAAACTCTGGTCTGTCGGTGCCCCTGACGAGTAAGCGGTTTTCCGGTGGAGATTCGAATACATGCGATTGGTAAGCGCATGCCTGCCTGGGTAAAAGCAGGTTTTGACGATTATCAGTCACGTTTGCCGAAACATATCCGACTAAGTTTGCGCGAAATCAATATGCCTGATCGAACCTCGGGTAGCGATGTGCTGCGATTAAAAGAGGAGGAGGGTGAAAAGCTGCTGGCCGGTGTTGGTGACGACGACGTCGTTATAGTACTGGATGAAGGTGGTAAGCAATGGACCAGCCGAGGCCTGGCAGAACAGCTAAGTGACTGGATCTATGATAAACGCGATATCAGCCTCTTGATCGGTGGGCCTGACGGCCTGTCACGCATCTGTATGGATCGAGCAAATCTGGTCTGGTCGCTCTCCAAAATGACATTGCCGCATATGATGGTGCGTGTGGTACTGGCCGAACAGATATATCGCGCCTGGGCCATTACCCAGAATCATCCCTACCATCGTGACTGACATTATTCTTGCCTCGGCTTCTCCCAGACGTCAGGAATTACTGGCGCAATTCGGTGTCTCATTCCAGTGTCATGCCGTTGATATCGATGAGACCCAGGGCGATGACGAAGGTATTGAGGAATGCATTAAGCGGTTGTCACTGGAAAAAGCCAGAGCCGCATTACAGCAATTTCCAGATGCTGTTGTGATTGGTTCTGACACCATGGTGGTTGTGGATGGTATTGGACTGGGAAAACCCAAAGATCAGCAGGATAGTCAGCGAATGTTAGAATGCCTTCAGGTCGAGCACATGAGGTAATGACGGGCGTTGCCGTGATTAATCGTGAACGGGAGCACGTCATATTACAGTGTTCTACGGTAAGCTTTCGAGACATGACGGCGACAGAAATACAGACGTACTGGAATACTGGTGAGCCTCAGGATAAGGCGGGAAGTTATGCCATTCAGGGGCTTGCGGCACAATTTATCGAACATATGGACGGTAGCTACTCGGGTGTTATGGGCTTGCCTTTATATGAAACGGCACAATTACTAGAAGAATATGGTGTGGAAACACTCAAGGCTTGAGGATGCAGGAAGAAATTTTAATCAACGTGACGCCACAGGAGACTCGTGTCGCTGTCGTAGAAAACGGCATGCTGCAAGAACTGTTGCTGGAACGTAGTTCCAAATCCGGTCTGGTCGGCAATATCTACAAAGGCAAAGTGCGGCGCGTATTGCCTGGCATGCAGGCGGCATTTGTTGATGTAGGGTTAGACCGTGCGGCTTTCTTACACGCTTCAGATATTTACTCACGCAGAGATAATGGCTGCGAAATTGATGAAAAACCAATTTCAGAGTTGTTATCCGAAGGGCAGACTCTATTAGTCCAGGTCATTAAAGATCCTCTCGGTACAAAGGGCGCACGTCTGACGACGCAAATTACCATCCCCTCAAGGTATCTGGTGTTGATGCCTCAGGTGAAATGCCTTGGTGTTTCTAGCAAGTTGGAGGATGAGTCTGAGCGTGTTCGCTTGAAAGGCCTGGTAGCCGAGCAGGCAGGTGAAGATAGAACCGAAGGCTATATTATCCGTACGGCGGCTGAAGGAATTGGCTCTGAGCAAATACAGGCGGATATCAGTTATTTGAAAAAGCTCTGGGGCATTATCCTTGAGCGTGAAAAAACAGCTAATCCAGGTGATGCGGTATACGAAGAGCTTAATCTCATGTTGCGCACTCTGCGCGATTTCGTCGATGAAAATACGGCAAAAGTCATGGTGGATTCTCGTGGTGCCTATGCGCGCATGACAGAATTTACGGAAAAGTTTTTAACCGGATTCCATGACCGTCTGGAACACTACACAGGTGAACGCCCGCTGTTTGATCTGTATAGCGTCGAAGATGAAATACAGAAGGCATTACAGAGCAAGGTACAGCTTAAATCTGGGGGTTACCTGATTGTCGATCAAACGGAAGCGATGACAACCATCGATGTCAATACTGGTGCTTATGTCGGACATCGTAATCTTGAAGAGACAATATTTAAAACTAATCTGGAAGCAGCTCAGGCGATTGCGCGTCAATTACGCCTCCGGAACCTGGGTGGCATTATTATTCTCGACTTCATTGATATGACGAGCGAAGAGCATAAGCGTCAGGTCTTACGTGCGTTTGAAAAATGTATTGAGAAAGATCACGCCAAGTGTTTTCTGACCGAGATATCTAAGCTGGGGTTGATTGAAATGACGCGTAAGCGTACCCGTGAAAGTTTAGAACATGTTTTATGTGAGCCTTGCCCAACCTGTAATGGCCGAGGATCTGTGAAAACGGCGCAAACAGTGTGTTATGAAATCTTCCGAGAAATTCTACGTGAAGCACGCCAGTTTGATTCAGATAAATTACTGGTGCTGGCATCTCAGGAAGTTGTTGATCTGTTATTGGATGAAGAATCCAATAGCGTGGCCGAGCTGGAAGAATTCATCGGTAAGCCAATTCAGTTTCAGGCGGAAGGCCTGTACGCACAGGAAAATTACGACGTCGTCCTCATGTGATTTTTCATGTCCGAGTCAATGAAAACCTCAGCACCACTACGACTATTTGGTCGAGTTGCCCTTGCGATAATCATCCTGCTGGGTGTGCTTGTTGGTGTCGCCCGCCTTTCTCTACCGTTACTGGAAAATCGTCAGGCCGATATAGAAACACTCGCTTCTGAGGTGTTGAATGCGCAGGTAGAGATTGATGAGATCGATACCACATGGTCCGGTTTTCACCCAGTCATTATCATGCGAGGTGTGAATGTTCTGGAAGGTAATACTTTAGCAGCAGAACAAACAGGTTTGAGGCTGGAGGAGCTGGATGTCTCAATAGACACCTTAGCCTCTATCGCTAACCTGGAGATACGTCCTGGCGCGATCCGACTGCATATCGAGCATCTTGAGGTTCATCGAGAGAAGAGTGGGAAATTTACTTTCGATCTCGGACAGTTTATTGTGGAAGATGATGCGACTGATGCCTTCGAATTGAAGCATCTATTACAACAGCCTGATGTCAGGGTGATTGCTAAAGAAGTTATCTTTGATGATCAGATGGGTAAGTTACCTGATATTTGCGTGAGCAATGCGGATATGGTTTTTCATCGTGAGCTGGATGATCTTGTGACACAACTACAGGCTAGTATCTGTAGTATGGCAGAAGCGGTAAAAATGACCGCACGTATACCATCTGCTGCATTAGAGAGAAATCAGCTGAGTGGTCAGCTTTATATAGAATTGCAAAAGGTTTCTTTGTCATTCTGGCAGCGCTATCTCAAACAGCACGTCAACTTACCTGATCAAGGTGATGTCGATCTGAAAGTCTGGGCATCATTGTCATCTAATCGAGTTTCTTCGTTGCAAGGCGAAGTGCAAATGCATGGCTTAAAGTATCGTACTATTCGTGAACGTCCTGCCTTTGTGCTGGGTCAGATGTCAGCTGATTTTAAATGGTATCGGCATGATAGAGGCTGGAACTTTGAACTGGCTGACTGGCAACTTCAGCGGCAGGGTGAATCTCGTCCTGTTAGTGGGCTGGCAGTAGATTACCTTGCTACCGAACAGCAGTACGCGATTAAAAGTCACTATGTTCAACTAAATGATTTACTTCCAATTATCTTTAGACAGCCAGTGATTCAATCAATGCTGACTGAAGAGTTTTCAGCTATTAAACCGATCGGTGTGCTGAAAGACCTGAACTTACGATTATCTCTATCAGAAGATAAGCAGATATCTGATTATGCTCTACAGGTTGTGTTACAGGATATTGCGGTCAATGCATTGGGTGAGTGGCCGGCGATCAGTGGCATCGATGGCAATGTGGTTGCAACTTCACAGGGCGGTTTGATCCAGCTCGATACTGTAGATGGCTTACTCGATCTGCATACACTGTTTCGTGATCCACTGCAGTTTTCAAAGCTATCTGGAACCTTAAACTGGTCAATGCTGAACTCAGGGATGTTAATTGAATCGGATCAGATAAAAGCCGAGAACTCACATATCACAACCAGTAGCCGACTCTCGATTCATTTACCGAAAGATGACTCGCCTTTTGTCGATGTACAAACGAATTATGAAAATGGCGATGGCGCTTATACGTCTTTTTATCTGCCCGCTAAGATCATGGATGAAGAGGCGGTTGAATGGCTTGATGAAGGTATAGTTGCTGGACATGTAGAGTACGGCACGTTTGTTCTTCATGGTCGTATTGATGAATTCCCTTACGATAATCAGGAAGGACGCTTTGAAGTACGTTTTAAAGTGCGCGATGGCATCCTGAATTATTTTGAAGACTGGCCAAGACTGGATGAAATTGAAGCTGAAGTTGTATTCAAAGGGCGTTCGATGTTTATCGAAGCGGCGCAGGGGAAAATATTTAACAGTGATGTGCTTGAGACTAACGTCAGTATTGCCGATCTCGATGCGGATAACCCCATCCTTCGAATTAAAGGTGCGGCGAATACAGCGTCGACTGATTTAATGCGTTACCTGCATGAAACCAGACTCGCTGGTGATTATCAGGAAGCGTTGTCTGTACTGGACTTAAAGGGGCAGCACAAACTCAATCTGGATTTAACTGTTCCATTATCAGCAGGTGATGTCAGCTTTCATGGTGATGTGAATTTTCAGGGCAATCAGCTGGATATTGATGAATATGATATCCAGATGCAGGATATTAAGGGCCTGCTACGATTTAGCGAAAAAGCGTTTACTGCCGACAACATCACCGGGCAGTTTCAGGGCGCAGAAGCTACTGCGCGAGTCACAACAGGCTATCCTGCAAGTGGGCGAGAAACCAACATTGAAATCCAGACACAGGCCGATGTCGAAAATCTGATGAAATCTCATCATGTTGAGATGAAGAATGATTTGTCCGGAACGACAGATCTTGCGATACACATTGATGTGCCTGATGCAGTCAATGACCCAACACGATTATCAATACTATCTGATCTATCTGGTGTAGCGATTAATCTACCGCATCCATTTACAAAGGCCATTAATGAAAAATGGCCTTTAACGGTTAAAACTGCACTGAGTGGTGAAGCGGCGAGATCCATATCCATTGATGTTAATGACCGATATTCAGCACTGTTGGGTTTTAATGAGAAGAAAAAAATAGATCGTGCTTTAGTTTTTTTAAATCGAAATGAGCAATATGTATTGCCAGCAACCGCTGGTTTTGTCGTTAAAGGTAACGTGGCAGACATTGATATTGAGGAGTGGGTGAGCTGGCTTGATAGGCAGCCTTCATCAAAAGTGCAAGCTGATGTGATTCCAGTCAATGCAAATCTAACAATGAGTAATACAAGATATGGGCAACGTTATATTGAAAATTTGACTGTTGCTATATCACCGAATGATATGGGTTGGCAGGCAGAAGTTGCTGGTGATGCCGTCGGTGAAATCACCTATCTTCATAATAACAATTCCCCACATATCGATATTGACCTCTCATCGGTAAAGATTAAAAAATTCACCGATGAACAAAAAGCGGAGAGAGAAGTATCTGATGATGTCGCTAGTGAGTTAAGGCCTGCTGATATTCCGACTATTGATCTTGATATTGCCGATATTACGTATCGGGATCGGGATATAGGTCAGCTGTCCGTAGAAACTATGCGTGAGGGCAACAATATTCTGCTGAAGGATGGAAAACTGATAAATGATGATGCAGAAATAAACGCGAGTGGCGGTTGGTATTTATTACCTGATAACCGGCATGAAACTCGTCTTAATGTTGATTTAGAAAGTGGTGATTTCGGCGGCCTAATTCATCGACTTGGTTTTAATGATACGGTTGAGCAAGGTAGTGCAACTATGCAGTTCGATGCCACAGCAAGTTCATCTCCTGCGAACCTGAAACTTTCAGACTGGAAAGGTGAGCTTGATATGAGTTTACGCGAAGGTGAAATACTAGAAGTGGATCCAGGTGGTGCTGGACGGGTATTTGGCTTACTCAGTTTTCATACCCTGCCACGTCGTTTGTCGCTCGATTTCAGTGACCTGTTTAGTAAGGGAATGAGCTTTGATGAGATTAGTGGGCATTTTTCCGTCAGTGAAGGTCAGGCTTATACCAATAATCTAACCATGGAAGCGCCTTCCAGTACGGTTGAAATTTCAGGTCGCGTGGGCTTGAAAGATGAGGACTATGACCAGATGGTAAAGGTAACGCCCAACGTCAGTTCTAGTTTGCCAGTAGCAGGTGCTCTGGCAGGTGGCCCCGGGCTGGCCGTGGTTATGTTGATAACTCATCAACTACTGGAAAAGCCGATCAATAAAATTACCGAGCTTGAATATGAAATTACAGGTCCCTGGTCCGACCCACAGATCAAGGTCGCTGAATTGAAAACTCCTGAACCAGAAGTACCGGTCACAGTTCAGGAGTCAGATACACTACCCGGTGATTCGTTATAATGACATCACGTTGAGATGAAGAGCGTTTTATGACAATTGTTGCTGCAGTTCAAATGGCTTCTGGGCCGAATGTAAATGCCAATTTACTGGAAGTAGAAAAACACCTGCAACAGGCTGCGGATAAAGGTGCGGAGCTTGTTGTATTGCCTGAAAATTTTGCATTCATGGGGCAGGATGAGACGGACAAACTCGATATTGCCGAAGAAGACGGCAACGGTCCTATCCAGGAATTTATGCAGCAACAGGCCGAGAAACATAAATTTTGCCTGGTCGGTGGCACCATCTCGGTTAAAGCCAATAAACCCGATATGACACGTTCAGCCTGTATGCTGTATTCAAGCGAGGGCGAACGTTTAGGTCGGTACGACAAAATGCATCTGTTTGATGTGAGTCTGCCTTGCACCTCTGACCAATATTCAGAATCAACCGCTATAGAGCCTGGAGATACTCATCAGGTATATAAAACGCCGTTTGGTAATCTGGTGACAGCCGTTTGTTATGACTTACGATTCCCTGAATTCTTCCGTTCGTTGCTTGGCGATGGTATTGATTTGATTGCTGTACCTTCTGCATTTACTGCGCAGACCGGTAAGGCGCATTGGGAGGTATTACTACGGGCACGTGCTATAGAAAATCTCAGCTATGTCGTTGCCGCCGCACAAGGTGGTTTCCATGTCGGTAGCAGAGAGACCTGGGGGCACAGCATGATTGTTGATCCCTGGGGGAATATTCTGGAAGTATTACCGAAGGGTTCTGGTGTGGTTGTCGCTGAAATTAGTATGGATCAGCAGGAGACCATTCGGAAGGCGTTTCCGGTGTTGGGGCATCAGCGGATCAAGTGTGAGTAGTTTTATCGGCTGACGTTGGTGTCTGTTTCTTGTCATTCCGGCGGGCCTTTGGCCGGAATCTAGTTGTTAGATTTCTTAGGTTTCGCGCTTGATCATTTTTTCTTTTTCTTAGATTCGTTGCACTAGCGCGAGCCCTTTTTGTTTCGGCAAAAAGGGCGAAAAACCATTTGCTCCGAATACGCTGGCCTAACGGCCAATGTCATTGACTTAAGCCGTAAGTGATTGAAAGTAGGTGTTATAATCAGTCCAATGACAAACTAACAGGCTTTAAAACATGACCCGAGAAGACCTCATTTAAAACCATCTATGCCCGCATAAATGAAACCATAGAATCTACTGCGTTTTTGCAAAAGCACCGCCAAAGCTCAACGCACTTTACTCGCCAACGCGAGCTAACCTTTCCGACGCTGATTCGCTTTTTCCTGAACCTGATTAAAGGCTCATTACAAAGCGAACTCAATCACTTCTTTGAAATCGCACAGTCAAAACGCACGCCACTGATGCGTGTCACGGCATCAGCCTTTTGTCGGGCCAGAAAGAAGTTAAGCCCGCAGGTGTTTATTGATCTGAACCATCAGGCCGTCGATGAGTTTTATCATCATGCTGATATTGAAACATGGAACGACTTTCGCGTACTGGCCATTGATGGCAGTAAATATCACGTTCCATCCAATGCGCAAACGGCGCAGACATTCGGTAGCCAATTCAATCAATATGCGACAACCGTACCCATGGCACGTGGCTCTTGTTTATATGATGTGTTTCAGGGCATCGTACTCGATGCACAGATCACCGCATGCGATGCCAGTGAACGTGAACTAGCGTATCAACATCTGGGCCATACCGGTTCGAATGATTTAATGCTCTATGATCGAGGCTATCCTGCCTTCTGGTTGTTTGCCGCTCACCGGGCATTACAACGGGATTATTGTATGCGGGTCACGACGTCATTTAATCTTGATGTCAAAGCCTTTGTCGCCTCATCAAAGAAACAAGCCATCATCCACATCAAACCCAATGCTGTCAGTATCCGAAGATGTCGGGAGAAAGGCTTATCAATAGAGCCGATTAAAGTCCGGCTCGTTCGAGTGAAAACGCAACGCGGCGAATATGTCTTAATGACAAGTTTGTTGGATAAACAACGCTATCCCGTAAAATGCTTCAAGACGTTATATCACCTGAGATGGCAGATTGAGGAAAGCTACAAACAGCAGAAAAACTGGCTTGAAATTGAAAACTTCTCGGGTAAATCCGTCTTGAGCATTCAGCAGGACTTTCATGCCAAAATGCTGTGTCTGTCACTGACGGCGATGAGTTTATTTGCTGCTCAGGAGAAGATAAAGTCGTCGGTGGCTGAGCGTTATTATGCGTACAAGATCAATTTCTCTGCGGCGTTATCCAGCATGAAAGATACGATCGTTCATCTGCTTTCCAAGGGGTTAGACGAGTTCGAATGGCATCGCTGGTTGACGGTATTAAGTCGATGTTTAATTCCTATCAGGCCTAAACGTTCTTTCCCTCGTAAGGCCTCCCCGCGACCTCGACGTACCTTTCGTTCTTCCTATCGGAGAGCTTTGTGATTTCAAGCACTTAGGGCTTAAGTCAATGACATTGGCCTAACGGCTTCCCGTTTATTCCTGTTTTTATTCGGCGCTGCGCAAACTCGCTCTGCAAAAAACGCAGAGCTCAAACAGTGCTTGCTTTGATCCGAATAAAAACAGGAATAAACGGCAGCGTATAAGTCGCGGGAAGGAACAAGACTGAAATACAGTGTTTTTGACTTCCTCTCCCTATGACTCGACGAGCAACGGAGAAAAACTTAGGGTGAAATTGCAGGACGCAATTTCAGGAGCTCGCAGCAGGAGCCGCTTGCGCCGACCCTGAGTTTTTTGAGTAGCGCAGTGAAGCCGCAGGCCGAGTCATTCGGGAAATGTTTCTTTTAATTACTTTTCTTGCGCCAAGAAAAGTAATGCCCGCCGCAGGCGAATAGTTAAGGTGAATAAAAGTTAGTTGATAATCCGCGTTGTGTAAATATTGGAAATAGAATTTGTTTAAAGTTTATTCTCTTTAGGTTTTTTAGAAGCGACTCGATGTGTAATCAAAGAGATGGTAATCCCAATGATCATTGATGGTGGCGTGTAAAAAGCTGCACCGAGCCATATTTCCCCAGGATACTTCGAGAAGAAATCAGAGTTGGCAGCAGGTAAGTAAACCCAAGGAAATGCTCCACCAAAAATAGCTCCACATATAATTAAGACCCATAAAAACTTTCCTTTTCTCTCTGCGGAAAGAATACTAAGTATAACTATGGTCGTAATTGCTAACACGAGTACTATTACGAGTGTAGTGCTATTGAGGTGTTCTTTATAAATTTGAACTACCTGAGTAATTGCGTAAACAGTAACCATGATTAATACGAATGATAGTGAGTATAACCCTATGGTGTATAAGTATTTATTACTAGTCATGGTAAAGTCTAGAAGTCATATAGCTAGAAAAAATATAACTACAACATCCACCAGGTCGCTAACCCAAGAAACGCCATAAACCCAACAACATCAGTAATCGTCGTCAAAACAACACTCCCCGCTAGTGCTGGATCAATCCCTAATCTCTTCAACGTTAATGGAATAGCAACGCCTGAAATCGTTGCGAATAATAAATTTATAATGAGTGCTGCTCCGATGATTACTCCGATATCTATATTCTCAAACCATAGGTAAGCGATTAACGCGAGTACAAATGCCCAGAGAATTCCATTCAGCGCGCCTACGGCTACTTCTTTGAATAAAAGTAAGCGTGTGTTCGATTGTGCAAGTTGCCCTAGTGCGATGCTTCTGATTACGAGTGTCAAAGTCTGGCTGCCTGCGATGCCGCCCATGCTGGCAACGATGGGCATTAAGATTGCGAGTGCGACGATTTGATCTAGTGTGGCTTCGTATAAACCAATAACCCATGATGCGAGCAGGGCGGTGAGCAGGTTAACACCGAGCCAGACCGCGCGTTTGGATGCACTGGGAATAATAGGGGCGAAGATATCGTCTTCTTCGTCCAGGCCGGCCATGCGCATCATGTCCTGTTCTGCTTCTTCACGGATGACGTCGACGACATCGTCAATGGTGATACGGCCGAGTATCTGGTTCGATTCATCGACAACGGGTACAGACACGAGGTCGTGGATTTCAAAGTGTTTGGCGACTTCTTCTGCTGATGTGTTGGCTAGCAGTGCTTCACTACTGGGGTTCATGACATCGCCGACAAAAAGATTTGGGTCACTTGTCAGGAGCGTTGATAACGGTAATGTACCAATTAATTTATCTTTCCGACTAACGACACTCAGGCTATCGGTTAACTCTGGGAGTTCTTTTCTAATGCGCAAATAGCGCAAAACAACATCTATCGTGACATTTGATCGTACTGTCACGATGTCGATATTCATCAAACCGCCGGCACTGTCCTCTGGATAAGACAGGATAGACTCCAGGCGTTGTCGGTCCTGGATATCCATGGATGTCAGTAGTTCTGCGGTTACGGCCTCGGGCAGGTCATCAAAGACGTCGGCGAGATCGTCCATGTCCATGACAGTTGTTGCTGCCAGAAGCTCATCGTTCTCCATAACGTCGATGAGGTTCGCACGTACTTAGTCGTTCACATGGCTGAGTGTTTCACCTTGTTCGTCGGGATCAACCAGTTGCCAGACAAAATAACGCTTAGTGCGGGGTAGTGATTCGAGCAGGTGTCCAATTTCTGCCGCATTTAAGGTGACGAGTAATTGTTGGGCGTAATGGGCGGTACCTGTTTGTAATGCCTGATCGAGATCTTCTAGACGATTCAGGGTGCGATCATCTGTAGCTTGTTCTGACATACGTCACACCCATATTGAGAATTTGGATGAGTTTAGCGTCAGACCCGAGGTGGGTTCAACCACAAAAGGGTAGTGTATCGCCCTAATGTAACTGGTTTAGCTGATGCAGGAGATCATAGGTGGTTGCACTATTTGCGTTACGTAGAATACGACGAGCAAGTTTACGTACCTGTTCGGTGTCGGTCTTACTGATGATTTCTTTTACCTGTAATAACGAAGATGGCTGCATGCTGAATTCCCGCAGGCCCATACCAAGCAGTAAACGGGTAAAACGTGTATCACCGGCCATCTCACCGCACATGCTGATTGGTATCTCTGCGCGCTCTGCTGCCTCGATGGTTAGCTTGATGAGCTTGAGGATCGCTGGGTGTAGTGGGTCGTATAAATAGTTAACACTGTCGTCTACACGGTCGATGGCCAGTGTGTACTGGATCAAGTCATTGGTACCAATCGATAAGAAGTCACAGTGTTCTGCAAAGCTGTCAGCGGTAATCGCCGCAGCCGGCACTTCGATCATGGCGCCAATCGGTAGATTCTGAGCAAAACGAATCTTTTGACGACGCAGGCTGTCTTCAACAGCGGTAATATGTGCTTTGACCTGGCGAATTTCCTGTACCGTGGAAATCATTGGGATCATGATGCGGACATCATAATTGACTGAGGCACGCAGGATTGCACGGAGTTGCGTATGGAATAACTCATGATCCTGTAGACATAAACGTATTGCGCGCAGACCAAGTGCCGGGTTCATGGGTAACGGCGCATCGCTACGTCCACTGTCGACCTGCTTGTCGGCACCAAGATCCAAGGTTCGAATGGTTACAGTCGCTCCGCGCATGCGGCGGATAACACTACGATATGCCCTGTATTGTTCTTCTTCCGTAGGCAGGTCTTCACGATTCATAAACAGGTATTCAGTACGATAGAGGCCTATACCGGTACATCCCGATTTGCGTGCCGGCGTGATGTCGGCAGGTAATTCGATATTGGCCTGCAGTTCAACGGATTGTTGATCCGTCGACATCGCCTGCTGGTCACGAAGCTCGATTAAGCCCTTCAGGCGTTTACGATAATCTCGTCTTTGTTGGCGATACCATTTCAGGGTGCGTTGATCGGGAGATGATAGCAGGGCATTTCTTTCACCATCTAATATCAGAGTTTCGCCATTCTGGATGCACTGACTGCCGCCATGTACACCAACCAGTGCGGGAATCTCGAGGCTGCGGGCGAGAATAGCGGTATGCGATAGTGGGCCACCGTATTCAGTAATAAAGCCAGCAACGCCACGCTGATGGATCGAGATTAATTCAGCAGGACTCAAATCATCAATGACCAGAATCTGGCGTGAGTAATCTGATTTATCGATCACGATGTCTGACAGGGAGGCTTCTTTAAGTAGCACACGCTGAATCCGCTTTACGACATGAGCGACATCGTCTTTACGTGTTTTTAGATATGCGTCGTCGATCTCATCAAAAACCTGTGTCAGGGCTTCATGTTGTTTTTGCAGCGCCCATTCGGCATTGCACTGTTCCTGTTTAATAATATCGAGTGGGGCGTCGAATAATGTTGGGTCGCCGAGCATGAGTAGATGTGTATCAATGAATGAATACACATCGACTTTCGAGTCTTGTGGAATTTGTTGACTGATATCCATGAGTTCATGTTTCGCTGTTTCTACAGCGCGCTGATATCGTCGTTGTTCAAGCGTGATTTTTTTTATTTCTATATGGCGCTGGGAAATATTCAGATGGCCACGGGGAACAATGATTGCGGTACCAATTGCAATTTCATTGGAAACGCCATGTCCTGGTAGTTGCAGTGACATTTACTCGTGAAACCCCTGGTTAATCAGGTCGCACAATGCATCAAGTGCATCGGTTGCGTCATCACCTTCAACTTGTATCTGTAAACTGGAACCTTCCGCAGCCGCGAGCATCATCATGCCCATAATGCTTTTGCCATCGACATGTTTATCGTCATGGGAGACGCGTATTTTACTGGCAAAGGTATTCGCGAGTTTGACAAAGCTAGCTGAAGGACGAGCATGCAAACCTTTGCTATTAACAATTGTAACCGTGCGTGACAGTGCCATCGAAGTATCACTAATCGAATGTTAAGCAGCAGCGTTCTGCTGCCAGTGACTGATTAGATCAAGAATGTCCTGGTTACTACTGGCCTTTCGAATCTGTTGGCATAGTTTAAGATCGCTAAAAAGCCTGGCGAGCTGGGCAAGTGTTTCAAGATGTTCTTTATCGCTATCATCGGGTACAACAAGCCCGAATATAATGTCCACGCCCTCACTATCGGGGCTATCGAAATCGACAGAGCTATCGAGTGTGACCATAGCGGCACATGCTTCAGATAAACCTGTTAATCGACAATGAGGCAGGGCAACACCGGAACCAAGCCCGGTGCTGCCAAGACGTTCGCGTTGAATCAGGCTGTCGAAGATCTGTTCCTGACTATAGTTGTCGATGTCTTTTGAAAGAACATGACTGAGTTTTTCCAGGACTTTTTTCTTACTGCTCGCATCCGTGTGAGCCAGTGTTCGTTCCTGATTGAGTAAGTTGAAAATGTCCATTGTAATCTTACTTTGTTAGGGTCGGTTAGACGTCGACGACGCGTGATGGTTTAGGTGCGCGATGCCTCTCTTCAGCATGCTTCTCTTTGTATTTGACAACCTGACGATCCAGTTTATCCACCAGTGTATCAATCGCAGCGTACATATCCTCCTGGGTGGAGTCTGCGAATACTCGACTACCGTTTAATTGCAATGTGGCTTCAGCACGGTGACGATTTTTTTCGACACTCAAAATAACATGAGGATTAGTGACATGATCAAAATGCCGTTCCAGTCGTTGCATTTTCTCATTAACATAGCCTCTCAGAGAGTCGGTAACATCCATATGGTGTCCAGTCAGATCGATATGCATAGAGCGTTCTCCTTGTAGTTAATCAGGCGCGTAAACGCCTTTCGTTAGAAGGTGGAATAAGCAGGCTTTCGCGGTATTTGGCTACCGTACGTCGAGCCACCTTAATCCCCCTTTGTTCTAATAGTTGTGCCAGTTTGTTATCACTAAACGGTTTGCGATCATCTTCCGTTGTGACCAGTTTTTTGATCATGGCACGTATTGCTGTTGATGAGCATTCACCGCCGCTTGCAGTATTTACATGGCTTGAGAAGAAATATTTCAACTCGAAGATGCCACGCGGGGTATGCATATATTTCTGTGTAGTGACACGTGAGATGGTTGATTCATGCATCTCGATGACTTCTGCGATATCGCGAAGTACCATCGGCTTCATGTGTTCTTCGCCATGTTCAAGAAAACCTTGCTGTTGTTCGACAATGAGTGAAGCAACTTTCAATAACGTGTTATTCCGGTTGTTTAAGCTTTTTAAAAACCAGCGCGCTTCCTGCAGATTATTTTTCAAAAACTGATTATCGCGGCTGTCATCGGCGCGCTTAATCATGCTGGCATAGTAATCATTTACCTTGAGTTGGGGTGAGATGTCACTATTCAAGATGACACGCCATTGCCCTTTAATCTTTCTGACCTGCACATCCGGCGTAATATATTCGGTCGGTGTATTGCTGATTTGATTGCCGGGTTTCGGGTTGAGTTGCTGAATAACCTGTACGGCACTCAGAACATCTTCGGTCGTTATATCTAATTGCTTGGCAATAACGGCAAAATTTTTACTGCTAAGTGCATCAAAATGATTCGAGATAATGTCTATCGCGAGGCGTCTTTGCGTATTCGTCGGTAACTGTTCCAGTTGTAGTGACAGACACTCAGCAAGATCGCGTGCTGCGATACCGGCTGGGTCGAGGTGTTGCACCATGGTGAGTACCGCTTCGACTTCGTCGGCAGTTGTTTCCATCTCTTCTGGAAGTGTGGTGTGGATTTCCTCAATAGACATTCCCAGATAACCATCGTCATTGATAGCATCGATGATTGATTCCGCAATCAGGCGGTCTGCAGTACTCAGTGGTAATACACTGATCTGTGATAACAGGTGATCTTTAAGGTTTTCCCCATCTGCCGGATAGTCTGTTGGTCTGTCACCGGAGTAGCTTGAACCGGATTCGGCGAACGATGGGTTTTTTAACCAGCTGTTTTCATCATCAGCTGTGGCCTGAAATTGATTGAATTCCTGATCAGGGTGTTCACCGGTTTGTTGTACGGACGGGTCGTCGTTGGAAGTTTCCGCAGTTGTTTCTTCGTACTCAAGAAGAGGGTTGGATTCAACAGCCTGCTGAATTTCAGTTTGTAAATCGAGCGAAGAGAGTTGCAACAGCTTGATCGCTTGTTGCAGCTGCGGGGTCATAGAGAGCGTTTGCCCCAGACGGAGTTGTAAGCTCTGCTTCATCAACGGATTTTTGTACTTATTTTCCTCATCCCTGAGCTAATTGTAATCCATAAAATACGACTTTGCTGGATAATAATTAGCATGAAATGTGCCAATGTTAGAGTTTTCTGATGTAGGTCATTTTTCGCTCAATTGACCCGAATAGATGTGCTTATAGACGAAAGTTTTCGCCTAGGTAAACCTCACGTACATGCTGGTTTTCAAGGATGTGCGCGGGATCACCTTCGGCAATAACCTGACCATTATTGACAATATAAGCTCGATCACAGATACCGAGTGTTTCGCGGACGCTGTGGTCGGTAATCAGTATGCCGATATTCTTATCACGTAGATGCGCTATAAGCTGCTGGATGTCATTTACTGAAATTGGGTCGACACCTGCGAAGGGTTCATCCAGTAATACAAAGCGTGGCTCTGCAGCTAATGCACGAGCGATCTCAACACGGCGGCGTTCTCCACCAGAAAGACTGATAGCAGGTGCGTCAATCAGATGATGAATATGCAATTCCTGTAGTAGTTCCTGCAGTATGGCTTCGCGTGCATCGTTATCGAGTTCCTGGCGCGTCTGTAAGATGGCCAAAATGTTTTCACGTACTGTCAGCTTGCGAAATACCGAGGGTTCCTGAGGTAGATAGCCTAGGCCCATACGAGCACGTTTGTGCATGGGGTAGCGAGTGATATCTTCTTTATCTAGATAAATGCTGCCTTCATCGCAACTTACAAGGCCAACAATCATATAGAAACTGGTCGTTTTTCCCGCGCCGTTGGGGCCGAGTAAACCGACAACCTCGCCGCTGTTTACATCCAGTGAAATGCCATTAACGACTTTTCTCCCCTTGTATGCCTTGGAGAGGTTGCGCGCACTTAAGGTGATCATGAGTTATTTTTTCTTAGGCTGAATGGTCATACGTATACGACCTTTTTTCGCTTTGCCGGTATCCGTAGTAGCGATGCTGCCTTTAGCCTTAATGATGTCATTTTTATTATCGTATTCGATGATGTTGCCGGTAAAGAGATTGCCTTCCTGCTTGATGCGGGCATTACGCTCCATACGCACCAGATCGCGTTTTGGGTAGACCTGCAGCTTGTAAGCACTCGCCACAACATCTTCAGTTTTGTTATCTGGACGTTGTTTATAGCTGGCTGGTTTGCCAACGACGGTAACCATTTTAACTTCGTCATTAACGCGCTCAATGACGAGTGTTGATCCTTTAACGTGAAGGGTGCCCTGTTTAATGATGACGTTACCGCGGTAGACCGTTAAGCCTGATTTATCATCAATCTCAACCGAATCTGCCTCAATCTGCATTGGCTGGTCTTTATCGGTCGATAAGGCATGTGACAAGGCAGGTAGTAATAGCACCGCAGGAAGCAGCAGTGCACTGACTTGTAGATATGCTTGTTTTGGCAATATGTGCTTAAGGTTCATGCGTACCTCGTACTTTAGACATCAATCTGAATTTATCCAGTTCAACCCAGGCCTGCATACCAACGCCAGAAATTTCGTGTTTGCTGGTCTTGATGGTGATTTGCTTATTGGTTTCCAGATAGTCACGGTTATTATCAATAAACAGTTTTTCACTCTCAATGCTGAGCAGGTCGTTGTCAGGCCCTTCCTGTTGCAGCATCTTAACATTGCCTGAGAGGAAAATTTGATCGCCGTCTTCATCAATACGCGCTTTGTTGGCGTTAATAGTAAAAGGCATTTTGCCGGCCTTGTATGCCTGCATATCCAGACCTTCAATTTCCAGGCTGTCATTGACGGGGTAACGGATTAGGGATGTTCCCTGTGTCTGATAATCGAGGTCTCCAGCTTCATCGTATTGATGTAGCGTGAAGTTCTCCATATAGAAGTCAGGACGATTACTTTTCTTGCGTAGTTCTTCCTGCTGCGCAGTGCTGACAATATCTTCCAGCCACCACACCATGGACGTCATCATGGCGAGAATAATCAGGGATATGAAACGGCTTGTGGTCACTGTACCGTCAGATATTTCTGCAGCTCTTGTTCGAGCAGGCCATGTGCGTCGAGTATCATTTCACACACATCACGGCCAGCTCCATGTCCACCTGAACGTGGTGTACACCAATGGCAGTGTTCACTGACAAGCGGGTGTGCATTACTGACGGCAATTGCCAGACCGACTCGAAGTAATACTGGTAAGTCAACTACGTCATCACCTACATAGGCGATTTCATCAAGAGCAAGACCTGTTTCCTTCGATAGTTCGTCGAGAGCCGCAGACTTATCGTGTTGCCCCTGATAGATGATATCGATACCCAGATTTGTTGCACGATATTTCACGACTTCGGAAGTACGGCCGGTAATAATTGCGGTCTGGATACTATTGTTATGTAGCATCTTAATTCCGTGGCCATCCTGGGAGTTAAAGGACTTATATTCCTGGCCATCGTCACCAAAAAACAGGCCGCCATCGGTCAGCACGCCGTCGACATCGAAGCCAACGAGTTTAATTTTCTTTGCACGTTCGAGTGCATCCTGTGAAATATCTATACTCATGGGGTCTCTATGGTTATCTATTTTATTATTACGCAACGCCCGCTCGAAGCAGGGTATGCATATTTAAGGCGCCAATCACACGTTGTTCTTCATCGACAACTAATAGTGCGTTGATGCTCTTGTCCTGCATGATCTGCAGACTTTCTGCAGCAAGTATTTCTGAGCTAATGGTGGTACAGCTACGCGTCATGATGTCAGCGATCGGCGTCGTATGTGGATCGATCTGATCGTCAAGGTGACGACGTAAATCACCGTCGGTAAAAATCCCAATCACATGGTCGGTTTCATCGACAATCGCGGTCATGCCAATGCCTGCCCGGGTAATTTCCATAACAGCCTGACTAAGAGTGACGTCAGGTGAAACCTTCGGAATGCTGTCTCCAGTTTGCATAATATCAGCAACATGCAGCAGCAGTCGGCGTCCCAGGCGGCCACCAGGATGAGAGCGGGCAAAGTCCTGCTCTGTAAAACCTTTACTGTCCAGAATGGCAACCGCGAGTGCGTCACCCATTGCTAAGGTTGCGGTTGTGCTTGCCGTTGGGGCTAGCCCTAAAGGGCAGGCTTCTTTTTCAACACTGATGTCCAGATGTACATTCGCCTCATTGGCAAGTACAGAGTCTGCATCGCCGGTCATCGCGATCAAAGGTACACCGAGCCGCTTAATGATTGGCACGATGCTAATGATTTCATCCGTCGATCCAGAATTAGACAGCGCCAGAACAACATCCTGTGCGGTAATCATACCGAGATCACCATGACTGGCCTCACCGGGGTGTACAAAAAATGCGGGTGTACCTGTGCTGGCTAACGTGGCTGCAATTTTGCTGCCGATATGCCCCGATTTTCCCATGCCTGTGACGACTACGCGGCCTGTGCAGCCCATCATGATCTTGCAGGCTTTAACAAAATCATCATCAATACGGTCTAATAAGTCCGTAATCGATTTTGCTTCGGTCGTTAAAACTGCTGAAGCTATTTCTTTTATTGTGCTCGGTGACATATAACTATTACTTAATAATCTTAAGCCGCGACGCTGACAGTGTAGAGGAAGTATTCATAGGCTACAAAACCTGCAAACAATAAACCGCCTTCAAGTCGTGTTATTCGAGCTGTACCACGCCAGCCATAGGCCATGAGAAATAGCAGGATGGTTAACCCCAGCATGATTGGCATATCACGTACGAGTGCTTCGGCAGGGAACTCACCGGGCTGGATACTGCCAGCGATACCAATGACGGCTAGCAGGTTGAACATATTTGAGCCGATGATATTGCCGATAATCAGGTCGTGTTCTTTCTTGATGGCACTCATGAGTGAAGCGGCAAGTTCTGGCAGACTAGTGCCAATCGCAATAATCGTTAAACCGATAATAAGGTCACTGATACCATAGGCTTGGGCGATATTCACGGCACCCCAGACGAGTATCTTAGAGCTGCCAACTAGCAAGACGAGGCCGATGAAAAGCCACAACATACCTTTTTTGACGCTGACATTATGTGGAATTTCGCAGTCAAACTCTGCTTCAATGGGGTCACCCTGTTTTTTGTGGGTTGCCAGGTAGCCGAGTAGACCAAGAATGACAAACATACTGAATATCAGAAATGCGCTGTCGATCTGACTAATCTCACCATCGACGACTAGCCCAAATGTCATGAAAGAAATAAGAATGAGTATCGGAAATTCACGTTTCAGTGTCTGGCTATCGACCTTGAGCGGCATGATGAGCGCGGTTAAACCCAGTACCAGAACAATATTGGTGATATTGGAGCCAATCGCATTACCAAAGCCCAGTCCTGGGTTGCCCTGTAATGCGGCGGTGCCAGACACCAGCATTTCGGGCGCGCTGGTACCGAAGCCGACAACAGTCAGGCCAATGATTAATGGTGATACACCCAGTGCATTGGCGGTGCCAGCAGCGCCATAGACGAAACGATCAGCGCCGTAAACCAGTAGCACAAGGCCGCCAATCACTGCGAGAATAGAAAGTAACATGAAACCCCCGGTAACTCGGGCAGGCATTCTACATGAGCTCAATAGGAAAAGGAGTCCCGATGGCAAGAGTTTTAACTGGTGCGATTGACTGGCGATATGAAGCCTGGAATGACGAATACTATCCGGAGGATATGCCGGAGGACTGGCAGCTTGGTTATTTCGCTAATGAATTCTCAACCGTAGTCATCGATACCGACATAAATACAGAGGAGATGGAAAATATTGTGGAACAACTGGAAGACTGTCATGAACGCTTCCATCCGATACTACGATTTAATGCCAGTAGTCAGGGCGTCAGCGATATTGAGCATTGGATTGAGGCTCTATCTGAGGTTGAAATTAAGCCGGCAGGTATCTGGTTGCAGGGACAGTGGGAGATTCAGTCATTGGGTGACCATGCGCAGGCATTACCGATTGCTGTAGGTGGTAGCGATCCAGAACAGCCATGTCGATTAATCCCGGCTGCTCATGGGAGAGCATCATGGTTGATACTGGTTGATCTGTCAGCGGCTGACCGAGAGATAGCTGCCGCGCTTGGTAAAGCATTACAGGACGAGATGGTGAAAGAACATAATATTTGTGTGATTGCCATAAATGGTCATGATTCAGTGGCAAAATTACAGAATCTACGCACAATGATTACCTTGCTGGGTGGCTAAAATATCATCATTGTCGTAATGACGGTGTTCGGCATCGCAGGCATATATAAAGTGTGGTAGATTGCGCAACTTCGCCCGTTGGGATGCGTCGTTCAGACGTAATTGAACCCCGCTGGTTAGAATGGTCTAAAGAAGTTAAGCATTAAGGTTCAGGTAAATCATATGCAGTTTTCAATAATTCAGATAGTAGCCGTGTATTCCCGAAAAGTGGTTCCCGCACTTATTTTTGCGCTTGCCCTGATTGTTCCTGTGCATGCCAGTGAGATGGAAGCTCATGAAGTTGTTAAAACAGCAGCTGATGAAGTGATTGCTGTTCTGGAGCGAGAAGCGGAATCAATCAAAAACAATCCCGATCGTGTCTATGGTCTGGTCGAGGCGCATATTCTGCCGCATTTTGATTTTGATAAAATGTCCTACTTTGTTCTGGGAAACTACTGGAAAAATGCGACCAAGGAACAGCAAAAACGCTTTTTGAGCGAGTTTAAACAGTTATTAGTGGGTACTTACGCGACGGCTTTGTCTGAATACTCGTCTGAGGAAGAAATTGCCTTTATGCCGACAAAGGTATCGTCCAACCCAGATGTTGCAATTGTGCCAACAGAGATTCGCCAGAAAGGCGCAGACCCTGTGTCAGTGGCCTATCGCATGTATCGTACAGGTGATGTCTGGCGTATTTTTGATGTCGCGATTGGCGGTATCAGCCTGGTAACCAACTACCGTGCCAGCTTTGCCGGCCAGATACGTAAGGGTGGCATGGATGGCTTGCTCGACTCATTAGCAGAGCATAATAAGCCGAAAACGACTGCTGTCGACGTCGCTGAAAAAGCCAAGTAACTCGCGTGAATAAATTGCTGATTAATGGCGGTCACCCGCTAGAGGGTGAAATTCGCATTTCGGGTTCAAAAAATGCCGTATTACCGATTCTGGCGGCAACTCTCTTAACCAATGATGAAGTGACCATCTGTAATGTGCCGCATCTGCATGATGTGACGACACTGGTGTCTCTTCTGGGTGAAATGGGAGCTAGTGTCACCATTAATGAAAAGATGGGCATCACGGTCGATAGCTCAACCTTGTCGACATATACCGCCCCCTACGAACTGGTTAAAACCATGCGGGCATCGATTCTGGTATTGGGCCCGTTAGTGGCACACTTTGGTGAAGCCTATGTGTCGTTGCCTGGTGGTTGTGCGATAGGCTCTCGCCCAGTGAACATTCATACCCATGGCCTGGAATTACTCGGTGCTGAGGTGACGGTTGAAAACGGTTATATCCATGCCAAAGCAGATCGTCTGAAGGGCGCCACCATCGTGATGGATATTGTCACAGTGACGGGTACTGAAAATCTCATGATGGCGGCATGTCTGGCAGAGGGTAAAACCATATTAGAAAACTCAGCCCGAGAGCCCGAAGTGGTCGATTTGGCGAATTGCCTGATTAGCATGGGGGCAAAAATTGAAGGCGCGGGTACTGACCGTATCGAAATTGAAGGCGTTGAAAAACTATCTGGCACGAATCATACGGTACTACCTGACCGAATAGAGACAGGTACTTTCCTGACTGCTGCAGCGATTACTGGCGGCAGAGTTAAACTCAAAGACACTCAGCCAGGCATTATTGATGCCGTACTGGCCAAGTTAACCGAAGCAGGCGCAAAAATAACCTGTGGCGATGACTGGATCGAGCTGGATATGGAAGGCCGAAGGCCAAAGGCGGTTGATATTAAAACTCGCCGTACCCGGGGTTTCCAACCGATATGCAGGCGCAGTTTACGGCTCTGAATGCGGTTGCTGAAGGTGTGGGGACGATTAGTGAAACGGTATTCGAAAATCGCTTCATGCATGTGCCAGAAATGTCACGCATGGGCGCGGATATTCAGCTAGAAGGCAATACAGCGATCAGCAAGGGCGTTGAAGGACTTATTGGAGCGCCGGTGATGGCGACTGACTTGCGTGCTTCAGCAAGCCTCGTACTGGCTGGTCTGGTTGCAGATGGTGAGACCATAGTAGATCGCATCTATCATATTGATCGTGGTTATGAATGTATCGAAGAAAAATTAGCGCAGCTAGGTGCCAATATTCGTCGCATTACCTCGTAATCCCCCTGGAGCCTGTTAACAGGTTGGTTGCTCCTTATTTTCCTGCGTATTTTCATCCCTATTTCATATTTGATCATGTAAACTCGCGCCCCTATGTCGATCGAAACCAACAAGCTGACGATTGCGCTATCGAAAGGGCGTATCCTGACGGACAGTATTCCGTTGCTGGCTGCCGCTGGTATTGAATTACTGGAAGCACCCGAAGACAGTCGTAAACTGATTTTTGATACCACACATCCTGATGTTCGCATCCTGATTATTCGTGCCTCTGATGTGCCGACGTTTGTCTCTTATGGCGCGGCCGATATGGGCGTCGCAGGCAAAGATGTATTGATTGAAAATGATGTATCGAATCTCTATGAAATGGTCGATTTGCAGATTGCCCGTTGTCGTCTGATGCTGGCAAGTAAGCCGGATGCGGATCTGGATAAGCCGCGTCTGAAGATTGCGACTAAGTACGTCCAGACCACGCGTGACTGGTATGCCTCTCAGGGTCGCCAGGTTGAAGTCGTCAAACTCTATGGGTCAATGGAGCTGGCACCGCTAGTTGGCCTGGCAGACGCGATTGTTGATGTGGTTGAAAGTGGTAATACACTTAAAGCCAATGGTCTGGTGACCAGAGACCACATCATGGATATCAGTTCTCGATTAATCGTAAACCGTGCTTCAACTAAAATGAAAGCCGGCCTGGTTAAACCCATCATGGAAAAGATTGCTGCCGCTGTTATTGATAGGGCGGCGTGATTTCTAACCTATTTTTAGTTGGTTCCTATGTTGAAACGACTCGATACTTCTGACGCTAATTTTACAGCTGACCTTGATCGCCTGTTGCAGGGTGAAGAAGAGGATAATCAGAAATTCCAGCAAATCGTTGACGACATCATCCAGCAAGTTAGAGCTTCTGGTGATCAGGCGGTTATTGATCTGACCAATAAACTTGATCGCTTAAGTGTTACATCATTCGACGAATTAATCGTCACCCCGGAGCAGCGTGCTCAGGCGATGCAAAATATTGCGCCCGAAACTCTTGATGCATTGAAGCAGGCAGCAGAACGAGTACGTGCCTATGCCGAGCATCAGAAAATGGATTCCTGGGAATATACCGAGGCTGATGGCACGGTGCTAGGTCAGCAGGTAACGCCGCTGGATAGCGTTGGTGTTTATGTGCCTGGTGGTACAGCAGCTTACCCATCTTCTGTATTGATGAACGTGATGCCAGCTCATGTTGCTGGTGTTGAGCGTATTGTTATGGTCGTGCCAACACCGGACGGTGTGATTAATGACATGGTATTGGCTGCTGCAGAGATAGCAGGTGTCTCCGAAGTTTATCGTATTGGTGGCGCTCAGGCGGTTGCGGCGTTGGCTTACGGCACGGAAACTATTGAGCCCGTTGATAAGATTGTTGGTCCTGGCAATATCTTTGTTGCGCTGGCCAAACGTCAGGTCTTCGGTCAGGTCGGTATCGATATGATCGCTGGCCCATCAGAAATTCTGGTGGTTTGTGATGGCACAACGAACCCTGACTGGGTTGCGATGGATTTATTTTCCCAGGCAGAACACGATGTGCTGGCACAATCTATCCTGGTTTGCCCTGATGCAGATTATCTGGATCAGGTTGAGGCAAGTGTCGAAAAACTATTACCGGATATGCCACGCAAAGAAATTATCCAGCAATCGTTACAGGATCGTGGCGCATTAATTCTGGCGCAGGATATGGACGATATGATTGCAGTGACCAATAAAATTGCAGCAGAGCATCTGGAATTATCGGTCGCTGATCCAAAAGCATTGTTACCAAAAATACGTCATGCCGGTGCTATCTTTATGGGTGCCTTTAGTACGGAAGTACTGGGTGACTACTGTGCTGGCCCGAACCATGTCTTGCCGACTTCGGGAACAGCACGCTTTTCATCACCTCTGGGTGTTTATGACTTTCAGAAGCGTTCCAGCATCATTCATTGCTCTCCGGATGGAGCTAAAGAGCTTGCGGGCATCGCCAGCACATTGGCACATGGTGAGGGACTGACGGCTCACGCACGATCTGCCGAAATGCGCCTGGAAGACTAGTTTAGTACAGACTTCGAGTTCACCTTGTCTGATCGAATTAAAAAATGGGTGCGCCCAGCCGTACAGGCCATGTCGGCTTATCATGTTGGTGATGCATCTGGCATGGTCAAGCTGGATGCGATGGAAAATCCCTACCAATTGCCAGATTCTCTGGCGCAGGAATGGGTCGATGTTCTGCAAGCGGTTGATATCAATCGCTACCCTGATCCCGTTGCTAATTCTCTGAAAGGCATCATGCGCGAGGCGCTGGGTATTCCTAAGGATAAGGGGCTCTTGCTGGGTAATGGTTCTGATGAAATTATCCTGATGCTGGCGCAGGCATTGGGTGGTGAAGGTCGGTCGTTTATGTCCTTAGATCCAGCCTTTGTCATGTATCGCATGATTGCTGCGATGAATGGTATTGAGTATTTAAGTCTTGATTTAAACGCGGATGACTTTTCAATAGACCTGGATAGGACGATTCGTCAGATCGTAGAGAGTCAGCCGACGGTTGTCTTCATCGCTAATCCGAATAATCCAACCGGTAATATCCATCCACTTGAGTCACTACGGGCGATTGCTAAAGTATGTCCCGGTCTGCTGATAATTGATGAAGCCTATGCGCCGTTCACAGATATGAAGGCAGATTCGCTACTCGATGAATTTGACCATGTATTGATTATGCGTACGGTTTCCAAGATGGGGCTAGCAGGATTGAGACTGGGCTATCTTATTGGTGGTGAGCCATGGATCAATGAGCTGGAGAAGGTGAGGTTGCCATACAACATCAATGTTCTGACACAGGCAGCAGCTCAGTTTGCTCTGGAAAATAAAGCAATTTTCGATGATCAGGCGAAGTTGATACGCAGGGATCGTGAACAGCTTTTCATTGAGCTATCTGAGATTGATGGCATCAGCGTTTGGCCGAGTGAAGCCAATTTTCTGCTTTTTCGAGTGAATTCGAATAATGGGCCGGCTGTATTTAAGCAGTTACGAGAGCATAATGTGTTGATCAAGAATCTTAGCGGTGGTCATCCTGATCTGGAGAATTGTTTGCGGGTTACGGTTGGTACCGCAGAAGAAA
>CALODD010000025.1:0-15594 GCA_942491945.1 uncultured Gammaproteobacteria bacterium | reverse complement strand
ACGCCTTCGTTCGTTTAGCCTTGCGGAATTACTTCCGACGGTATTCATTATCAACCACAAACGTGTTGCTCGTATCATGCGTGAACACCCACTCAAATATCGGCCTAACACCAAGAAAATTAAACCGAAAGAGCCAGGAGAATTAGGGGCAGCCTTTCCATTTGCTTCAGAGATTTTCAGCCCTGTGGCCCTGATCGACTGCTGGTGACTGATATTACTTACATCCGCTTACGTTCAAGGTTTCTCTATCTGGCCGTAATGTTAGATGCATGGTCACGAAAAGTCGTGCAGGTTGCTACGGCCTCCAAGCGTATTGACGTCAACTACGGTGCTGTCACGTTAAATCGAGCCTGCAAGGCCAGGGCCATCACGGGTATTATTCATCACTCAGATCAGGGCGCTCAGTATCATGCAAAGAGTTACCAGCTAAAACTAGCGGAATACGGCATGGTTGGCTCTATGAGCCGTAAAACCACACCAACTGATAATCCACAAGTTGAAAGTTTTTATGAAAACGCTGAAGTATATGAAGAGGTGTACCAGTTTGGCTACGAAACGAACTCAAATGGGCAACAACGCCTACCGAAATATTTATCGAAGAGATATACAATCGAAAACGTATTCACTCGGCGCTCGGATACTTAACGCCAGAAGAATATGAAGAGAAAAACAAACACGCTACCGAAGGGGTCTAAATAAGGGGGTCTGGATTCCAGCTTCAGGGGTTCACTCCAGTTTGCATCGGAAATTGACCCGCTAAATCTTTAGCAATCCACTCTCGCTATTGGGAATTTTGTCGATTTTATGGGAATATATTCACTGCAACAATGCTCATCAAATGGATTAAATTTCGGCACAATTCAACAGTTAAGCGAAGGAGGCTACTTGCTTGTGAGATAACGACTATTGCAATGCAAAGCCCAAAAGCTGAATCAGTTATGGTTCTCCAGACAAATAATGAATACACATTAGAACTTTTAGCCAGTTATGTTGACCGAGCAGCGAGCCCACTAAAGTGAAAGAACTCGGAGCTGAAGCTGCCACATGATTCACAATGATTTTTCGGGTTAAATTGTTAAAAAATTTAACAGTCGATTTTCCGGTTTATTGAGAAAACGCATACATTAGTTTTATTTGACCAGCTGTAACTATCTGATATTATTGGTTTTAATGGTTCTGGGGTTAAGAGCTGATATCCTAGGGGACGCCAATACGAAAGGCTTATCTATGCATATAGATAAGCCTTTTTTGTTTCTGCCTTGTTATATCTTTCCTCGACGATTGTTGTTTAAATCGATTTATGTCTGAAGCTAATTCATCAATTCCGGTCTATCTATTTCTCGGTTTTCTTGGTGTTGGGAAAACGAGTGCAATTACTCATTTATTTAAACAGAAACCAGACGATGAATACTGGGCGGTACTGGTAAACGAATTTGGTGAGCAGGGTATTGATGGCCAGTTTTACGAAGCGGAAGGTATCCGTGTAAAAGAACTTGCAGGGGGCTGTATGTGCTGCGCGCAAGGTATATCACTACAGCTTGCAGTTGTTGAATTACTCAGGCAACAAAAGCCTGATCGTCTGTTGATTGAAAGTAGTGGCCTTGGTCATGCTGAAGGCGTGCTGGAAATTCTTCAGTCCGGTAGTCTTAAATCGTTGCTCGATATTAGAATCATTAGTCTGGTTGACCCTCAGCATTTATTAGACAAGCGATACGTCCAGCATGAAAACTACATTAATCAAATTCGTTTAGCCGATATTGTTGTTCTTAATAAGCAAGACAGAGTGACTGAAGCATCGAACCAGGCCTGGTTCGAGTTTTCCCAACGTAATGGGTTATCACCCAGAAAGTTAATACAGACTACTGGAGGAAAATTATCACTGAGTTTATTGCTGGAGCCTATATCCCGGTTGATGAAGATCACAAGCACGCAATATACGACAGAGGATGATACTGCTTTTATAAATCGAAATTGGGTATATGAGTCAGATACGGTATTTGATTTTGTCTGTCTGAAGAGTCGATTGTCAGACGTATCTTACGTTCGATTAAAGGGTGTCGTTCAAACTTCGTCAGGTTGGTATCTAATTAATGATGTAGAAGACGAAGCATGTTGGGAGAACATCGATAAACATGAGCGATCAACGATAGAGATGATATTACATGCTGATAATGCAGAGATAGAAGATAATTTTCTTGCTGATTGCGTCTTATAATATTTATTGGCCTGAAAGTACTACGTTAACCGCTGCAAGCCGTCAATCGCCGCGACTCGATAGGCTTCTGCCATTGTTGGGTAGTTAAACGTATTGTCGAGAAAATAATTCAAACTGTTTCCAGGTGTAGGTTGAGCCATGATGGCCTGGCCGATGTGAATGATTTCTGAGGCTTGTTCACCGAAGCAGTGTATGCCAAGTATTTCTAAAGTTTCTCGATGGAATAATAGTTTGAGCATACCTGTGGTATGGCCAGTGATCTGCGCGCGAGCGATGTGTTCAAAGTGCGCGCGGCCAATTTCGTATGGAATTTGTTTCTCGGTGAGTTCTTTTTCTGTACGTCCAACTGAACTGATTTCTGGCGTAGTGTAAATACCAATAGGAATATCCTGTACGAGTTTCCAGGAGCAAGTTCCATCAGCAATGCAGGATGCAACAAAACGGCCCTGGTCATAGCTGGCGCTCGCCAGGCCCGGTGAGCCAATGACATCACCGACGGCGTAGATGTTTTCAATGCTAGTTTGCAGGTTCTTACCGACTTCTATCTGACCGCGGTGATTGATGTTAACACCCAGACTATTGAGACCCATATCGTCGGTATTACCTGTGCGTCCATTAGCCCATAGCAGGGCGTCGGCTCTTATCTGTTTGCCTGATTCACAATGTAATATGACCGACTCATCATCGATTTCGACGGATTGATAGGTCTCATTATGCTGAATATCGCAACCACGTTTACGTAGGGTATAGCTGAGCGCATCACTAATTTCGTCGTCCATATAACCCATGAGTCGATCATGCATATTGACCAGAGTGACACGGATTCCAAGATTGGAAAAGATGGAGGCATATTCACTACCGATGACACCTGCACCGTAGATGATAATGGACTTGGGAGAAAAACCGAGTTGCAGAACCTTATCGCTGTCGAGAATACGAGGGTGAGTAAAATCTATATCTTCCGGGTGATAAGGGCGAGAGCCGGTCGCGACGATAAATTTATCGGCCTGATACTCTTTACTACCGCCCTGTGTATCTATTACCTCTATTTTGTTTTGATCGATAAAACGAGCGCGTCCGTGAATAACATGAATACGATGCTCAGTGAAATCCTGATACTTCATGCTGACCTGTTTAGCTGCGATTTGGTCGGCGGCTGCAAGTAGGCTGGGGTAATCAACTTCCAGATTACGCGCTGACTTCAGGAACAGGGGGTGGTTACGGTAATCACGGATGAGCTGGATTTCGTGGCGTAGTGTTTTACTTGGGATCGTTCCCCAGTGTAGACAACCGCCGCCAATTTCATGATGCTCTTCAATTACTGCAACCGATAAGCCAGCACCGGCTAATTTTATAGCGGCACCCTCACCGCCGGGGCCACTGCCTATGATGATGGCGTCATACTGGCTTCGGTGTTCCTGATTCATTTCAGTAGTAAGCTGTGTAATTTCATGAACACATACTAGCATGAGGTTCTACGATGGCATTGGTAGAAATTAAATTATGACTATTCGACTGCAGGAGGTTATAGCTTTATAGCCTTTAGCGTTCAGATTGATTAAGTAATATAGTATGCATTTATCGTACAGGCATTTAACGCATGGCTAAAATACATACACAACTTGTACAAGATTGCTTTTATCTGGGGCGTTTTAAGCTGTGTCATTTATTGATGATGAATGATACGAACTATCCCTGGTTTATATTGGTACCTGATCGTGATGAAGTCAGTGAAATCTACCAGTTAAATGAAGCCGACCAACAGTTGCTGCAACAGGAGTCGTCCTATTTATCTCAACAACTCGCCAGCCATTTTAATGCAGACAAGATGAATATTGCAGCATTGGGTAATGTCGTACCACAGTTACATATCCATCATATTGTTCGGTTTGGTCATGACAGGTGCTGGCCGAAGCCAGTATGGGGACAGCATGAGGCTGCCGCTTATGATCAAAGTGAGCTTGATCGGATGAACGCGATATTAAGTGCTGCGATTAAACATATCGAATGGCAGGACGATTGGTACGTACTTCCATCTAGATAAGTAGTTTAGTAGGAGTAAATCAGGTATCTATCGCGTTTCTGGGTAAATCAATCCAGAAAGTGCTGCCTTGATCTTTCTGACTTTCAACTCCAATGCTGCCCCCCATCTGTTCGATGATTTGCTTAGATAACACCAGACCAATACCGGTACCTTCGATACTGGATCGTTCATGACCCAGGCGTTCAAACGCGGTAAATAGTTTACTTAGATTCTCTTCATCAATACCTTTTCCTGTATCAGTTACCTTGATGCGTATCTGATCTTGTATTTCTTCCGCATGGATGATGAGCGTGCCGCCAGGAATATTGTATTTAATACCATTGGAAACGAGGTTAAGCAGTACCTGTTTTAGACGTGTAGAGTCGGTTATAAGTCGTACATCTTGCTGGCAGCGATATTCCATCTGTACATCGGCATCAGTAGCATGTTTTCCTGAGAGAGTTTCACATTCCTTGAATAAATCACATAAGGTGACTTCCTTATAATCCATCGTCAGTTTGCCAGATTCAATTTTTGTGAGCTCTAACAGGTCATTAATTAATTCAAGTAGATGATTGCCGGCGGAATTTATCTCCCCAACATATTTCTTCTGTGAAGGTGTTAAATCATCCTTAGAAAGTCCCAATAACTGTGAAAATCCGATGATGGCATTCAGTGGCGTACGTAATTCATGGCTCATACTTGCAAGAAAGTTTGATTTTGCCTTGTTTGCTCTTTCTGCTTCTTCCTGACTTTTGATACGTTCTTTTAATTCCAGTTCGTATGCGTTTTGGGTGAACTCTAGTTCTTCTACATGCGATCGAAGTTTAGCCGCGATGGAATGTAGCCTGGACAGTGTGAAAGTTACGCCAACAATGAAAATCAAGCCGAGGACAACGAATACCAGATATGATTTGTTTAGTTGCTCCTGAATAGCCGCACTAAGCTTGCCAAGAGGGACAACAACTTCCATAACGCCTCGAACATCGCCAGTTTTCCAGTCCTGCTTTGGTGTATCCAGGTAGCTGTTATGGCAACCGACACAGGAGGCTTTGAGTTTGTCGCCGACAGCATAGCGGAGACTTAATGTCTCGTTGGTACTCTCGAACTGGTAGTAGGGTTGGTCGGGGTTGTCCTGTAAAAATGCCCAGGCCTGTTTCTGGAAATCAGTTTTTGTGCCGCCAGCCTCATTCCAGGGAAATGGATAGGGGCTATACATACGGGAAGAGGCGCCAATACTTTTGGCAGATACTCGTTCTCCGAATAACAGAGTGAATGTCGCTGGCAGTGGAATCGCATTTTCCTTGTTGTGGTAGTCATGGGTGATGGTCATGCCTGATTTTTTGGCATTAGCGACGACTTCAGATGAATACAGATTTCTGAATTCTGCGATTGATTTGATATAGATGTCGGCATAGTTGATTGCCGAACTCTGCACGAGTTCTTTATTGAGGCTGGTCACCTGCTGAAAGGCGATAACCGCAGACACAAAGAAGATAGCTGCCAGAATGAATATTGGCCCTGCGGGAGATTTCAGCAGTTGGTTTTTCATTGCGCTAATTTTTTAATTCTTCGTATATTTTGTCTGGCCGAGCACGCCATTTTACACGTTTCTTGAAAGGTTATCATATTTATCATATATGTATAGATTTATACGAGTATCTGCCTGGCGATCATGTTATTTTAGATTTCCAGTGATAAATGATTATTCGCCAGATTAACAGGTGTTTCATATGACAGATCAGCATCCAGAACATATCGTTGTACTCGGCGCGAGCCCGAAACCTGAGCGCTATTCTAATCAGTGCATCCGTCTATTACAGGACTATGGTTATAACAATATATCGCCGGTAAACCCTGCATTAACAGAGATCGAAGGTTATACGGTCACCAATGATATTGAAACGATTAACGAGCCAGTACATACCCTGACCATGTATGTTGGAGAAGCACGCAGTGTCAAAATTCACGATGAAATCCTGGCATTAAAACCTCAACGGGTCATATTTAATCCAGGTTCCGAAGCACCAAAATTACAGAACGAATTAGAACAGCAGGGGGCCGAAGTCATCGAGGGTTGTACACTGGTAATGTTAAAAACAAATCAATTCTAAAATTGAGTTTTCACTCCTGATCAATGCGACGTTCATTATTAAATAGTTTTGATATACGTCAGTCCGAATTACCATCCTTAATTTATTCATTTCTATATTTCTTTTCGCTGCTTTGTGCGTACTACATCCTTCGCCCATTACGCGATGAGATGGGTATTGCAGGTGGTATCGAAAACCTGCATTGGGTGTTTACAGGTACCTTTGTAACCATGTTATGCGTGTTGCCATTGTATGGCTGGTTAAGTACACGCTATCCCCGTCGAAAGTTTTTACCCTGGATGTATCTGTTCTTCATCGCCAGTCTGATGGTGTTTTATTTTTTGATGACATCATCGATCTCGATGACATATGTCGCTCGTGCTTTTTTTATCTGGATTAGTGTATTCAATTTGTTCGTTGTCTCGATCTTCTGGAGCTTTATGGCCGATCTGCATGACGAAGATCAGGCAAGACGTCTGTTTGGATTGATTGCCGCAGGCGGAACGACTGGCGCAATTACCGGGCCATTACTAACAGCAACGCTTGTAAACTGGTTAGGTACAGCGCACTTATTACTGATTTCAATTACCTTTTTATCGATTGCGATTTTCTGTATCTATCGCCTGATTTTGTTAAATGAAGATCCGTCTGACAGTGACAATTCGAATGAAATTATAGGCGGTCACTGGTATCAGGGCTTTGGACTGGTACTACGTTCACCATATCTACTATCCATCGCTGGATTCATTGTGCTTTACAGTACCGTGGCGACATTTCTGTACTTTCAGCAGGCGACCATTGTTCGTGACACATTTGCGACTTCAGAAGATCGAACCATGGCCTTTGCCTGGATAGATTTGGCAGTGAATTCACTAACCGTACTGATCCAGCTTTTTTTTACCGGGCGTATAGTTTCAAAGCTAGGTTTGGGATTTGCGTTAGCCATCGTACCCGTGCTGCTCTGTATTGGGTTTATTGCGTTGGGTGTGGCACCAGTCTTTATGGTCCTCGTGGTGATTCAGGTGTTAAGACGCGCAGGTAATTATGCCTTGATGCGGCCCGCACGAGAGATGTTGTATGTGATTTTGCCTCGTGAACAAAAGTATAAATCGAAAGGATTTATCGATACGGCAGTGTACCGTGGTGGTGATGCAGCTAGCGCGTGGGTATATGCCGCATTATCTGGCTTTGGTTTAAGTTTGTCGCAGCTGGCGTGGGTGGCAATTCCATTTTGTGCGGTATGGGCTATGCTCGGTATTAAACTGGGGAAATGGCACAAACGGTTAAGTCCTGATAAGGAGTGATTATGGGTTTTACTCGGCGACAGATTTTACAAATGTTACTGGCATCAGGCGCAATGGCGACACTGCCTGTAAAAGCAACTGCAGCCTCAAGTCCTTTGATACAGAAATCCATTCCAGGGACCAGCGAAATGATGCCGGTCATTGGGTTGGGAACATCAAGGGTTTTTAATTCAGATATATCCGATGAGGCTGCTGTAACTAGGCTGACAGAGGTGCTGAAAATCTTCTTTGAACAGGGCGGATCTATGATTGATTCATCGCCGATGTATGGGCAATCAGAAGAGATGATTGGGCATTTGCTAAAACAGGGGATTGATAAAGCGGATAATATGTTCTCGGCGACCAAGGTCTGGACAGATGGTGAACAGGATGGTATTGATCAAATGCGCCAGTCACTCGATTACTGGAACTTAAAGCATTTCGATTTAATGCAAATTCATAATCTACGTGACTGGCAGGTACACTTAAAAACACTAAGGCAATGGAAAGATCAAGGCTTGATTCGCTATATCGGCATCACGACCTATGCCGGGCATGATCATGAAGAATTGATGGATATTCTATTGAAAGAACAGTTCGACTTTGTGCAGCTGAGTTACAATATTTTAAATCGTAAAGCTGAAAAAACGATCTTGCCGATTGCCCGTGATAAGGGCATAGCAATTATTGCTAATCGCCCATTTCAACGGGGCGACCTATTTCGATGGGTGAGAGGTAAGACATTGCCTTCATGGGCAAGTGATATAGGTTGTGATAGCTGGGCGCAGGTATTTCTGAAATATTCAATATCACATCCAGATGTAACCTGCGCCATACCCGGTACATCGAAGCCGCATCATATGCGAGATAATATGGCAGCTCAGTATGGTGTGCTGCCAGATCAAAATGCACGCCAGGAAATTGAACGGTATTTCCAATCTGTGAATTAATACGCATTCTCTATTGATTCATATGTAAGGTTAGTAAGAAAGCTAAGTGAGAGGAAGCAATGGGATTATTTTTTAAGTTAATGATGTTTCTGGTGGTGCTCGCACTGGCTGCGCCGTTTGTGATGAAAGGGCCAGATGGGAGGCCGCTGATGACACTGGACGATATTAAAATGCCCGATGTTAAAGTTCCTGAAGTACCGGATTCCGTTAAAAATCTATCCGACAAACTACCGGATATTAAAAACCCTTTATCTGATAGCCAGCCATCTAGCGCTAAAGCCAATAAGGTATATTCCTGGACGGATGCTAACGGCAATGTGCAGTTCAGTAACACGCCACCGTCAGGTGTCACGAACGTCAAAGCGACGGAATATCATCCGGATGCGAACGTCATCAAATTGGATAAACCGTCTTCACAAAGTGAGCCTCATGGAAAGAAAGGTATGCAACCTAAAGAGGGTGCACAGCAGAAACATAAGCCGCAGGGCGATAGTGCCTTGCAGGATGTATCGAGCTTATATTCGCCCGAAGGTGTTCAGAAATTGATGAATGATGCCAAGGCACTCGAAGGCAAGATGCAACAGCGTTATCAGCAATATGATCAGTAGTTTTTTTCAGGGGGAGTAAGGTTTGCACCCGGCCCGTTAAGTTTCAGCTTGACTGTATTTCCCAGAGCATTATTTATGTCTTGAACTGTTGGGAATTCAGCGGACGATATAAAGTCAAATCCACTGCCACAGACGAGTTTATGAATATATGACTGCTTTTCCGAGAAGAGTCTCATAGTAACGAGTTTGACTATCATGGAAGGACTTCGATTATCTGCCATCAAAAGACTGGCGACCTGGGTATTTGGTTGTGCGAATACGATCTCTGTCTCTTCAAATCCCAGACTTGTGACGTTAAAAATATCTGGTTGAATGACCTGTATGTGTTTTTCAAGTCGCTCGCTTTCAAAATAACAAAATGGGTAATATTGGTCGTATACCAGATTAAATCCTGGCTGGTAATTCTCTTCTCCATTTTGTAAGAATACTTGAGTATTATTTTCTGGTATATGTAATGGTTGTTGTACGATTACTTGAGAATTGATAGGGATGTAGGCACTATTTGTGCTGCTAAAAAAGGTAGATATGCTGGAGCAACTACTTATTAGTAAAGTGCCTATTCCGATTAACAGTCGATGAAATAGGATACTAATTATGGCTCGCTCATTTATCACGAGTTGTTAGAATCACTTCAACCCGTCGGTTACGTTGGCGGCTCTGGTCGTCGATATTAGGCGTAACCGGCAGATATTTTGATCTTCCAACGGCTTGCATGTGAGTCGGATCAAGGCCATGTTCACCCTGAAAGTAACGCACAACACTGGATGCGCGAGCAGCAGATAGCTCCCAGTTTGATGGATATTTACGCTGTAGTGCTGCGCTGATACGAACATCATCGGTATGCCCGACGACTTTAATGATGTCTTTGGTCGATGATAGCGCAGTAGCTAGTTTATCCAGCACAGCTTTGCCTTCTGGCAATATTTTAGCGCTCCCTGACTGGAATAGAATACGGTCAAGCATGCGGACGGTTAATTGTCCTTTCAGGTATTCGACTTCAACACTTTTATCATCAAGTTCTGATTTCAGGAGTTGGCGTAGTTCTTCTTCACGTAAACGAGCGGCATCAATATCACTGATGATTTCTTTGGCACTGAGGCGGCATTCTTCCAGGTGCTTCTCAACCTGTCCGAGCTTCATAACCAGCCTCTGGTTTTCACGTTGTGCATCACTATAAGCTGCGCGGCAATCCGCGAGCTGCTCTTCAGCAGGATGGGGTTGATTCGTTGAACAGCCGCTCAAAAATATGGCCAGAGCTGTGAGTGGTAGAGTAAGTGTCTGTATAAATTGATGTCTCATACGCGAATTATAGTGTCTGTACTCAAATTGCATAATTGATTTCGATCAGTTTTTTGATAACCCGCAATACTCAGTAGATCAACCTAATAGTAAGCATCGAAAAATAGATATAGAAAACCTCTACCTTATCCATTGTTTTTATAGGAATATAAGCCACAATTAAGTCTAAACAATAATATTTTGTGATCGAGCACTTGAGAATATAAAAATGAGCTCTCTATATCATCGTTTTAAACGAGATACGGCACTTTTTGGTGCCAACGGCGACTATGTCGAAGCAATGTATGAAGATTATCTAATTAATCCATCTTCGGTGGCAGAGGTCTGGCAGGAATACTTCAATAATCTGCCACAGCACAATGGTGTTGAAACACCGCATTCCGCTGTCAAAGATAAGTTTCGAGGGCTAACTCCGGCGATCAGCAACAGAGGGTCCGCTAATGGCGGCCTGTCTGTCGAAGCAGAAAAACAGGCTTCAGTACTGCGTTATATCAACGCTCACCGAGTGCGTGGTCATCAGCACGCTTGCCTGGATCCACTTGAATTAAAAGAACGTGAACAGGTTCCTGATCTCGATCCAGCTTTTCATAAGCTGACAACGGACGACTTCACAACGGTTTTTAATACCGGCTCGCTGGTTGGCGAAAAAGAAATGACCTTGAATGCGATTAATTCGCTGGTACGTAAGGTCTATACCAATACGATTGGTTCTGAGTATATGCACATTACATCAACAACTCAGAAACGCTGGATTCAGGCACGCCTAGAAGGACAACAGGCCACGCTGGATACTCATGCGGATGAGCAACGCTGGCTACTACGTATGCTGACGGCGTCGGAGGGAATTGAACAATACCTGCATCGTAAATACGTTGGTCAAAAGCGTTTTTCACTGGAAGGCGGAGAAGGACTAATCCCATTGCTAGACGATCTTATACAGCGTTCGGGTGAACAGGGTATTAAGGAACTGGTTCTAGGAATGGCGCACCGTGGCCGTTTGAACGTACTCGTCAATATTCTGGGTAAAAATCCGGCCCGACTATTTTCTGAATTTGAAGGTAAGCACGTCGATGAACGAACCGGCTCGGGTGATGTGAAATATCATCAGGGTTTTTCATCGGATATCGAAACTCCCGGTGGTGCTCTTCATTTAACGCTGGGTTTTAATCCATCTCATCTGGAGATTGTTAATCCAGTTATTGAAGGATCTGTTCGTGCCCGTCAGGAACGACGCCAGGACAGTAAGGGCGAGCAGGTGTTGCCTGTGCTAATTCACGGTGATTCGGCGTTCTCAGGTCAGGGTGTGGTGATGGAGACATTAAACATGTCTCAGGTGCGTGGCTATAAAACTGGTGGAACCGTACATATCGTTATTAATAACCAGGTTGGTTTCACGACAAGTAACCCGGAAGATACCCGTTCAACGCTTTACTGTACTGATGTTGCCAAGATGATTCAGGCGCCCATCTTTCATGTGAATGGTGATGACCCAGAAGCGATTTTATTCGTAACACGCATGGCGCTGGATTACCGGATGGAGTTTGGTCGTGATGTAGTGATTGATCTGGTCTGCTACCGACGCCATGGTCATAACGAAGCCGATGAGCCCGCGGTAACACAACCATCCATGTACAAGAATATTCGCAGCCGCCCAACGACACGCAAGATCTATGCGGATCGGCTGGTTGAACAAGGTGTTATTAATGATGACGAAGCCCAGCAAATGGTTGATCGTTATCGGGAACAGCTTGATGAGGGGAACATTGTCTCCCGTCCAATCATTGAAGGCCTGACTAATCATCACGCAGCCAACTGGCGAAGCTATGTTGGTAAAGAGTGGGATGATGCTTATGATGCGAGTTATCCAGCAAAACAGTTGCAGCAACTACAAACATGGATGCTGGATATACCAGAAGACCTTAAATTACATTCCCGTGTTAAACGTATCATGGCTGACCGTGAAAAAATGCTGGCAGGCGAGATACCGATAGACTGGGGCTGTGCCGAAAACCTTGCGTATGCCACATTAGTCGAAAATGGTACGCCGGTTCGTTTATCAGGGCAGGACTGTGGCCGCGGAACATTCTTCCATCGTCATGCTGTTTTACATAATCAGGATACCGGTGATAACTGGATACCGTTAAAGCATATTAGTGAACATTCGGGTAAAGAACAGGGTAAGTTTGTTGTTATCGACTCCCTGCTATCAGAAGAGGCCGTACTGGGTTTTGAATATGGATATGCAACGGCTGAACCTAATGGCCTGGTAATCTGGGAAGCGCAGTTTGGTGATTTTGCCAATGGAGCACAGGTAGTTATCGATCAGTTTATCAGTGCAGCTGAAGCAAAGTGGAATCTGTTTTGCGGACTGGTGATGTTGCTGCCACATGGTTACGAAGGGCAGGGGCCGGAACATTCATCAGCACGACTGGAACGTTACTTACACTTGTGTGCTGAACACAATATGCAGGTCTGTGTCCCATCGACGCCAGCACAGGTTTACCATCTATTACGACGTCAGATAGTTCGCGACTATCGTAAGCCACTTATCGTGATGACGCCTAAGTCTTTACTGCGACATAAGAGTGCGGTATCGACGATTGAAGAACTGAGCGAAGGTAAATTTCAGCAGGTTATCGATGATCCAGATTGTGAAGATACAAAAGGCATTACGCGGATGGTGCTGTGCTCAGGTAAAGTCTATTACGATCTACAGGATGCTAAGCATGAAGAAGATAGCAGCCATGTAGCGATTGTACGTATGGAACAATTGTATCCATTCCCTCATGCTGACTTTGCTTATTTGTTTAATGCCTATTCGGATGTTAAAGAATTTGTCTGGTGTCAGGAAGAACCACAGAACCAGGGTGCCTGGTATCAGGTGCAACACCGTTTTAAAAAGTATCTGAATGATGATCAGGAGTTGTTTTACGTAGGTCGTAAGGCCTCTGCGTCCCCAGCCGTTGGTTATCACTCATTACATGTTGAACAGCAATATGCTCTAACTCATAACGCGCTATTTGGTGAGTGCAAACCTTATAAAAGGAAACACGCATGAAGATCGAAGTTAAAGTCCCCGAGTTACCTGAATCTGTTGCAGACGGTGTCCTGCTCGCATGGCATAAAGCCGTGGGTGATCCGATTGGTCGAGATGAAAATCTGATTGACCTGGAAACCGATAAAGTGGTGCTTGAAATACCAGCACCAGATACCGGTGTACTCGTAGAAATCGCCAAGCAGGAAGGCGATATCGTCACCAGTGGGGAACTTCTGGCGATACTTGATACGGAAGCGACTGCTATAGCACCATCTCCAGGTTCTGAAGATGCATCTTCCTCAGAAACGGAGACTTCCGACACTGCACAAACCAGTCCAGCTGTACGTAAGTTACTGGATGAGCATCAACTGGATGCTAGTCAGATTAAAGGTAGCGGTAAAGAGGGTCGTATCATCAAGCAGGATGTACTGGATTACGTGGCATCTCAATCTACAGCACCTGCACCTGAACCTGCAGCGCCAAAAGAACAAACCATGGCAAAGCCGTCTATGCCGATGAACACGGCCGCAGATGGGCGCGTCGAAGAGCGTGTGCCGATGACACGTCTACGTGCAAAGATTGCCGAGCGTTTAATCGAGTCACAACAGACTGCGGCGATATTGACGACATTTAATGAAGTTAATATGCAACCGATCATGGATTTGCGTGCAAAGTATCAGGATCAGTTTGTGAAGAAGCATGGTACCAAGCTTGGATTTATGTCGTTCTTTGTTCGGGCATGTACTGAAGCTTTAAAGCAATATCCTGTAGTCAATGCCTCTGTAGAAGACAACGATATTATTTATCATGGTTTTTACGATATAGGTATTGCCGTTGGCTCACCACGCGGCCTGGTTGTTCCGATCTTGCGTGACACGGATAGCATGGGCTTTGCAGATATTGAAAATACCATTAAAGATTTTGGTGTACGCGCACAGGAAGGCAAGCTGGGTCTGGAGGAGCTGAGTGGTGGAACATTTAGTATTACCAACGGCGGTATTTTTGGTTCCATGCTGTCAACACCGATTATTAATCCACCGCAGAGTGCAATTCTGGGTATGCATAATATCCAGCAGCGCGCAGTAGTTGAAAATGGCGAAGTGGTTGCCCGGCCTGTGATGTATCTGGCGCTATCTTATGATCACCGAATTATTGATGGTCGCGATGCGGTGCAGTTCCTGGTGAGTGTGAAACGTTCACTGGAAGACCCTGCGGCGATGTTACTTGATCTATAATATGGAGGATATTATTAGTTACAGGTAATCCGTTTGAATAAATATGTGGTTGTATTGGCACTGAGTCTGGTTGTCGGTATTGCGTCTGCAGAGGTGTATCGTTGGCAGGATGATAAGGGTCGATGGCATTTTACGGATAAAGCTGATGAGAGTTCATCGGCTGAAAAAATCGACTTAAAACCACTGAATGGAATGACAGCGGTAGAAATTCCTGAAGGATTGTTCAAGTAGATACAGCGTTCAGATAAGAAAGCGAGATTACCAAAACTAAGAAATCGGCATATTCTGCATGTATAGCACGCCGACCTGCGGGTACTGTGAGAAAGCAAAAGTATTTTTTAATAAAAATAAAATTAAATTTACTGAGAAAGATATTAGTGCTGATGAGAGAGCACAAAGCCAGTTTGCACGGCTAGGCGGGCGTGGTGTACCGCTGATTCTCGTTGGGACGAAAGAAGGTATGAAAAAGATATATGGTTTTGATCAAGGTCGCTTGACCGCGCTACTGAAGCGTTAATTAGGGTGGAATATGTCCGTGAAAAATCTGATGTAATTGTAATTGGTGCAGGCCCCGCAAGTATGTTGCTGCAATTCGTTGTGCTCAATTGGGAATGAGTGTCACCGTTGTTGAGGAATGGATCCAATGAAGCGGCAAGCCAGCGTTAAAGTGGAACCTGTTTGAATGTAGGTTGTATTCCTTCAAAGGCGCTACTGGATTCGTCTGAGCGATACCATGAAATGACACATGCGAGCGAGCAGCATGGTATTTCAGTGGGTAAGGTCTCTCTCGATGTTTCAACGATGATCGGACGCAAGGATAAAGTCGTTAAGCAGTTAACAACAGGTACTCA
>CALODD010000024.1:0-12177 GCA_942491945.1 uncultured Gammaproteobacteria bacterium | reverse complement strand
GCTGTTCTATCTCTAAATGTAACTCCACAAATTACTCCTGACAATAAAGTCATCATGGACTTGGCTATCAGCAAAGATGCTGTCAGCACAACTTCTGTAAATGGTGTACCTGCGGTGAATACACAAAGCGTAACAACTCAAGTTATTGTTGATAATGGTGAAACGGTCGTACTTGGTGGTGTTTATGAACGCACAACCTCTGAAGCTGTAAGCAGAGTCCCATTTTTCAGTGATTTACCCTACGTAGGATGGGCTTTTCGCAATAAGCTCAGCTCTGATAATAAATCAGAACTGCTAATCTTCGTAACGCCTAAGATTCTTCGCGAAGAATCACAAATTAACTAAAAAAAGTTAAAGCATCGTATACTTGGGCGTCACATTGTGGCGCCCTTTTTATTTCTGATATGCCTAAACCTTCCAACATATTTCTTATCGGCCCTATGGGCGCAGGAAAAAGCACCATAGGTCGACGGCTAGCACGTAATCTAGATAAGCAATTTATAGATAGCGACCAGATAATTGAAGAACGAACGGGCGTCAATATTCCAACCATATTTGATATTGAGGGTGAAGAAGGTTTTCGAAAACGAGAAGCTGCAACCATCGAAGAACTTTCTCAGCAACAGGATTTGGTTCTAGCAACTGGCGGGGGCGCTATCTTGAAACAAGAAAACCGCTCGAACCTCGTTTCTCGTGGGCTAGTGATCTATCTAAAAACTTCCGTAAAGCAACAACTCGCACGTACTCAGCACGATAAAAATCGCCCTCTGCTTCAAACAGAAAATCCAGAACAAAAACTCACCGATTTACTTAATCAAAGAGAGCCTTATTATCTTGAAATGGCGGATATAACTGTCGATACCAACCACCGTCACTCAAATCAGGTTGTAAAAGAAATTCAAAAAAAGTTGCAGGAACTTGAGCACTAGTCACTATAATTCATGTTTTCAGATTTCATTTTCAGTATGAAGACCTTAACCGTAGATCTCGCAGAACGTAGCTACCCGATTTTTATCGGCTCAGACTTATTAAATAAGACGAGCTGTATTACGCCATATATTTCAGGGAAACAGGTTCTTATTGTCAGCAATACGACTGTTGCACCGCTCTATCTAGACAAAGTCACTGCAACACTTTCAGAGTTTCAGGTTGAAAGTGTCATCCTGCCTGACGGTGAAGAATATAAAACGCTGGATACAGTCAACCTGATTTTCGATAAGTTATTACAGGAACGCTTCGATCGTAGCTGCACGCTAGTCGCTTTAGGTGGTGGTGTAGTCGGTGATATCACTGGCTTTGCTGCCGCAAGTTATCAACGCGGGGTGAATTTTATTCAAATCCCAACGACGTTGCTGGCACAGGTCGACTCTTCCGTAGGTGGCAAGACCGGTGTTAACCACCCCCTCGGAAAAAATATGATCGGTGCTTTTTACCAGCCAAAAGCGGTCATTGCCGACACGGACACATTAAACACCCTGGATGACCGCCAACTCAGCGCGGGCATTGCTGAAGTCATCAAATATGGCCTCATACGTGACTTGCCTTTTCTCGGCTGGCTTGAAGCGAATATGGATAAGTTAGTACAGAGAAACCCCGAAACACTTGCAGAAGCTATCGAACGCTCCTGCCAGAATAAGGCCGATATCGTCGCCAACGATGAACTCGAATCCGGACAACGCGCTTTACTCAACCTGGGACATACCTACGGTCATGCGATTGAAACAGGTATGGGCTATGGAAAATGGCTTCATGGCGAAGCCGTTGGCGCTGGTATGTGTATAGCGGCCCGCCATTCAAGGGCTCTGGGCTGGATTGACGCGGCCGATGTTGAAAGAACTATAAAATTAGTCCAGCAAGCTAATCTTCCGACCGAAAAGCCTGAAGAATTAACCGCTGACGACATGCTAGAACATATGAAGGTAGACAAGAAAGTCCAGGACGGAGTAGTTCGCCTTGTACTGTTCAAAGCGCTGGGTAATGCCATAGTGACTGGCGACTATCCACCCGAATCACTACGCGCAGCCGTCAGCTAAAACTCTAAAATATTCCCTTTCTGTGGGTTTGATGCCCCGATAGCTTGAGCTATAATCGCCGGCCGCTCGCAATATGGCCTGAGCGGCTCCGGAATCAATCTCTCTGATCCTTTGGATACAGGCTTATGGATACTCTGAAAAAACTGGCAGAGCACGGGCTCTATCGCCCTGAATTTGAACGCGACAACTGCGGATGGGGACTTATTACCCAGATGGACGGTAAACCGTCTCATTGGCTGGTCTCTACCGCTATTGAATCGCTTGAACGTCTGACTCACCGCGGTGCTGTTGCTGCTGATGGTAAATCAGGCGACGGCTGTGGTCTGCTAATCAGCAAGCCTGATTTATTTCTCCGTGCGGCTGCTGAAGAAGCAGGCATCCAACTCAATGCTCAATATGCCGTTGGCATGGTTTTCCTCAATACGGATGACAATGCAGACAACAAGGCGCGCAAGGCAATTGAGGACGCCATCACTGCCCAGGGTCTGGAAATCGCCGGATGGCGCGTGGTTCCAGTTGATACCTCTGCACTAGGCGAACAGGCTCACGCCTCGCTGCCACAGATTGAGCAAGTTTTTGCCAACTGTGCAGATGATGCAGAACAGGCCAATATCGAACGCAGCCTGTATATTGCCCGTCGTCAGGCTGAAAAAGCCTGTCTGGATGATGAGATGTTCTACATCCCATCTTTGTCGACTCGCGTCCTTTCATACAAGGGCCTGGTCATGCCGGCCTACTTACCGACGTTCTATAAAGACATAGCCGATGAACGTATGGAAGCCAAACTAGCAGTTTTCCACCAGCGATTCTCAACCAATACGTTGCCACAATGGAAACTGGCCCAACCATTCCGCTATCTAGCACATAACGGCGAAATCAATACCGTACAGGGCAACCGTAACTGGTCTGTTGCCCGTAGCCACATCCTTGAAACACCACTGATCCCTGATATGGATCAGGTTCGCCCTCTGGTCACCATGCAAGGCTCTGATTCCATGAGTCTGGATAACATGCTGGAGGCACTGGTCTCTGGTGGCATTGACTTGTTCCGCGCCATGCGCCTACTAGTGCCCCCGGCATGGCAAAACATCGGCCACATGGATACCGAACTCAAGGCATTTTATGAATATAACTCCATGCACATGGAGCCATGGGACGGCCCGGCCGGTATCGTATTTACCGACGGTCGTTATGCAGTCTGCACCATGGATCGCAATGGCCTACGCCCAGCTCGTTATGCCATCACTGAAAATGATGAACAGGGTCGTGTTATTACTCTCGCGTCCGAAATTGGTGTTCATGACTATGACAATGCCGATGTCGTTTGCAAAGGTCGACTGATGCCAGGTCAGATGCTTGCCTCTGATACCCAGACAGGCGAATTACTCATACCTGCAGACATCGACAACCTGCTCAAATCCCGCCAGCCATACGGTGAATGGATGCAGCAGAAGATGAGAAACCTTTGCGATATCAGCAATACCGATGAAAACCCGGGTAATTTTTCTGCTGACGACGACTATGCCGTCTACGAAAAGATGTTCCAGCTGAGTTTTGAAGAGCGCGACCAGGTCGTTCGCGTACTGGCAGAAGCAGCGCAGGAAGCCATCGGCTCTATGGGCGATGACACGCCAATGCCAGTTCTCTCCGAGAAGGTTCGTTCACCTTATGATTCATTCCGTCAACAGTTTGCTCAGGTCACCAACCCACCGATCGATCCATTGCGTGAAAACATCGTCATGTCACTGGAGACCTGTCTTGGCCGTGAACACAACCTGTATGAAGAAACTGCCGAGCATGCAAACCGACTGGTATTAAGCTCACCAGCACTATCGCGTGACAAATTCCAGCAAATCGAAAAGCTAGAAGGTGATAACTTCAGCCCGATACGCATCGACCTGAACTATGACCCAGTGATGGGTCTTGCAAAAGCCATTGAAAATATTGCCCAGCAGGCCGAAGACGCCGTCAGAGATGGCAAAGTCATTATTATTCTGTCTGATCGTGATATTGCTAAAGGTAAGCTGCCGGCACATGCGCTGCTGGCAACGGGAGCAGTACATCATCGCCTGATCCAGAGCGGTCTGCGTTGCCATGCGAATATTATTGTCGAAACCGCAACCGTTCGTGATTCACATCATTTTGCCTGTCTCATCGGTTATGGTGCGACAGCGATTTACCCATACCTGGCGTATGAGTCACTGCGCGACATGATCCGAAGCGGTGAAATCACCGGCATGGATATCACCACACTGTCCGGCAATTACATTAATGGTATTAACAAAGGCCTGAAGAAGATTACCTCGAAGATGGGTATTTCAACCATTGCGTCCTATCGTGGTGCGCAGTTATTTGAGATCGTTGGCCTACATAATGAAGTCGCTGATATCTGTTTCACCAATACAACCTGCCGTATACAGGGCGCACGTTTCGCTGACCTCGAAGAGGATCAGCAGAAACTGGCAAAACTGGCCTGGAATCCGCGCAAGGAACGTGAACAAGGTGGCTTGCTGAAGTACGTTAACGGTGGTGAATACCACGCGTTCAACCCGGATGTGGTTCAAACCATTCATGCCGCGGTTGAATCCGGCCAATATTCGGACTACGAAGAGTTCAAACGCCTCGTTAACGAACGTCCAACAGCAGCGTTCCGTGACATGATGAAGCTACGTGATGGCACAACTGCCATCGATGTTGATGAAGTCGAACCAATCGAAGACATCATGCTGCGTTTTGATACCGCTGGTATGTCGCTCGGTGCCTTATCACCAGAAGCCCACGAAGCTCTGGCTGAAGCGATGAATACCATTGGTGGCCGTTCAAACTCCGGTGAAGGTGGCGAAGATATTGCACGTTACGGCACACTCAAACGTTCCAAGATCAAGCAAGTGGCTTCTGGCCGTTTTGGTGTCACACCACATTATCTGGTGAATGCCGAAGTACTACAGATCAAGATCGCCCAGGGTGCCAAGCCAGGTGAAGGTGGTCAACTGCCTGGCCATAAAGTGAATGACATGATTGCGACACTGCGTTATTCCACACCGGGCGTCGCACTGATTTCCCCGCCACCACATCACGATATTTATTCGATTGAAGATTTGGCTCAGCTGATCTTTGATCTAAAGCAGATCAATCCAGATGCATTGGTATCGGTCAAGCTGGTTGCCGAAGCCGGTATTGGCACAATCGCCGCTGGTGTTGCGAAAGCCTATGCCGACCTGATCACAATTTCTGGCTATGACGGCGGTACTGGTGCTTCACCTCTAACGAGTGTGCGCTATGCAGGATCTCCATGGGAACTGGGTCTGACTGAAGTTAATCAGGTGCTTCGAGCCAATAACCTGCGCGATAAAGTACGATTACAGGCCGATGGTGGTCTAAAGACAGGGCTGGATGTGATCAAGGCCGCTATTTTAGGCGCTGAGACCTTTGGTTTCGGTACCGTGCCAATGGTTGTGCTGGGCTGTAAATACCTGCGTATCTGCCACCTGAATAACTGCGCCACCGGCGTGGCGACTCAGAATGACACTTTGCGTGAGTTACATTTCAAGCCAAACGGGCCTCAGAAAGTCATCAACTACTTCAAGTTCGTTGCACAGGACGTACGCGAGACCATGGCACAGCTCGGTGTGAGCAAGCTGACCGATCTGATTGGCCGCACCGATCTACTGGAAGTTATCGAAGGCAATACATCCAGGAAAGCTCAACTCGATCTTACGCCATTGCTATCTGATGGCGGCGTACCGGAAGACCAGCCACGCTACTGCATCGAACCAAAGAACGAACCATTTGATAAAGGCGAGCTCGCTGAGCAGATGGTTAAAGATTCCATTGCCGCAATAGAATCTAAATCGGGCGGTGAATTCAGCTATGACGTGAAGAACACCATGCGTTCAATCGGCGCGCGTGTTTCTGGCGAGATTGCTAAACTGCATGGAAATCAGGGCATGGCAGACAAGCCGATCACCCTTAACCTGACTGGTACCGCCGGACAAAGTTTTGGCGTATTTAATGCTGGTGGTCTGCATATGAATCTACAAGGCGATGCAAATGACTATGTCGGCAAAGGTATGGCGGGTGGTCAGCTGGCGATTCGCCCACAGGACGGCAGTCAGTTTAAATCCAATGAAAGCACAATTATTGGTAATACCTGCCTATATGGTGCAACTGGCGGTAAATTATTTGCAGCAGGCCTGGCTGGCGAACGTTTTGCTGTTCGTAACTCAGGAGCCAAAACGGTTGTCGAAGGCGTTGGTGATCACGGTTGTGAATACATGACTGGCGGTGTTGTTGTCGTACTCGGAAAAACCGGCGTCAATTTTGGTGCCGGCATGACGGGCGGCTTTGCTTTAGTCCTGGATCAGGACGGCACCTTCCAGCATCGCATCAATAACGATGTAGACATTCACAGCATGCAACCAGAAGACATGGATGCGCACCGTCGTTATCTACGTACCATGATTGAAGAATATGTCGAAGCGACGGGTAGTGCATGGGGCCAGGAAGTGCTGGATAACTTCCATGCCTGGATGAATCGTTTCTGGTTGGTAAAGCCAAAAGCAAGTCAGCTAGATACGCTGATTGAAACACTGCGTGACGCAGCTTAAGGGAGAACAAGGACATGAGTAATCCCGCTAAAAACAATTTTCAGTTTCTTGATCTACCACGTACCGATCCACAAAAGATATCGGTCAATGTACGTGTACATGAGTTCAAGGAAATCTACGAGCAGTTTGATAAAGATAATGCCGCAAATCAGGCTGGCCGTTGTCTTGCCTGTGGTAACCCTTACTGCGAATGGAAATGCCCGGTACATAACTTTATTCCCAACTGGCTCAAGCTGGTTGCAGAAGGCAATCTGTTTGAAGCAGCTGAGATGTCTCACCGCACCAATTCACTGCCTGAAATCTGTGGCCGCATCTGCCCCCAGGATCGCCTGTGTGAAGGCGCCTGTACGCTGGAAGATGGTTTCGGTGCGGTAACGATTGGCTCCGTTGAAAAATACATTACCGACGAGGCGCTGAAGCAAGGCTGGCGTCCCGATATGTCTGATGTCAAAGACACCGGCAAAAAAGTCGCCATTATTGGTGCTGGCCCAGCAGGCCTTGGTTGTGCAGATATCCTGACACGCAACGGCGTAAAGGCTGTCGTATTTGACCGTTATTCTGAGATTGGCGGCCTACTGACCTTCGGTATTCCTCCATTCAAGCTGGAAAAAGGCGTTGTGCAAACTCGCCGTCAGATCATGGAAGAAATGGGCGTTGAATTCGTACTCAATACTGAGGTTGGTAAAGACATCACCATGCAACAGCTGATGGATGACTATGATGCCGTTTTCCTTGGTATGGGCACTTACAACTATATGAAAGGCGGTTTTCCAGGTGAAGATAAAGATGGCGTCTTCGAAGCACTGCCATTCCTTATCTCCAACATCCATGACGTTATGGACTGGCCAGAAAATGCGCCAGAATTCATCGACATGAAAGACCAGAAGGTCGTCGTGCTTGGTGGTGGTGATACAGCAATGGATTGTGTACGTACTTCAGTACGCCATAAAGCCGATACCGTAATCTGTGCCTACCGCCGTGATGAAGTCAACATGCCAGGCTCAAAACGCGAAGTTGCTAACGCCAAAGAAGAAGGTGTGGAATTCCTCTGGAATCGTCAACCAGTTGAGATTGTTGGTGGTGATAAGGTGGAAGGTGTGAAATTTGTAACAACTCAACTTGGCGAGCCAGACGAGCGTGGCCGCCGTCGCCCTGAACCAGTAGCCGGTTCTGAAGAAATCGTGCCCGCTGACCGTGTTGTTGTTGCCTTCGGTTTCCAGCCTAGCCCGGCAGACTGGCTAAACGAATTTAATGTCGACCTCGACGAACGTGGTCGTATTGTTGCTCCAGCTAATGGCGAGTTCAAACATCAAACCAGCAATGAAAAAATCTTTTCTGGCGGTGATATGGTGCGCGGTTCAGACCTGGTGGTTACAGCGGTCTTTGAAGGGCGCGAAGCAGCAGAAGGCATTCTCGATTATCTTGATGTGTAATAGTCACAGAGCGACTAAGACACAAAGCGCATTAGATAACATCCAACGCAGGAGATAACAGAGACAGACAGGCGTAAATGATTCATTATCTTCTGCGTCTCCGTGTCTCCGTGACAAAAAATGACTGAATTACAAAACGATCGTTTCCTTCGAGCGCTATTACGTGAACCTGTTGACCAGACACCGATCTGGATTATGCGCCAGGCAGGTCGTTATCTCCCTGAGTACAGAGCAACGCGTAAACAGGCCGGCAGCTTTCTTGATCTTTGTAAGAATCCTGAGCTCGCCTGTGAAGTCACACTACAACCGCTGGAACGTTTTGAACTGGATGCCGCCATCCTGTTTTCAGATATTCTCACTATCCCTGATGCCATGGGACTTGGGCTCTACTTCACTGAAGGTGAGGGCCCTGCATTCGAAAATCCGGTACGTACGAAAGCCGATGTCGAGAAGATTGGCATACCTGATCCAGAAGGTGAGCTGGCCTATGTACCGGCAGCGGTTAGAACGATTCGTGCTGCGCTCAATGGCCGAGTTCCATTGATCGGTTTTTCCGGCAGCCCCTGGACACTCGCGTCTTACATGATTGAGGGCAGAGGATCGAAGACCTTCTCCAGAGCCAAAGGCATGCTGTATAACGAGCCAGCATTGCTCCATCAATTACTGGATAAAATCGCACAGTCGGTTACCTCTTATCTAAATGCCCAGATTGCTGCTGGAGCACAGGCTGTACAGATCTTTGATACCTGGGGCGGCATGTTAACCGAACCACAATATAAAGAGTTTTCACTGCAATACATGCAACAGATCGTTGAAAACCTCACTCGAGAATCAGAAGGCCGCAAAGTGCCGGTCATCCTGTTCACCAAAGGCGGTGGCTTATGGCTTGACGCTATGGCGGACACTGGCTGCGATGCACTTGGCCTCGACTGGACAATGCCAATTGGTAAAGCCAGATCACAGGTCGGAGATCGTGTAGCTTTACAGGGAAATCTCGACCCTTCAGCACTATACGCTTCAGCTGAGAGCGTAAGCACTGCCGCCAAAGCTATCCTTGATGACTTTGGCGCAGGCTCCGGACATGTGTTTAATCTCGGCCACGGCGTTACCCCAGACATCGACCCCGAAAACGTCAAAGCACTAGTTGATACTGTACACTCGCATAGCAAAGCAATTCATCAGCCTTAACAATCGTTGACACTTAGTGTCATACTTTTTGTTACCATTTAGTTCAGGATTGAGGGAAAAGAGGGTATGCGTAAGATATTGGCACTACTGATTTTCTGCCTGGGGTATAGCTCTGTTGCTCTGGCAGACAAGATTGTGGAGAAAATGCCCAACGGGCTTTATGCCTTTGCGGATTACCATAAAGCCGAGCCGGGTAAGCCCACGCTGCTTATCATGCACCCCTTCCTGCAGACCAGTAGCTTTTCAGTCATCGCTAATCTTGCTGAAACCCTCACGGAAGAAGGCTTTGGCGTGTTCATGCCAACACTATCGCTCGGCGTAGATGGCCGTAAGCAAGGTAAGTCCTGTGAAGCTATTCATACCCAAACCTTTCTTGATAGTGAAAACGAAGTTCTACACTGGCTAAACTGGCTCAAACAAAACCAGATTACTAATATCATTGCGACCGGGCATTCATCCGGCGCTTCACTACTTGCCAGCCTTATGGCAAAACATCAGCCTGAGATGGTTCAATCGACGATCCTCATCAGCCCTGTTCACTACGGATTTCCCGGCGGTGCTGGCATGATTCCAGCACAAAGGGAAATGGCACTGGCGGATAAAGAGGCAGGAAAGCTCGATGAGCTAGTGCAATATAAAATATCTTTCTGCGATAAATACACCACCGTAAGAAGTAATTATCTCGCGATTACGGATATAGATGAAAACGCTATAATTGAACGCTTTAAGTCAATTCAAAGTAAACTGAATATCGTCTACGGCACTAGAGATGAGGCTTTGAACAAAAGCTTCAGAGACAAAATTTATGCCAACGGACTTACGATTGAGGAAGTGTTAGATGGCAATCATTTTTTCTCAGGGCCATCTGAATTTGACCTGCATGAAACAATTTTGAGCCTGGTTAGTGGCAACGCTTCGTAGGCGCTCACGCCCAACACTGCTGCATTACAGTCTGTGGCTCATTCTGGCCATGGCTGTTAGCTTCATCGTACTATCGATGATTAGCTATCAGAAAATCAAGCAGGATGAAAAAGCGTTTAGTAATACCAGAGAAGCCATTGTTCAGAAGAAAATTCTGGCGCAGCTAAATCAACTCCAACGACAACTGGAAGACATAACAGGATCCTACGCTGAGTGGGAAGAAACCCGCCAGCAATATTCCGATAGTAATTTTTACCAGTACTGGCGAGACGTACGTGTTCCTGATCATGATTCTTATATCCCTGAAGTGGTTCATGTTGAACTCTACGATGAACAACGAGGCGTACTCTCAGATAAGATCAGCCATGCTTTCCCGGCACAGCTACGTGCTGGCTATGGTTTTTATACCACCAATGAGTCCGGTCATATTTATGTCTATCACAAACAGGCGGTAAGTCGCCCCATCGCAGAAACAGGAAACTATGGCAGCATATTAATCAAGTACGACCTGCTTGCTGCCATGGTGCATTATTTCCCGCTCGATGAAATCAATATGCGGACACTGATGTTCGATGTGGGTGATGGACAAATTGGCAGTTTATCCAAGCTTGCGAATAGTGCCTGGTTCGTATTGAAAACCGACCAACCCATTGAAAGACTGATTACATCTTTTGTTCATTCAATATTCTATCTAGCGATTCTCGTTAGCCTGGTATCTCTGATCATAGTTATACTTTTTGGCTTTTTTCTGATCAAACCTTTACGCTCCCTGCTCAGCAATATTCAGGCTCTTGGCAACCAGAATATTGAAGAACCTGAACACATCCGCTTTCCCTATGCAGAATTACAGGCTATCTGGGATGCCATTCTGACTTATCGAGATCAGATTTTTGCCATGCATGACGATCTCAATGAAAAGAATGATGAGTTATGGGACCTGGCTCATATAGATCCTTTAACTAACTGCCATAATCGACGAGCGTTTGAAGATGACTGGCAACAAATTCAGAACACAATATTAAATCGTCGAATCAATATCGCATTTATCTTATTCGACTGTAACCGCTTTAAATTGCTAAACGATACCTATGGCCATGCTGCAGGTGATAAGGTGCTCATACAGGTCGCTAATGCTATTCAGGATGCTTTGCGCAGTGGCGACAAACTCTATCGTATTGGCGGTGATGAGTTCTGCACCATACTGGTCGATAGCGATGAGAAAGATGCGGTCGACGCTGCTAAACGCGCACAAAAGATTCTTCGGCTGTTAGGTCACGAATCCCTTGGAATCAACGAACCAGCAACTATCAGCATCGGCATCTCTACAACAAGCGGCACAGAGGTTGAGAATTTTAACGAGCTGCAACGTCAGGCAGATACAGCAATGTATTATGCAAAGCGCCCGAACAATCAGGACATTGCCGTGTTCAATCCATCAATGCTTCAGGACTCTATGACATTGATGAACAGCACATTAACCAATCAGGTATTTAGTGCCATAACAAAAAATGAAGGGTTAACCATTTTATATCAACCCGTCATGAACCTCGCTACAGGGAAAATAGAATACTATGAGGCATTAAGTCGATTACAAGGCGGCAAAGAACTATACGCACCTGAAATATTTTTACCCATTGTGCATGACAGGCATATTGAAAAAGAGTTTGATATGTTGGTTATTAGACATATTCATCGCAGCCTCACAGCAAATAAAATACCAAATGACATCGGTATCTCGCTCAACCTCTCAGCAGAAAGTGTAACTGACGAAGATATTTTCACGCGCCTGATGACACTATCGCCATTTTTAAAACAACATAAAATCTATATTGAAATTACAGAGACCTCTCTCATTACCCGCCTGCATCTCGCTTCAGAATATCTCGAACGAATGAGAGAAGAAGGTTTCCTGGTCGCTCTTGATGATTTTGGTAGCGGCTATTCATCCCTGTCTTATTTAACTCGTATGCCTATTGATATCATTAAATTTGATAA
>CALODD010000023.1:0-7028 GCA_942491945.1 uncultured Gammaproteobacteria bacterium | reverse complement strand
TGAATATCGCTGCTGAAGATTCACGTTATCTGGTTAATTTAAGTGCCGCCCTGTTCATCTTGCCCTTCTTTCTGTTTTCATCAACAGCAGGTCAGATTGGTGATGGCATGGAAAAGTCTCGATTGATTCGCTGGGTCAAGCTAGCTGAAATCATAATCATGCTTCTGGGTGTGGTCGGTTTTTATCTGCAGTCGATATATATGTTAATGGCTGTACTGTTTCTAATGGGAACTCAGTCAGCGGTGTTCGGCCCGGTTAAATATGGTTACCTACCGCAACACCTGGATGAAGCTGAACTAACCGGTGGTAATGGTCTGATTGAGATGGGTACGTTCATGGCGATCTTACTCGGCATGATTTACGGCAGCTATGTCATGACGCTAGATGGTGGCGCTGACTGGATTTCGTTTTCAGTTATATTGATTGCGATTACGGGTTATGTCTGCGCGAGATCGATACCGGAAACACCACCGGTGCAATCGGGTATGAATATCAACTGGAACGTCTTTACTGAAACAGTAAGAACCTTACGTTTTGTTGCTGAGAAGCAAATCGTGCTGTATTCCGTGCTTGGTATTTCATGGTTCTGGTTTCTTGGTGCGACTTATATGGTGCAGTTGCCGAACTACACTCGGGAAATACTGGCAGCGAATGAAACGGTTTACATTATCTTGCTGGCCGTGTTTTGCGTTGGAGTCAGTGTTGGGTCGCTGGCGTGTGAAAAACTCTCGGCACATCATATTGAAATTGGTCTGGTGCCAGTCGGTGCAATTGGCATGACGGTATTTGGTATCGATTTATATTTTGCTGTACCTGAAGTGGTGACCAGTGCTGTGCCATTAATTGATGCTTCCACGTTTCTTGAGCAGACAGGCAGTATGCGTAGCCTGATTGATATCGTGCTCATTGGTTTATTTGGTGGTGTCTATATCGTGCCATTGTTTGCAGTGATTCAGGAACGGGCCGATCGAGCACACCTTTCCAAAATAATTGCGGGTAATAATATTGTGAACGCATTGATGATGGTGATTGCAGCTGTGTTCGCTATGGTATTCCTGGGTTATCTGTCTGGCTCTGAATCTCAGTTATTTTTAACGGTCTCCATACTCAATCTAGTAGTCACCGGCTTAATTTTCATTCGTGTTCCTGAATTCAGGTTACGCCTAATGTCATTGGTTAAACGCTGATGTCCGATATAAATAGATTACTGTTATTTCCAGAATCTGGTGCATTGCCCGAGAATATTCAGGAGCTGGTTGCTGCAACGCTAAGTGATATGCAATTCACTGGTGATGCAATTGACGACTCTTCTGTACAGTTCTACGTGGGGACTCGTTTTTTAGATCACATGACGTTCCTGGGATGTTCACCGGCGATTGCCTTATCCCCTGATGAGGGCGATGACTATTGCTTTGTCAAAATGGGCTCGTTAACTGAGCAGTATGAATTGATCGCCGGCCGAAATGCCGTGGTACCAAAGTGCAAGCAATGCGATCAGAAAAAAGAAAACTGGCGTGCGTTAATAACAGATGATGATTTTTGTAGTAATTGTTCTAACAGTGATCAAGCGAGTAACCTTGCCTGGCGGCGCACAGCGGCTATGGTGCGCTATTGTGTCGAAGTCATGCATATCTACCCTCATGAAGCGATTCCTTCGCCAGAGATTATGTCGCGATTAGAGTCAGCCTGTGGCTTACCCTGGCGTCATGCTTATATACAGGCTGACTGTTAATGTTTGTTAAGTTACTCGATACGATACATTTTTCACCTATGATTAGACGACAGATAAGACCGTGGAGAAAAGAATGAAAAAAATGATGTTAGTAGCCGGCGCGATTGCGGGTGTATTGGTGGTTTCTCAGGTACAGGCAGGCTGGCAAGACTTCCTCAAAGAGCAGGTCAAACAGTTGTCTGGTGACAGTGAAAAATCATCATCTAGTTCAATTGCCTCGGTCTTGTCGAATGATGATGTGATAGCTGGTTTGAAAGAAGCTCTGGTCAAGGGCGCCGACTACGCAACAGAAAGCCTCGGCAAGCCGAATGGTTTTCTTGCTAATGATAGCGTGCGTATTCCCATGCCAGAGAGTCTGGAAAAAGTTGAAAAAGCATTACGCAGTTTTGGGCAGGATAAATACGCCGATGAATTTGTTGAAACAATGAATCGTGCAGCCGAACAGGCAGTTCCGCTAACGCTGGATATTGTCAAAAAAGGTATTACCAATATGAGCATTGAGGATGCCAAAAATATTCTGAATGGCCCAGACAATGCGGCAACAGAATATCTACGCAAAGTCGGCGGCCAGGATATGACAACAAAAATCGCGCCCATTGTGTCTAAAGCGACAGCAGATACGGGTGTTACCAGCCAGTATAAAAAGCTGTTCGATAAATTGGGTTTTATGAGTCAGGTTGTTGATCCTGATGATTACGATATCGATAAGTATGTGACGAATAAGACCGTCGATGGTCTATTTTATATGATTGCGGCTGAAGAAAAGAAGATTCGTGAAAATCCAGTTGAGCGTACAACAGATTTATTAAAACGTGTCTTTGGTGCTTAGTAAATCGTAGGTGCTGGTAACGGTTCAGGTAAGCCGGTGTAGTAACCCTGGGCGTAATCGACGCCGATACGCTTGAGTGCCTGCAAGGTCTCTTCGTCTTCGACCATTTCGGCTACTGTCTCCAGTTCCAGTGAACGAGCAAGCTCGGTAATGGAGCGAACAATCGCTTCGTTGACCGTGTCATGCACCATATCGCGGACAAAGTTACCGTCAATCTTAAGGTGTTCGACGGGCAGGTAACGAAGGTAAGCGTATGAGCTCAGGCCAGTACCAAAATCATCGAGTGAAAAGTGGCAGCCAATTTTCATTAGCTCATCAATTAAATGACGAGCCCGAATCATGTTACTGATAACAGCTGTTTCGGTGATTTCGAAGAAGATAATATCAGGATCGATATCGTATTTAATCAGGCCTTTCTGAATGAAAGAGGACAGTTGAGCATTGTTAAATGACTGGCCAGACAGGTTGATAAAGTATCGGGTGCTGGAGCTAGACCTGCATTCAGAGATATATTCGAACAGGTGTTCGATGACATAAAGATCGATGTCCTGCATCATGTTGTAGCGTTCCGCGGCAGGAATGAACTCATCTGGAGGTAACAGGTTTGTTTCACCTTCTTCCTGCATTCTCAGTAATATTTCATAACCATATATGTCGTCTGTGTTGCGCGTACGGAAAACTGCCTGGCGATAAAGTACGAGTTGCTGGTTGTCCAATGCTTTACGGATCAGAGAAACCTGTTCCATTTCACTACGACGTTGGCCAGTGATCTCGTCATTATGATGGTAGATATGCACTTTATTACGGCCATCGTCTTTGGCAGCGTAACAGGCCAGATCAGCAGAGCTGAGTATCTGGTTAATGTCCTGTGAATTTTGATCGATAGAAACCAGACCTATGCTGGCACCGATATGGAATTGATTGTCACCCCAGATGAAAGGCCGTTGATTGATTTCTTCGATGATGGAATTGGCGATCTCTAGTCCTTTTTCAACCTGACAGTTTTCCAGTAACACGCCGAATTCGTCACCGCCCAGACGTGCGAGTGTATCTGCTTCACGTATAACGCTATCGAGAGTGATGGATACGTTTCTGAGTACTTCATCGCCAGCAATATGGCCGGCGGTGTCATTCACAATTTTAAAATTATCGAGATCAATAAAAAGCAGACAATGAGCTTTTTCGGTATTGTTGGTGGCGGCAATAATATGGTCAACCTGATATTCAAACTGACTACGGTTGGATAAACCGGTTAGTGAATCATGAGTTGCCTGCCAGGATAGTTCCTGTTTAAGAATGCGCTGTACACTAACATCACGAAACGCGATAACTGTGCCTACGGTCTGGTTGTTGTAATCTCGTATCGGCGAAACCGATAATTCAATTGCCAGCTCTTTACTATGCTTGTTGATCAGAATGGTTTTTTCTGAAATGTGAATAACCTCATCGAGCATTAAACAACGTGCAACAGGATCCTCAATTGGATGCCGTGTGCCTTCATCAATAACCATGGCGACATTTTGAATGTGTTCTTTTTTAGCGAGACGTTTTTCCCAGCCGGTCATTTTTTCAGCTTCAGGATTGATGTATTCAATACGGCCCTGGATGTCTGTTGTGATTACACCATCGGCAATTGATTCCAGGGTGATTCTAGTCCTCTCGCTCTGGTCATTGAGCGTTGTGTACGCCAGGTTTCGTTCTTCTTCTTTGATTCGAAGTTTTTTCAGTGAGTTGAAGTTTTTGATGAACGCCAGTGTAGCCAGGAATAACAGCCCAAGGGCAATGATGGCCAGGATGCTCTTATGAATATCGATACGATTAATTGCCTGTTGTTCAAGTTGCAGCAGGCGATTGAGAATCTTATTGATTAGATCGTCAACCTCATCTTCGATGATCTCGTAATCAGCTAAGAGTTCATCCGTACTTCGTGAATAATCGAGCACGGTTGTGACATGGTCACAGAAATTTCTGAGGCGTTTTCGGGTTGCCTCATCACTCAGTTGTGAGGCGCGATGTTCGAGATTAAGTAGAAAGCCCTGAGCAGTTTTGTAGCGACCTTCGGATCTAAGTAGGTGCGCCTGCATCGTCAGATTCATGAGTTGTCTGACATCGCGGCGCTCAGTTGCCATGTACGGTGATATCTCTTCCAGAACTGCACTGCCAATGCGTGGTAGAAACATAATAGAGTTAAGCATCAACGCATTGTGTGTCTTGAAGTCCTCGATAAGCTCAATTTCCTGCGCGAGTTTTTTATTAATCAGGTTGATAATTTCGGTCAGCTCGCGAACTTCCTCAAGAGGGCTGGATCGGACGGACTTGTACAACTGCTGCTGTAGTTCTCTAAGGTCTTGAATGTTGTCGCTGATATTGTCGTAATGTTTGTTTGATCGGCCATAGACCTGAAGCACGGATTCAATTAATGATTCGTGTTTAGTCAGCAAGGTATAGCTGGCGCGGATATTGGTTGTGAAGTTATCTTCATCAAGATCCTGGTTTAAATTGAATAATATCCATGCGGATACGGCCAGAATAGAAATCGCGATGAACCAGAGAAAACGGGTCATGCTAGTCGACCACAACCTTTCCCTGGTATTCACCAGTGAGTGTTTCCAGGAAGGCTTCTATTTGTTCAACTTCATGTTCTTCCAGTTGTATACCGAGCTGATATTCAGCCATGCTCTGGATGGCATCTTTCAATGTTTCTTCAGAGCCATCATGAAACCAGGGGCCTGTGACTGCGACATTACGTAGCGGGGCAACCCGAAATACATATTTGTCTTGCTCTCGCTGGGTGACATTAAAGCGGCCCATGTCCGTTTGAGTGGCTGCTCTGCGCTGAAATTCATGGTGTGGTTTGAATAAGCCAAGGGGTTGAAAAATATTACCACCGATATTTCTGCCCTGGTGACAGGTGATACAGCCAATCTCTTTAAATAGTTTGTATCCATCGAGTGCTTTCGTCGATATAGCGTTATCGTTTCCCAATAGCCACTGGTCGAAAGGTGAATTCGGTGTAATGAGTGAGTGTTCATACTCGGCAATTGCGTCTATGAAGTTATTGACCGTAATTCCATCCCCGTAGATTTTGTTAAACTGATTTTTGTATGATGGAGTCGACTGTAAAAGATTTTCTGCCTGTTTCCAGTCTGCTGCCATATGTTTTGGATTTGTGAACGCAGCATAGATTTGAGGTTCCAGATGTGTGAACTTACCGGTCCATGTCACATGGTGATTAAACGCGACATTGAACATGGTTGGGGTATTTAATGTTCCATCTGTGCCATCATTATTTATTGTGACCTTACGGTTGTCGTCGCCACTTTTATCCATGAAGTGACAGCTAGCGCATGACATATCGCCTTTGCGGCTTAATTTTGGTTCATGGAAGAGTATCTTACCGAGCTCGACTTTAGCTGTATTCAGCTCAAGCTTATCGGGGATGGGGAGAATCGGTTCCTGACGAATTTGCAGCGTATCGCAGATACCAGAAAATGAAGTAAGCAAGGCCGTCAGTAACAAACTGGTACTGACGGCCTTCATTTTGTAGGTGTTGTTAGAACTTCGGCTTATCATCCGTGTCGTTATATCGCTGGATACTGTCGAGAATTTCCTGCTTGGCTTCCTCGATACCGTTCCAGCCCATGATCTTGACCCATTTGCCTTTCTCAAGATCTTTGTAATGCTCAAAGAAATGAGAAATCGCATCGAGTAATGGTTGTGGCATGTCACGCCAGGTTGTGATGTCACGGTACATACCCGTCAGCTTGTCGATTGGCACGGCCAGGACTTTCGCGTCCATACCAGATTCGTCTTCCATATTCAGAACGCCAATTGGGCGGCAGCGAATGACTGAGCCGGGAATCAAAGGGATTGGCGTTACCACCAGTACGTCAACAGGATCGCCGTCGTCAGACAGGCTGCCTGGAACATAACCATAGTTGCACGGGTAATGCATGGCAGTGCCCATAAAACGGTCAACAAACATGGCGCCAGTGTCCTTGTCGACTTCATACTTTACCGGGTCACTATGTGATGGGATTTCAATAATGACGTTGATGTCATGGGGGACATCACTACCCGGTGGTACACGATCCAGAATCATGAGTTTCTCCTAATATCAGAAAGCGAAAAATTTCCGCATTATCTCATGGTTATTCCGGGCTCGATACCGACTAAAGTCGAATCTAAATTAGTCTTTTTAAGGCTTTTCATTGATTTACGCTCATCTCCTTATACCTGTAATACTTTTATCACAATTCCGAGGGAAATACAGTGAAGCGCATAACACTCGAATCTGGGGAGTATGATTCGGGCATAAAAAAACCGGCCAGTGGCCGGTTTTTCTACTTACTGCCAGTACTACTTAAGTTTGAACTCAGGCAGTTTCTGAGCAACAGGTACTTTCTTCAGTTGAACATACTTTGGTAATCCGCTCTTGTGATATGGAGGATAGTCCTCACCACGAAT
>CALODD010000022.1:0-11430 GCA_942491945.1 uncultured Gammaproteobacteria bacterium | reverse complement strand
TCGGTAAGAAGTGTTCCCAAAAATTAACGAGAAATTTCTGCGTATGGATGATTGTTCTCATCGACCTGCGAATTATGTGCATAACTGGATATTGGTAGACATGCCGCAGAGGCCATTAGTAAAAGCCATTTTATATTCACAGATATCTCCATCCTGTTTGATTGATGCTGTTAAATACATTCAATCGTTATTGTTATGACTGGATTATAGATAAACCCGCATACCAAAGGTATGCGGGTTATTCATGCTAGTCGTCATCTCTGCCGTGCTTTTCGCAGTACTTGCCGTCACCGTACTTGCCCTTGCCGTACTTTACTATTTTTCCGGCGGATTCAAATTTTCCAGCCATCACCTGTCAGAATGGATTTCATGCTGGTCTGCATTTCTTCTCGCATGCTCTTACGTTTTTCCATCTGCGCTTCAATTAAGCCGCGCATCTTTTGTTGCTGCTCAGATGAGAGGTCAAGTTTCTCTGTCATACGCTCCATGCGTTTTTCCATGTGTTTACCATGATGGCCTTCACCGTAAGATGAAGCGAAGCCATTGATAGCGACAAGGCCTAGTGATGCAATTGTTACTGTAGCAATTAATTTTTTCATCGTTAACTCCTGTTTAGATTTCCGGTCAACAGTGACCATGTGAACAAGATAACGAGGAAATGTTTAAGAAAGAGGAAGCAAATATGCAAACATTATGGATGTCTGTATTCCATAAAAAAGCCCGCCAAAAAAGCGGGCTTTAGGGGGAGAAACATGATCAAGCTGTTGAAGGGCAGCTGTTCATGTAGGCTCGTATTCTAAAAGAGTTTATCCAGTTTAAGTTTGTTGGAATAAGGAGAAATTGTGAATTTAAGATTCATATTCATAGCGATAGCCAGCGCCATAGACTGAATGAATAAATTCATGAGCAGGCGTTAGTTGATGTAACTTCTGCCGCAGCTTCTTGATATGACTATCGACGGTTCGATCTGAAACGATGCGTTGATCGGTGTAAATGCTATCCATGAGCTGGTTACGCGAGAAAATCCTGCCCGGTGATTGATACAGAGTATGCAGTAATGCGAACTCGACGCTGGTCAGTATTTGCTCGTGATCTTCAAACCTGACGCTAAGCTGAGTTGGGTCGAGTTTCAATAGTTGATCCTCATCATGACTATCGGCAGATTGATTGTTCATGCCAGAGCGTCTTAGTTGAGCTTTGACTCGCGCGGTTACTTCCCTTGGGCTATAGGGTTTGCAGACATAATCATCTGCGCCTAGCTCAAGTCCCAGTAGGCGGTCTATTTCTTCGACGCGTGCCGTGGTCATGATGATGGGCAGGTTGCTGAATTGTCTGACTTCGCGGCAGATATCCAGGCCGTCTTTTCCAGGTAACATGAGGTCAAGTAACATCAAGTCAGGTTGATGTTGTTTGATCCAGTCAACGACATCATTTCCCTGAGTGATGATATGCGTGCGATAACCGCTATGCTCGAGAAATTCCTGCAATATCTTTGCGAGTTTTATCTCATCTTCAACGATTAGGACCAGACTGTTGTTATTCATGATCTTTGATCCATGGGCAGTGAAACTTTTATACATAGACCACCGCATTCTGATGCGTGCGCAGATATAGTGCCATCATGTGCAGTCACAATATTACTTGCAATTGCCAGTCCAAGGCCGCTGCCGCCAGTGGTGCGGTTACGTGACGACTCAACCCGATACAAACGGTCAAATAAATGCGGAAGTGCCTCTTCGGGTACGCCAGGCGAGCTATCATTAAAGCTGATTTCGATTTTGTTCTGAGAAACTGTGGTTGTGATTTCCAGCTTTCCACCTGCATCCGTATATCTCAGACTATTTTCCAGTAAGTTGGTGAATAGCTGTATTAATCGCTGGCTGTCAGCAAAGATGTGTTTTGACTGTGTTGCCTTGAGATCGCCGGTGAGCTTGAGGTTTTTATCGTTGTAACGAATCTGATAACGTTCTATCAGGTTTTGTAAAACAGGGTTTATTTCAATCCCTTCCTTCTGATAATTCAGAGTGCCCTGATCTGACATAGACAGCTCATAAAGGTCGTTGACCAGCCGGGTGAGTCGCATGGTGTCTTCGTGTAGTGACTCAATGGCTTTTTCATCTAACGGACGGATACCTGCCTGTATGGTCTCCAGCTCCCCTCTTAAGATGGTGAGTGGTGTTCTCAGTTCATGAGCAATATCTGCCACCCATTGTTTGCGGGCCTGCTCATTCGCTTCCAGTGATTCGCCCAGAGCGTTGATGTCTTTCGCCAGATCACCAAGTTCATCGGTACGGTTTACCTCAACGCGTCGTTGATAGTTACCTGACGCCAGTTCTCGGGTGGCTTCACGGAACTGTTGTAGGGGTTTAACCAGTCGTCTCGACTGTAATAAAGAGATAAGCGCGGATAACAATATTACGCCAAGAACGATGAAGATCAGGCCGCGGTGCTGGTTTTCCAGAAAGCGCAGTTGACCACCCTGTGTCAGTGTTGGGCCTTTAATTAGGGCGAGATAACCGATTGTTTCCCCATCTTCACGGATGGGGAAAAGCTGTGACTGGCTTAATTGATCATCACGACCAAAGATGGGCCGTTTACCATGATCGAATAACATCAGCCTGACTTCAAAAGGCAGGCGATGATCTTTGTCACTAATGCGTCTGAGCATGCGGTCACTTGGCCAGTGATTGCTGGTATTACGCAACAGACGTTCTATATGCGGCGGAGCTCTAGGTGGACGTTGTGGTTTGTGATGATCTCCCTGGTGTCTGAGTCGATTGGTCTGGTTAAAGATAATACTGAGCCATAGCCGCTTATTATTCTTTATGTCTTGCCAGCTATCGCTATCTTCATATATTTCTGAGAGTTCTTCCGAAATAGCTTCAATGCGTTCCGCCTGCCGGTCTTCGATATAGGTGACAAATCCTCGGTGTATCGACCAGCGGGTAAACGTTGCCATACCAATGACCACAATGATGCTGGTGATCAAAATGACAAAAAACAACCTGCTACGGATACCGAGTTTCATATAAGCATTATGCCAGCGAAATTTGTAAGAAGTATGGATGCGAAGCAATGCGACTCACTACGGTATACTTCGTCGATGGATGTTATTGAATTATCTCTGTTCTCTAATCGGATTGCGGCCATCTGCGATGAGATGGGAGCGGTACTGCGTCATGCTGCCTTTTCCCCCAATATTCGTGATCGTCTGGATTATTCCTGTGCGGTATTTGATGCTGAAGGAGAACTGTGTGCGCAGGCAGCACATATTCCAGTACACCTGGGAAGCATGGCCTATGCAATGCGAGATGTGGTTGCTGAGTTTGACTGGCAAACGGGTGATATCGTTATCTTTAATAATCCTTTTCTCGGTGGAACGCATTTACCTGATGTGACATTGGTTGCACCTCTACTGCTAGATGAAAAGCTGATGGGGTTTGTCGCCAATCGGGCACACCATGCCGATATAGGTGCTGATAGTCCGGGTTCGATGCCTATTTCCGGTACGCTGCATGAAGAAGGGCAAATTATTTCGCCACAACGAATAGTGCAAAACGGCGAGCTTGTTGACACGGTGATGCAGCAACTTATTTCGGCAACACGTAATCCAACCGAAAGTCGTGGGGACTTTACTGCACAGTTGAGTTCAGCCAATGTGGGTGTCGATCGTTTAGCTGATCTGGTCAATCAGATTGGTCAGGCTGAATATCAGCATGCGCTGGTAAAACTGAATGATTATGCCGAGTCTATGGCGCGTCATGCACTGGCAGAAATTCCGCAGGGAAGATATGAGTTTACTGACGTTATGGATGATGATGGCCTCGGCCAGTACGATATCACGATACAAGTCACGCTTAATGTTAGCCGAGAAAAAATCGTTGTAGATTTCTCCGGTACAGCAAAGCAGGTTCGTGGCAATATTAACTGTCCACTTTCCGTAGCTGCCGCTGCTGTTTTTTATGTTTTTCGTTGCCTGATGCCAGAGCAGACGCCTGCTTGCGCAGGAAGCTTTCGTCCAATCGAATTATATGCTCCTGAAGGTTGTTTACTGAATGCGCAATTTCCAGCTGCTGTTGCGGCAGGTAATGTTGAAACCAGTACGCGAATCGTTGATGTTTTACTCGGCGCTTTAGCGCAGGCGATTCCAGATCGCATTCCAGCGGCCAGCCATGGCAGTATGAATAATATAGCTATGGGCAGTGATGACGCTGAGTGGTCATGGGACTATTACGAGACCATTGGCGGGGGCATGGGGGCTGGTTCGCAGGCGAATGGTCTCTCTGGCGTTCAGACGCATATGACCAATACATTGAATACGCCGATAGAGGCATTGGAAATGCATTACCCATTGCGTATCAATCAGTACGCGATACGTCGAGGCTCTGGAGGTGCCGGAAAATACCCGGGTGGCGATGGTCTGGTTCGAGAGTTTGAGTTTTTACGCCCTGCTAAGGTTACCCTGCTAACTGAACGTCGTCGTCATCAACCCTGGGGGCTTGGAACAGGGGCCGCTGCCAGTTCTGGAGTGAATCAATTGAATGATGAAGTCCTGGAACCTAAACAGGAAGTTGAGTTATCGACGGGTGATCGATTGCGTGTTTCTACGCCGGGTGGCGGTGGTCATAGTTAATGTTGTGATGAAGGTAAGGGCAAAATAAATGTGCGGTATTAGTGGCGATATTCGTCTGGATCAACAACCTGCCTCTCGTGAAGCAATCGAGAAGATGAATCAACGTCTGGCCAGGCGTGGCCCGGATGATGATGGTATTTATATCGATGGCGCTGTTGGTTTTGGGCATAGACGCTTATCCATTATCGATCTTTCAGAAAAATCTCATCAACCGCTTGTCGATCAGCAGCATGATCTGGTACTGGTATTTAACGGCACGATTTATAACTATAGAGAACTTCGGTCTGAGCTTGCGACAAAAGGGCATCGTTTCACGAGTGAGGGTGATAGCGAAGTCATTCTAAAATCGTGGGCGGAGTGGGGCGCTGATTGCGTGGATCATTTGCTCGGTATGTTTGCTTTTGTTATTTATGATCGCAAGCAGCGTTTATGTTTTATGGCGCGAGATCGTCTGGGTATTAAGCCACTTTACTATGCGCCTTCTGCGGGGCGTATACGTTTTGCCTCTAGCCTGAAAGCGTTAGTTGCCTCAGGTGATATCGATACGTCGATTGATCCAAAGGCACTACATCATCAATTCACTTTACATGGTGTCGTGCCAGCACCAATGACAATTTACAAAGGGGTTCGTAAATTAAATCCTGGCTATGTCATGCGTATTCCTCTGAATGGCGAAGCGCCATTAGTCATGCCGTACTGGGATTTGAAAGCCTGTCGTCCTGGAACACCAAAAGAGCCAGAAGAGTGGATAGGAGCCATCCATGAATCACTCGGTACAGCAGTCAGACGGCGTATGCTGGCGTCTGATGTGCCAGTGGGTGTATTGCTTTCCGGTGGTCTGGATTCAAGTTTGCTTGTCGCATTACTGGCGGAACAGGGACAGAAAAATCTACAGACATTTTCGATAGGTTTTGAAGATCAACCCGAAGAAGCAGGTAATGAATTTCATTATTCCGACCAAGTGGTCGAACGATATGGTACCGATCATCACAAAATCCAAATTCCTAATGATCATGTCATTGAACGTTTACCGGAAGCTGTGGCTGAAATGGCTGAACCGATGTTTGCCCAGGATGCGATTGGGTTTTATCTATTAGCAGAACAGGTTTCGAAATCAGTAAAAGTCGTACAAAGTGGGCAGGGTGCTGATGAGGTATTTGCTGGCTATTTCTGGTATCCACAAATGCATGAGTGGGGAGGCGATCCACTGCGACGTTTTTCTCGTTTCTATTTTGATCGTGATCACGATGAATATCTGAAAATGGTTTCATCTGATTTTCGTGGTGAAGATTACACCTCTCAGACGGTACAGCATTATCTCGATAAACCATTTTCTGATGAATATATCGATTCTGTTCTGCGCATGGATACAACCATGTTGATTACCGACGATCCGGTAAAACGCGTTGATAATATGACCATGGCCTGGGGGCTAGAAGCCCGCGTACCTTTTCTGGATCACGAGCTCGTTGAACTAGCAGCCAGTATGCCACCTGAAATGAAGCTGGGTGGTAAATCAACGGATGCTCATGTTTCATTTAATGGGAAAGGTCAGTCTAAAACGATCGCCGGTGGCCACGGTAAACATGTGCTTAAAGCTATTGCACGCGGACGCATTCCAGATGACGTAATTGACCGGCCTAAAGGTTATTTCCCGGTTCCCTCTTTGAAATATGTTCGAGGAGAATTCCTGGATTTTATGTGCGACATACTGAATTCATCAGAATGTCGAAATAGGGGTATCTTTGAACGTGATTATATTGATGTGTTACTAAACTCCCCTGAAAAGCACTTAACGCGAATTCAGGGAAGCAAATTATGGCATTTGGCTGTTTTTGAGCTATGGCTTCATAATCGTACTGGGTGATTATGACTTGCAAATATCTGGTCTGTAGATGTTTCCAAGTGTTCCACCTGTGCATATCCATATGGGGCTTCCAGAAGATGTGTCTAGTTGATATTTTATTGTTGCACTTGAATCTACATCGCTGGTGAAAAGGATATCAATTGATCCATCATTGTTTACAGTTACGCTTTGTACGTATGTTCCTCTGATGTCTGTAGGATTGGGAAGGTTAGCTTCCGTATTGCTTGTAGGTAGTGTGCCGTTATTCGCATAATATTCGCTTACAGTCAGGCGGGTGTGAGCCGAGATGACCATCCCTTCTGCTATTTTTGCGCGTGTTGTATAAATCGTATATGAGGTCATAGATATAGATGCTAATATCCCAATAATCGCGACGACTATCATTAGTTCTATGAGAGTGAAACCATTTTTCGAATTTACCATGCTATGTTCTCCTTAATTATTTACTGATTAAAACATTATCAGTTGATGTCTAAAGGTTTGGTCGTAGCTTTAGATTGATCGAAGCTGAAAGTATGATGGTGCTAGATAGTTCAATGCCTGAGTCAAGCAGGGATAAACTACCTGATTTTATAGTAGAAGAAGTTGTTTTCCAGGGTGAATGATTTGTAAGTACGTTAAGTTTTTTGGCGATACTGGACCGATAGGCTAGATCTTCTACTGGGATTGGAATTGTTATAGAGCTGGAGCTTAAATCAAAAATAATAGTTTCCTTGAGTGCTCGCCATATGAATTTCCAGTCTTCTTCAGTTACTGCGGTAGTAGTGAACTTTGGATTTATGAATTTGACACCGCGAGAATCATTGCTTAATTCAGGTGTTGTTAATATTGTGATCCAGCCGTATGTTTGTTTCCACTTGTCAGAGTGCTTCATGTTAATGAGAAGAGAAATTGCTAAGTTCTGATCAGTAGGGGTTAATTTTATAGATTGGATCTGTATTTCGTGGCTGCCAAAACGATTCCTGGTTTTTATGGTCTTTGTTAATAGATATTTTAGTATGACGCGTCGTATTTGTGAGTAAGGAATGTGGCTAGGTATAGATATTAATAGTGAACTCTCATCATGATGGGTTTCTGTAGAGACTATTACACTTGTGTTACTCGATATATGATTGGAGCTAGCTTCATTTATGCTGGTTATATGCTTCATCGTTAGAGTGAAAACCACATTTTTTGAAGTTCTAATTTTTGTAAGTGCTAAATTAATTGGTTTAATACTAAGAGTGATTGGCTTCCCAGTTTCACTTGTGCCAAGACTATATAAATGTGTCTTCAGTAGCGGCTTAAGACGAGATTGAACTAGATTGCAGTCTGGTAGCTGAGACTCAATTGTCTTTTTTGTTAAAGACAGATATTTTGAAATCTGATTGTTAATAAACTTAGTTAAATCAACTTTAATATCACTGTATATTTCTGTGCGATATGAGCCAAGCCAGGAAATATCTCTAGTAACTGTATAATCGAAGCATAATTGGCTATTTAACTTGGTCTGTATGTTGATTTTAGCTTCAAGCTTGCTCCTGAATGATTTTACATAGGGGGCTAGTGCTTTATCCGAGATGCTGCCATTGCCTGTAATCGTTAACGGAATAATTATATCAAATGAATTATATGTCTGTGAGCGCATAAGTGGTTTACCAGCATGGGAAAACCAATCAAAGTAAAGAGGCTTACAGGAAGTTTTGCCCTTTCTGATCGAACATTCTTGAGGGCCTTTATAATCTTTATTTTTTTGATTAAATGTTGAACGATCTATATTTGATATCAGGCTGCTAGAAGCAATGTTTAGGTTTACATGGGTTCTGGAGCTAATCATTTTAGTTTGTGCGCTATCAATACTTCGAGCAGGGGTGTGAGTCAGCAGAATAGGGTCGCCCGTAGAACTGGGGAAGTAGGACAAAAGAATGTCTTTCCCCATATACCCGATACCGGACAATAGGATAATTAAAAGTATGGTTCTAAGCACATCCCCCCCTCGCATTTTTTTCTTATTGTACGAGGATATCCATATATATTGAATGTATAATTGGTATCAGTTTTTGTATTTTCGTTATCTTATAATTGATTTTAAGTATGATTCTATCCCTATAGGGCGGTTCAACCAATATACCGTAACGTTAGACTGCCCATCTTAATAATGTTATGTGAAAGAGGTAAATAATGGATGTTCTAGAGCGTATCGATGAACAAGTGAAAAATAATCCGATAGTGATTTATATGAAAGGTAGCCCTGATGCGCCTTCGTGTGGCTTTTCCGCACGAGCATCTGCGACGCTGGCTGAAACGGGTGTCGAGTTTGCTTATGTAAACGTACTAACAGACCCTGATATTTTTCAAAATCTTCCACGCTATGCTAATTGGCCGACTTTTCCGCAAATCTATATCGACGGCGAATTAGCTGGTGGTGGTGACATCATTATTGAGATGGCGGAGAAGGGTGAATTGAAAGGCGTGCTTGAAGAAGCTGCAGCAAAAGCGAAAGCCGGCGATTCGGAATAGATCGATCATTTAAAGATAGTTAAAAACGGCGCCGAATGGCGCCGTTTTTATATGTGGATACCGTTTGTCTCGGTGTCCCAGCGATTGACGATATTGCAAAATAACTCAGCGGTTTTTCGAGTGTCATAGATAGCGGAGTGTGCTCGGCTATTATCCCATTCAATCTCTGCCGCCTGGATGGCTTTCGCCAGTACAGTCTGCCCATAGGCCAGGCCACCTAGCGTCGCGGTATCGAAGCTGGAAAATGGATGGAACGGATTCCGTTTATGCTGGATACGCTCAACAGCAGCATTCAAAAAGCCAAGATCCATGGTTGGATTATGACCCACTAGTATGGCTCTAGAGCAATCATGTGCTTTGACCGCTTTACGAACCACCTGAAAAATTTTCTGGAAAGCTTCGGCCTCATCGATTGCGGGACGAAGTGGGTGAAAGGGATCTATACCATTAAACTCAATGGCGGCCTTTTCAATATTAGCGCCCTCAAATGGCTTAATATGGTAACCAATTTCTTCATCCGGTACGAGAGCACCGGATACATCATACGTTACGGTTACAGCTGCGATCTCTAGCAGGGCATCGGTCTGCGCATTGAAACCACCCGTCTCTACATCAACAACGACGGGCAAGAACCCACGGAATCTTGAGGCAATGGGATGCTTGTGTGCATCGGTATTTTCCATGGGTCTACTTCTTCTTGGGTACGTAAAGGTCGGTAATTGTACCTTCAGCCATTTCAGCTGCGAAGTTAATTGTTTCAGAGAGTGTTGGATGAGGATGAATCGTTAAGCTGATATCCTCTGCGTTCGCACCCATTTCCAGGGCAAGGACGGTTTCAGCAATCAATTCACCAGCGTTGGATCCTACGATGCCGGCACCGATAACCTGACCGGTTTCTTTATCGAAGAGAACTTTTGTTAAGCCTTCATCTCTGCCAATACTGAGTGCGCGGCCACTGGCGGCCCAGGGGAATGCGCCTTTTTCGTATTCAATACCATCAGCCTTTGCCTGTGTCTCAGTCATACCCATCCAGGCGACTTCGGGATCGGTATAAGCAACTGATGGAATGGTACGTGCGTCAAAATAGGATTTCATGCCGGCTATGACTTCGGCTGCGACTTTGCCTTCATGTGTTGCTTTGTGAGCCAACATAGGTTGCCCTACGATATCGCCAATGGCGAATATATGATCGACATTGGTGCGTTGTTGATTATCGGCAGGGATGAAGCCCTGGTCGTCAACTGCCACACCTGCATTTTCAGCACCTATTTTATGACCGTTGGGACGACGTCCGACTGCTACCAAGACACGATCAAAGGTATCGGATTCGGGTGCTTTATTGCCTTCAAAGCTTACTTTCAGTCCTTTCTTCTTTGCCTCTATGGCTGTGACCTGAGTGCCGGTAAATATATTTTCATAACGCTTCTTCATGCGTTTTTCGAGAGGGCGTACCAGATCGCGATCACAGCCGGGAATCAGATCTGGTGATAGCTCTACGATAGTGACTTTTGAGCCTAGGGCGTCATATACGGTTGCCATTTCCAGGCCGATGATACCGCCGCCGACGACGAGCATTCTTTCTGGAATGTCATCAAGCTCAAGCGCGTCGGTTGAATTCATCTGGCGCGGATCATCATTCGGGAATACCGGTATTTGGGTAGCTTGCGAACCTGCTGCGATGATGAGGTTATCAAAACGGATTGATGTAGTTCCTTCAGAGCCAGCGACGTCAATGCTATGTGGTGATGTGATCGTGCCGACACCTGTAACAATCTTGACTTTACGTTGTTTGGCAAGTGCGGACAGGCCGCCGGTCAGTTTGCCAATAACCTTGTTTTTCCAGCCGGCGAGTTTAGGTAGATCAATCTCAGGTTTACTGAACGTAACACACTGCGCTGACATGTCTTCTGCTTCATTAATAATTTCTGCTGTATGCAGTAATGCCTTAGATGGGATGCAGCCGACATTCAGACAGACACCACCGATGCTGCTATAACGTTCGATCAAAATAACCTGTTTACCCAGATCCGCGGCTCTGAAAGCCGCAGTATATCCACCGGGACCTGAACCCAGTACGACGACTTCAGCATGTAGGTCAGTTTCCCCCGGGATGTCTTTAGGTTCTGATACTGGTTTCGGTTCTGGAGTGGTGGCAGCAGCTGGTTCGGCTTTTTGTTCGGTGGCTGGAGACGCCTGTTCAGTCTGTGTACTGGTTTCGGGCGCGGAAGCTTCAAGCTTCAGTATCGCATCCCCTTGAGACACCTGATCGCCAACTTTAACCAGTAAAGAATCAACGGTGCCAGCCTGCGGGCAGGGAATATCCATCGTCGCCTTGTCGGTCTCAAGCGTTATCAAAGGCGTTTCTTCCTGTACTTCTTCACCTGAAGCCACCAGTATTTCGATGACATCGACGCTGTCGAAATCACCAATG
>CALODD010000021.1:0-9821 GCA_942491945.1 uncultured Gammaproteobacteria bacterium | reverse complement strand
AGAACGCTTTCCGATTAACGACCCGCAATTACAACCTCGACTGTCACCTCGCCCAGAACGTGACCATGAATTCCTGCATGGTCTGTTGCAAAGCATGGCTCGCATCGAGCAACAGGGTTACGCACAGCTACATCAACTCGGTGCTCCAGAGCTAAAACAGGTCATCACTAGCGGGGGCGGGTCCGTCAACGAAGTGTGGCAAGGTATCAGACAACGTATACTAGGGGTTGAAATACATCGTGCCGAACACCATGAAGCGGCATATGGGTCAGCGCTACTCGCACATCATGGCGAGTCACTTTTTGACCGATTCAGGATTTAGACACAAGGATTGTGATCATGAAAAAACCCGGTTTTATTGCAGGCATTAACTACTTTTTACGTGGTTTCAAGCTTATCCGCGCTGCCGGCGTGCGACGCTTTGTCATCATCCCGTTGACGATTAATATCATCCTGTTCTCGGGAGCTATTTTCTTTGGCATTAGCTGGGTCAATGACATGGTCTCCGACCTGGAGATCACGCTGACAGCTGATTCAGAAGAAGGCATGCAGTGGCTTGCGACACTGTTTGACTGGTTTCGCTGGATTATTATCCCACTCGCCACTTTAGTGATGCTGGCCGTGATGTTTTATACATTCACTCTGATAGCAAACTTAATCGCAGCCCCATTTAATAGTTTGTTGGCTGAGAAAATTGAAGATCATCTGGCAGGCACGAAGGTAAGCAATACCGGCAACATGATGGATATGTTGAAAGATATCGGTGGTTCGTTTTTGTCTGAATTCAGAAAACTACTCTACTTCGCTCTGCGTGCTATTCCACTGCTTATTTTATTTTTTATTCCGGGCGTCAACTTGATCGCCGGTTTTCTCTGGTTTCTATTCAGTGCCTGGATGCTGGCAATCGAATACAGTGATTTCCCAATGGGTAATCATTCCATGCGATTTCCTGACCAACGCCAGACATTGAAAGGAAATAAGTTTTTTGCCTTGGGATTTGGCACGGCGACCATGACGGCCACCATGATACCGATCCTAAATTTTGTCGCGATGCCGGTTGCCGTTGCAGGTTCAACGGCTATGTGGGTTGATCACTGGAAGAGTAATATCCCACAAATTGAAGTGAAATAAAGAAACCAGGGCCTAACGCTTTGGCCCCAGAATTGAGTTGATTTTTTTATCCACGACTGAACGAATATCGTCACTGGGATTCATCGCCTTTATCCTATTCACCAAAGTCGGGCTACATAGAATATTGGTTTCCATATTAGTTTCTAGTGCTTCCTCGTTTTCTGCGAGTTTGTCCTTTGCCGCCGCGAGCTTTGATTCGATTTTACATTCGGGATGAAATGATTCGGCCTTACATTTCTCAAGAGGGGTATGGTTATTTACTGCACGTCCAGAGTGTTTCTTAGCCGCTGCCGTCTTAGACATCAATGGCCGAACGCCATCGCGCTTACGTTGCTGCTTTAGAATTTCATATGCCTCATTATTGCAGGCAAATGCCGCCTCATTCATTGTCATCGCTGCGTGCGCAAACGAAGGAGCCACTAAAACACTAACTACCAACCCTACTTTAAAATTCATTAACTACCTCGTTATCTGGCCAATATGAGCTTATATTCTTCCGCCAGACGAAAACTGTCAAAATAAGCTTACTAACTCAAATTAAAAAAACTGATACACAGTATCATAACTATAGAAGTCGATAAGAAATTTTCCACTGAGCCTCCTCAATCACCTCATTTTCTCTAAAGATAGATGACGATGACGTCACGTTCCTGTCACATTAAAAGTCTATCTTCCCAGGTGTGTTTATAGCAGGAGAAAAATAATGCACGAAAATGTAACGCATCAATCTGTCGCTGAAGAACTGATTTCACTAAAGCAGGAATTACAGTTTATCGAAACTCGTTTACGTCAAATGGGCTATTCCGGTGATTGCGCCTACGAAAAGCGCATGTCCAAACTATATGAAGAAAAAGCACATCTATTGCGTAATAAAATGGACAGCATCAGCTTCGAAACCGGTGTTATCTCAGCTTAATCTGACAAGGCACACCTGAGCCGATCAACCCCTTCCTGTAATCGATCCAGCGATATCGTATAGGCAAAACGCACATAGCTATCGGCCTGATAGCTACCAAAATCTGCCCCAGGTGTGAGCGCAACACCAGACTGGCTTAGTAAATCACGCGTAAACGTCATACTGTCTTTTGTAAATGTGGAGCAATCGGCATAAATATAAAAAGCCCCTGCTGGCTTACTCTCAATCTTAAATCCCAGCTCTTTAAGTGCGGGTACCAGGTAATCTCGTCGCTGCTGAAATTCTTCGCGCCGGGCATCCAGTTTTGGTCTTATTTGTTTCGACAATGCTGTTAACGCGGCATGTTGTGCGGGAGTCGAAGTCGCCAGAAAGATATTCTGTGCCAGACGATCAATTGCATCGATATATTGATGAGATGCAACTAACCAGCCAACACGCCATCCGGTCATACCGAAGTATTTCGAAAAACTGTTAATGACGATGACATTATCAGCCATATTCGCGGCCGTCGAAGTAGCTTCTTCGTATACCAACCCGTGATAGATTTCATCAACAATAACAACGGCACCATTGTCTCTTGCTATACGTACGATTTCTTGCAGGTTTTCACGACTCACCAATGTGCCGGTTGGATTGGATGGCGATGCCAGCATGACGATCTTCGTATCTGCTTGCCAGTTTTCCTCAACCAGCCCGGGCGTCAGTTGAAAGTCACTTTCCGAAGTGACGGGTATCGCCTGGATAGCACCACCATACATTGCCACCATATGGCGATTACAGGGATAACCTGGATCAGCCAGCATGACAGAATCACCAGCATTGAGTAGCACACCTAGTGCTAGCTGCAAGGCTCCGGAGGCACCAGGGGTAATCACAATCTGGTTCGCATCTATGGAGGTCTGATATGCATCATCATAATAAGATGCAATCTCTTCTCTTAATGCCGCGAGCCCTACCGCAGGCGTATAGTGCACATGCCCATCTGCCAGCGCTTGTTGCCCGCTTTGAATAATCTCAGGCAATGTAACAAAGTCGGGTTCGCCAATTTCCATATGCACTATATCCCGTCCATCAGCTTCCAGCTGGCGCGCTCGAGCCAGGATATCCATGACATGGAACGGTGCGATATTGTTCATTCGGTCTGCAATCATGGACGCATCATAATGAAACTTAACCTGCATTCACAGCGAGTAAAACTATAGACTCTACCCTGACATTTCCCCATAATCCGCGCTCTTTTTAACCCTCTACGGAGAACATGATGAAAGTCGTCAAAAAGACAGATGAGTACACTATCCTGATGCGTCGTGATAATCGTCACGCGGTTGTGACTGCTAAAGGCAAACCAGTCAATGGTGATGAGAAAGCAAAGATTCTGGCTGCTGAAGGTCTAATCAAGCTGCCTGAGCCTAAAGAAGAGCCAGTTGAAGAAGCACCTGCAGAAGAGGCAGAAGCTGCTGAGTAATGACTCTCAAATGGGAGAGACCTGTCTCTCCCATTATTACTCGTCGATATCAACACAATGCAATACCTTATCGACAACACCTTCCTTTTAAGTTTTACACCAGAAAATATATTCTGGTCCTGTCTTGTATTCATCTGGGCTGGCTTTGTTCGTAGCGGTCTGGGTTTTGGTGGCGCAGCACTTGGCCTGCCTATCATGCTGTTTATCTATGACCAACCACTCTTCTGGTTACCGGTCATCGGATTTCACCTACTATTCTTTTCTGGCATGACATTGCGTACACGCATTGGCGATGTCGATTGGAGTTATTTAAAACATTCCGGTAGTTACATCATTCCAGCAACACTCGTTGGGGTCATGGGCCTGATCACGTTACCCAACGAATGGCTACTGATCTTTATTTATGGCATTACGCTGTTTTACGGCATCATGTGGTCAATGAACTGGGCGATTCAGAGTAATCACAAATGGGTCGACCGCTTCCTGTTAACCTTTGGCGGTTATGTCGCTGGTACATCCCTCACAGGCGCACCACTCATGGTCGCCGTATTCATGCGCAATGTTGCACACAGTCAGTTACGTAATACGCTATTTGTACTCTGGTTTCTTATCGTAACAATTAAGATGATTGCTTTTGCAGCGTTAAACGTTGATTTACATTTCCTGTCATCAATGCTGCTCTTACCGGTCGCAGCGATTGGTCATATCATCGGACTGAAGACTCACGATGCAATACTTCGTAACGACACCGTTTTTAAACGGGTAGTTGGTGGTACCCTGATTCTAGTTTGTGTAGTTGGTCTATTTAATGTGCCTTTAACGGCTTGATCAACTGTCGCACAACATTGTATTCCGCATCACTAGTGGACATAAAACCATCGTATTTTTTATCCAGTGCCTTGATCACTTTTTCATGATCATTATTCGACATTGATAATGCTAAAAATGCCTGTGCCAGTTTATTTAAGATACTGTCATCGATATGAGAGGCCGCACTAATATTATAAGGTGGTAACTGCGGACTTTGGTAAATAACGCGCAAACCCTTATCCTGCCATTTAAACGCAGTTGTATCTTTCAAAATACCCGCATCAAAATCACCAGAATATACCGCTCGGGCGATATTGTCGTAATGGCCGATGAAGCGATACTCTGAAAAGTCACTTAACTTCAAACCAGAGCCAAGCACAGTAGCCTGCTGCAATAAAGCTCGGCTATCTCCAAAAGCAAACGATGCACCTTTCAAATCATCAATCGTTTTATATGGACTATCTGCCTTCACTGCGATCATTAATCGAAAAAAACCTTTACCCTTAGTCAGCGTTTTAGCAACAAGCCTGGCGCCCCCCTGCTTGTTTGCATTCAGATATGCAACCGGTGTTAAGTACGCAAAATCAACCTGACCATGACTTACCTGGTGTATCGCGTCACTCATATTAGGTGATAGCTTAAGTGTTACTGGCCTGTTGAGCTGATCAGATAAATACCTTGTTAGCGGCAAGAGTCGTTTATACATTACCGACCGGTTTACCATGGCAACTGAACCAAACAGTAGTGGCCTGTCTTCATTAGCCGCAAATACATTTACGGGTAGAAATACAAGACACAGCAAACTAGCAATAGTTTTCATCATGCAATCACCCTCATAGGATTGATTCGATCAAAATGCGTAACACGATCACGTCCTGTGCCTTTACTGTAATAAACCGCGTTATCAGCCTGTTCGTATAAAACAAAGTCATTATCTAATGTTGTGCGATCACCAATTGTGGAAACACCGACACTCACCGTTAAATTGACAGAAATACCGCTAAACTCGAATGGTGTCGCTTTTATTTCTTTGCGTAATTTATTTGCTATTACTTTGGCATCATCTTTGAACGCTCGACGACAGATGATGGCAAACTCTTCACCACCGATTCGACATACCACATCCGTATCTCTAACTGCGCCAGCCAAACGGGTTGATACTTCCTGCAAAACTTTATCGCCAAATGGATGCCCATGATCATCGTTAACTCTCTTGAAATAATCTAAATCGATAATCAGCACACTATTGATGTCACCATGTCGACGTGCCAGCGACATTGATTCAATCAGCTCTTTTTCAAAATGGCGGCGATTATATAAACCGGTCAATGCATCCGTTAATGACATACGCTCAAACTCATCACTCATGCGCCTTAATTCTTCTGACTGCTCTCTAAGCGCCTCATTAGACTTTAGGAGTTCTTTATCTGCTGCCTGAACCTTGGTTTTTAATTTTCGATTAGCCTTAATCAACTGCCGATATAGACGATTAAATGTAGAGGCCAGATAACCGAACTCGTCATTAGAGTTCACAATCAACTGAGGATCTTCTGATAAATTTGTCATTCGACTATTCAGAGACTCTGTTATACGACAAACAGGGCGAATGATATAAAGCGATAGCGCAATAAACTCTCCTATCGCGATTAACAGAACAACCAGGACTTCTCGCTGGATTAAACTCGCTTTCTTTTCAGAAAGCTGCCGCATGGCTTTCTGCGTCGATAATCCAATTATCAGATGACCGATAACACTGCTATCAAGCTGAACCGGCTGCTCAAACATTACGATGGAGGCAATACCATCTGAAGAGATACCTGTATATCGATCCCCGGCAGAAGCCATTACATTACCTTTCTGGCTTATAACGCGGGCATAGCCAATGTCGTCAGCCAATACCAGCTCATTGAGTAATAACTGGATAGAGTGGTAGTCATAGGCAACCACATGATTGACGAGTGACCGCGCAACGAAACGGGAGATATCCTGACCACGGTTGCTAATCTCACCAAGCGCTTCTTCGCGCTCCTGATGAAAAGCCAACCAGCTACTAACGGTTAATGCCGTTAGTAAAACGGCGATCAGAATCAGTATGATTTTTTGCCGCACACCAAAACGAAATACGGCCTGTAGTAATGTTTGTCTCTGCATGCTTTCCAACCGATAGTTAAATTCAATAACTAACGTCCCTTTAGGAAAGCTTTTATCCATTATTATATTCTGGATATTATATAGCAGACATGGTCGACTACCATCATGGAAAACCCTCAGCTATACACGCACGTTTCAGGGTTTACCCTAAGATAGGAAATCTTTACAAATTTGCCCTATCGACAAGCATATCAATCAGTTTCGGCTGTTGACTCAACAGAGGAGTCTGTACAACGCTCAAGCCCGCAAAACGATCCATGGCTTCCTGACAGAAGCCATCAATATCACCGCCAGCGCCGGCGTGCCGACCTGGTAGGAAGAACATCATAGCGACTACAATCTGCTGCACTCCATCCTCTGCCAGTTTACTGAGAATATCTTCCAACAGGTCGCCATTGAAATCATATTGCTTGCCGCCTCGCCGCTCCATAACCGACTGGTGTAACGTAACCTCATCGCCGAGGTGTTTTTGAAGTTCATCTGCCACACTCTGTCTGACGGCTGTAACTTCCGGGATTGGTGAACCATGATCAACCAGAATCACGTGTTTCAATGACATGCGATTATCGCTAGCGGTTTGATGCACCAGGTCGTTTAACATTAAAGATAATCGCGGATCACCCTGAGGGAGCGGATAAATGACATCAGCAATATCGCATTTAAACTCACCATACTTTTCCGTTAATTCTGAAAGTTGTTGCGGTATAAACGATGTTAGCGCTCGACTAACTCCAAAGAACATTGGAATAATTCTAAATTCCGTCTCACCAGCTTCGAGCTGATCAGATAGAAATGGAGAAAAGATTTGTGCCGGCACACCATCGAGCTCTTCAGCATCGATATGATTTGAATGCTGTAACGATACAGGATGGACAGTTTGTCCTACCCGCTCTGACAATACTTCGGCAAGCTGACGTAACTGCAGCGTTGCTGCAGCACGTTTAGAACCGTTATCAACAAGCAGTAAGACTGCCATAACAGCCTTACTGACTAACTTGAAAGATGCTGGAGTATTGCTTCAACACTGGCTTTTGCGTCGCCAAATAACATACGCGTGTTGTCCTTATAGAACAGTGGATTATCAACACCTGCATAACCCGTTCCCATTGAACGTTTAAGCACGATGGTTGACTTACCATTCCATGGTTCCAGTACAGGCATACCCGCAATAGGACTATCTGGAACTTCCTGCGCCGCTGGGTTAACAATGTCATTCGCACCAATGACGACAGAGACATCGACATCAGGGAAGTCTCCATTCACCTCGTCCATTTCAAACACAATGTCGTAAGGCACTTTAGCTTCAGCAAGCAATACGTTCATATGACCCGGCATACGTCCGGCAACAGGATGAATACCAAACCGGACATTCACACCCTTGTCACGAAGCTTTTTCGTGATTTCATAAACAATGTGCTGTGCCTGCGCAACAGCCATGCCGTAGCCCGGAAGAATCATGACTTCTTTGGCATCGAGCAGCATATTGGCGGTTTCTTCAGCTTCAATCGGCTTGATATCGCCTTCATCACCAGCTGCACCGGCCGATGCCCCACCACCTGATGAGGATCCAAAACCACCGAGTATCACATTCAGAAATTTACGGTTCATAGCCTTACACATAATGTAAGACAGAATGGCGCCACTACTACCCACCAGTGCACCGACAACAATCAACAGATCGTTACCCAGCATAAAGCCCATCGCTGCAGCCGCCCAGCCTGAATAAGAGTTCAGCATAGAAACAACAACCGGCATATCTGCACCACCGATAGCGACAACCATATGAATGCCAAATAACAACGCAATGACCGTCATAACAATCAGCGCCGTCATACGCTCGTTATCAGATACGGCGTCGACATAATCGATGCCAAACCAGATTGCAGCAATCAGCAAGGCCAGGTTAATGAAATGACGACCCGGCAAATGTAATGGACGGCCACCGATCTTTGCGCTCAGCTTGAGATAAGCCACAACTGAACCCGAGAACGTCAATGCGCCAATCAAGATACCGATATAGGTTTCAACATCGTGAATTGTTTTTTCAATACCAGCAATATCCGTACCGTGCTCAACAGCATTCGCAAAACCTACGAATACGGCAGCCAGACCAACCAGACTATGCAAGATTGCAACAAGCTCTGGCATTTGCGTCATCTCAACGCGTCGAGCCAGTATTAAACCGATAATGACTCCAACAACGCCACCACCGATTAGATACATGTAATTCGCCGTTACGACGCCCATGATGGTGACAATCAACGCCAGACCCATACCAATCATGCCGTAGGCATTACCGCGACGCACCGTTTCCTGATGACTCAAACCACCTAGCGCCAGAATAAATAACGCGCTAGCCGCGAGATATGAAACCGTGATTATTCCTTGACTCATCACAGCCCCCTATTTACGGAACATCTTCAACATACGCTGGGTGACCGCAAAGCCACCCACAATGTTGATACTGGTAATAAATATTGCCGCTGTCGCAAGCAATAGCCCCACCGTGTTATCTGTCGATACCTGAATCAATGCGCCAATAATAATGATGCTACTTATCGCGTTAAAGATGCCCTGGGCGACCATCTGCTTGATGGACTCGATGCTGCGCAGCTCCATGGCGAGCTGGACCGAGACCCCGGCGTCTTCGAGGGCCTCGGTCGATGAGCCGCCGCACGGCGGTGTCGGCCTCAAACATGACCATCGGTTGGCCTTCGAGGGCGGGACTGCAAAGCGCTTGCGCCCGGCGAGGGCATGGTCCTCGGGAATGATGAGCTGCAGCTCGTCCTCGCGCCACGGCACAAAGCGCAGGCCCTCGTCCTCGGCCACCGGGAGGGTGGCAACACCGATGTCGAGGCTGCCATCGCGTACGGCCGGCTTCGCCACCTGGTGATCCCTTGCTCTCGGAGCTGGAGCCGGATGCCGGGCCAGCGCTGGTGGTAGGTCCGCAGCAGCGGGGGCAACAGGTACGTCGTGGCGGTGGCGTTGGCCCCCACCGACAAGCTGCCGTGGGACAGGTCGCCCAGCCCCGCGAGTGCCCGTCGGCCGTCATCCAGCCAGAGCGCGGCTTGTTCGACGTGGCGCCGGTACAGCGCACCCTCCTCGGTCAGCACCATGCCCTTGCTGGTGCGGTGGAAGAGCCGCGTGTCCAGCTCATCTTCGAGCTTTCGCAGCTGGGCCGAGACCGCCGGCTGGGTCAGGTGCAGCGAGCGTGCGGCGCGGGTGAGGTGGCCTTCTCGGGCGATGGCCAGGAACGCGGTGAGGGTCGGGTTGAGCATAACATCAGCTTATCATGGCCATCCAATCAATCCATTGGCATTATCTGGAGGGCTCCATAGGTGTGCAACA
>CALODD010000020.1:0-16086 GCA_942491945.1 uncultured Gammaproteobacteria bacterium | reverse complement strand
GGACTAAACGGATTTTGAATAAGCTTTTCTTCTGTAGCCACTAAGCTTTGATAAACAGTTTATACGTGATTATCTAGAAACACTCGACTGGGATAAAACCGCTCCAGGACCAGAACTACCTGACGATATCGTAGAACATTCGGCCCAAAAGTATAACGAAGCTAAACGCTTACTAACCGAATAAGCCATGAACGAAATTGGTTTGCTTGCCCTGCTAGTTGCAGGCATCTGGATATGGCATAGCGGCGCTAAAGCTAAAGAAGTTGCGACAGAATGCGTCAAACTCGCATTAGGTGAAACAGGCATGCAACTACTAGATGGCACGATCTATATGAAGAAAATCTGGCCCACGCGAATGAGTAGTGGCGTTGTTGGCCTGTTACGATTCTATAACTTCGAGTACACCTCAAATGGTGCTGACCGCTATCAGGGGTTAATCGTGATGGCCGGTGATCGAATGGAATATTTGCAGATTGAAAAAGATGGGCAATCCATTATTACAACTGGGGAAGATATCAGCTAACGATATCAATTTTTTTGCAGGACTGCCGTACCAGTAATTGCCTTCGTACTATCTGACAAACTTAGACTAACCAACGCCCCTTGAGCTGCCCCACCAACAAAACGACCGTTAGAGTTACCGCTTGCAGTAGTACAGGTTCCACATCCACCAGCACCTGTTAAACCTGTGCTGATAAAATCTGAAATATTTCCGGTCCCAAACGTACCAGACCAACCCGTACTCCCGGATGCAAAATTTGCTTTAACCAATTCAACTTTAATCGTCCCCAGTGTAGTTGAATTATCAAACGACCCTGACGCCTTAACCTCATAGTCTGTTGGCAATGCGCCTACTTCATTCGTTGCGGTTCCTCCAATTTGCGTATAACTAAAAGCCGGCGATGATGCCCCCAATGCCTTTAGCACTGTAGTGGGAGTAAAGCTCGTTCCATAAGCATAATGAAATCCACTAATCGTATTTTTGGTCACCCCCTTATCTATCACAGTAAAGTTACCTTGCCATACTCCCCATTTACCAACACTTACAACACTACCGTTCGCATTGCTTACGGAAAAACCACCTTCTGAAGTTACATTAGCCTGATTCGCATAAAACTTTAGCCCCTCATTATTGTTGGGGTTGTAATCGGTAATGCTGACTGGTTGTCCTTTACCATTCACAAATACGTTATCACCTAAACTACCTGTTACCAGCCCGCCATTGCCAGCCTGGATAACTGTTCCACCAGCCACTGAGGCTTGCCACATATCCGCACCAACGGCTGCTGTCCCTGGTGGTGCCTGATAAACATTTGTAATTGTAATTGGTGGTTTTGGTGGTTTACTCACAACACCAGCTGGATCTGTTGGAGAAGACCCAATCGGTCCTGTCTGTCCAATTAAAGGGCTTGTTGGTTTTTCACCTGTTTGAGATGGGTCATTTAGTGGATCCTGGTCACCTTCACCCTGTTGGGCTAGCGGCGTATTGTCGCCGGGTCTACGCTGTGCCCTTCTTTGCGCAACTCTCTGACGCTGTTCTTTACGTTTTTCTGTCCGGTTTCGTTTTCCTTCCTGATTCGGTGCTGGCATAGCAAAGGGAAAAAAGTCCCCCAAGGCTGGGCGACTACCCGCAACATGGATACCAATATCACCAGGGTCTGTGACCAATGTAAATAAGTTCCCATTTTCATCCTGACCGCTCAGGGTATGCGAACCGGTATAGGTCCTGACTGCGGTGAGCTGTTTAACTTCGTCATACCCCATATCCGCATCAGAACCACGAATTCCAATAGTCGATGTGGGCGTACGAACCAGAAAAGATTTTTTATTTCGTTTACCAATCCAGCCTGTAATCGAACGGAAACTTCCTTTCAATAGACCAAAGAAGCTTCGGTCTTCATCGTCATTATTACTGAACTGGTATTCTTCGATTTTTAAACGTGTCGATGGGCGTACCGCTAGTATTCCCCCATCAGTCATTCTGACCTGTACAGAAGAGTCATTGCTAGTCTGGATAGTTTCACCCTGGTTGATTTCATCACCCTTTCTGGCAAAACGAAACTTACCATCTTCCGCAACGATCTCGACTTTGCCATGAACAAAATGAATTTTGCCTGCCTTTGCGAATGTACTCGAAGACGTTAATGAACAAGCCAGCAACAATAATATACTGAAGATGTAGGAAGTTTTCGTATTCATGATATTCACCATTACTTCAGAACACGCCTGACCGTTACTCCCACTTCAGTCTGATCGTAGTCATATAAATCTAAATTGGATGAACTTTTGTTGTAACCGATCTGCGGCTTAATACTCCAGTCTCTTGTATATTGCCAGTTCATTCCCAGAGCACTACTCAATTGAGTATCTTTACGTTTTTTGAGAAACAGACCATTAGTTAAATCATAGCGATGCTCTTGCAAACCCACTGAGCCATAGACGGTTTTACTTTCATCCCATTGATGTTGTGCGGCGATTTGCGCACCAATAATTTCACGGTTTCCATCGATGCGCCCCTCCATATCATCGTCCTTACCCGCAAACACAGATGTAGAAACCAATGTCTTCCCCTGACTATCCAGTGCAGTCGTCCAGCCCGCACCGACCATGAGTAAGTCGCTATCATTACTCTGATCATCTTCATCTTCATAACGAATCTGACTAAACTGGGCAAACACATTGATCGTGTTTCTTTCATTCAGCTTATGCGATAACTGAGTATTCACACCCCAAACATCCCGATACGAAGTGCTATCAAGTGAAGAACCAGTATATGAGGCACCAACGGTTGCTGTTGAGTTCCCGAACTCATATTTCAAGCCACCAACCACCGTGCCCTCCTTGGTATTAAACTCACCTTCTGAATCGTTAGAACGAACTTTGAGATCAGCACCACCGAATATCGCAGCACGCTTACTAAGGCGATGTATTGCTTCTCCCGCCAGGCGCATTTGAAAAAAACCTGCACTGGTTTCAAGACTGTCACTATCAAGTGTCACGGTTGCATCCAGTGCATCTACAAATAAATCGCTGGAACCTGCTGCAGAATTAATATTGCTGTCATGACCAATCGTAAATTCTGCAAACAGACTTTGAGATGTTTTTTGATTACGTGATTTGATAGCCCCGAGATAATTCTCGATTGCCTCATGAGCCTCAGCTGGTGGGTTCATTTGTTGTAATTCGAGTAACTCCTCTCGTGCCAGATCATCATTACCAAGAGCGAAATATGCACGAGCCATATCCAGTCTAGCGCCAAGCATATCGGGATCGACAGCCAGTACACGCTCAAAAGCCAATGTCGCCTGATCAGGCTCGCCACTTTCCAGCGCTGCCAGGCCCAGTAAGTAGTCATATTGTGGATCACCCGCAAGCTCAAACTCGTAAGGTCGCATACGAGCATAAGCTGTTTCGGCCTGGCCGCTACGAATCAGCGCTTCCATTTCGACCAGATCCAGTGAAGATTGCGCCCATGATGGAACTGCCCACGCCAAAAATAGGCATAGGCAAAAAACCTGTGAGATTTGTATTGCGAGTTTTTCCACCAATTTCTATGTATTTACAATGACTTACAGTGTATTTATGAAACATAGCATTAAATTATATCGTATTCCAGTGTCTACTGAGTTGAAAGTTAAGTTCTGCTGCCCTTAAAAACCGGTAAAATCTCTCAAATTCTCGACAAACAGATCTCGTGATGCCGAAAATCACTATTGAGCACAACCCGCCGCAAGAAAAACTCGCCGAACTCGATGTAGCTCAATGGCCCATCTGGGAAAAAGAAGCCTCCAGCTTTCCATGGACTTACGATGCACAGGAAACATGCTATATCCTGACAGGAAAAGTCACCGTGACTTCGGATGATGGGAGTGAATCTGTCGAAATTGGCGTCGGCGATCTGGTAACCTTCGCCGCCGGGTTGTCCTGTGACTGGGAGATCCATGAAGATATCCGTAAACATTACCGTTTTGAATAATCATGCCTTTACTATTTAACAAATTGCCTGGCTACTACGAGAGCCAAATCAAACGTCGTTATCAGAATAAATTACTAAAGACAGATAAGAACATTACGCAGGACGATGTGAACGCGGCCCATCAACAAGACCTTCAGGAAATCGAGCAATTCAGAAATGATTTCACTGAACTAATGAATCGCGCCATAGAACTAGAGGAAAAATCAGAGAGTGATGTAATCCTCCAGTTAAAAGAAGACATCGATAAACTCTATGAACATTGCTGCGGCCTGGCAGGTGATACCAGCGCCTACAAAAAAGGCCTGAAAAAACTCATGAAGGTCGTCATGCAAGCTGTGTGGCAAGGTGCAGGCAATGATCCGACTGCACACGAAGAGTTAACTCAGGAAGAAGTCGCTCGGGCACAACATTATGAGTTACTCGATATCCCACTAATCCCTCATCTATTAAGGCCTGATTCTCAAATTCAGCCTGAAGAACTTGTCGGTGTGATTCTTGGTGAAGAGGTCGAGCATGCGCAGCACATTCTCTCTTTATTTGATCACGAACATCTTGTCGACCTACAAAAGCAGGCTGAGACCTTGCTTGCTGAACATGACGGTGCAGTACATGGTGCGCCCTTTGCGGGTAGCATTGCGGCTCTGCTGAAAGAGCAAGCTCAGGCTACAACGCATCATTAACAATGGACATAGCGGCCGCACAGGATTTATCAAAACAGCAACTTCGTGATTTGCTGGGCACCGCCTACCACAATCAGGAAAAAATCGACCGTCTGCAGGAAGCTGAATTAAAAATGCTGCAGGCTGACTCAATCAATAACCTGTTCCATTATTTATTTGAAGTTTACCCAAAAACATTTCAGCTACAGTCATTCACACTGCTATTGATTGATGAAAACTATGCTTTATTCAGATTACTGGAAGACAGCGATGAATCTGCCAGTCAGTTTCCCAATCTGCAGCTTTGTACATCAGACGAAGAAGTTGAACGCATTAAAGCACTGGGAGAAACGCTGCACCTAACGGCCTACAATCAGGAAACACATCACTGGTTACTCCCACGCTCAGAAACGTCCGCAGCCAGTCTGGCGATCTTACCCATGATTCGACATCAGAAACTAATAGGGATTGCCTGTTGTATCAGTGATGACTCAGCACGTTTTCAACCCAGCATGGGTACTGACTTCATGCGTCGTCTGGCAAGTATTCTCGGTATCAGTATTGAGAATGCATTGAACTATCATCGGCTACAGTATTTTGGATTAACCGATGCCTTAACCGGTGTACGAAACCGACGCTTTCTAGACCAGAGACTAATTGAAGAAATTGCGCGCGCCCAGCGCAATAACGAACCACTGAGTTTTCTCTTCATCGATATAGATCACTTTAAGCAGGTGAATGATCAATATGGTCATCACATAGGTGACCAGGCCCTGAATCACACTGCCAGTGCAATCGCATCTCAGCTACGACGCATTGATTTACTCGCCCGATATGGTGGTGAAGAATTTGCCGTCCTGTTGAGCAATACCAATATCCGTGAAGCAACTCACATCGCTGAACGCATACGCGCAAAAATCCAGGACAGCCAGATAGAGGTCGACGACATTCAACTTGCCGTTACAGCTTCTATTGGCCTTGCCGAGCTATCGGAACTAGTTGCTGACCCCAACAATGATGAGCCAGCGACCACACTGACTACCGCTGCCGACACCGCACTTTATGAAGCCAAAGAAAGTGGCCGCAACCTGGTTTGCCAGTATCAGCTTCGTATTGAAGAAGCAGATTAAAGCACCGCATTCATCTACCGCGTATTTGTCCGCTTTGCTTAAGCTGGGAAAAATAATCGACTTACAGGGAAGCTCAAAGCCAACGAATATCGATTTTCAAAGTGTCTTTTACAGGGGCTTAAAGCTTAATATAGGCCAGAGAGCACTACGATTTACAGACATAAGACTTCACTTCCATACACTACACCATGCCGAGGTTTAATCGCGCTTACAGTTTGCTTTAAACCAACTAGTCAGTTCAGATTTTTTCAATTTCCCTGCTGATAATCTCATAGTCATTTCTTCCAGGGATTTATGATCAGGGAGTATCTGGATACCATTACTATCTAAAAAAACCAGAGCAGACATTACTGCGGCTCGCTTGTTTCCATCTCGAAATGGATGATTCATTGCAATGTGAAACATATATGCAGCAGCCATGTCGATTAAACCAGGGTGTAGATAACTACCAGAAAATTGCTGTTGTGGCATAGTCACCGCTGACTCCAATAAACCGGGATCACGTAAACCCGCCATACCACCTTCCATCGCGATAGTATCTTCATGAATTTGAATTACATCACTAACACTCAAAAAACGGATAATTTCAGGCATCACTTCGCTAGATTTTTCAACATGTCACGATACTGTGGACGCAATTTCTGCAAGGATTCCGCGACAGCATCAGGGCCAACGCCTACGTTTGCAGGGGTAACAATTAGTGAATTACCACTGACTGTTAGTTGTAGGGATGTATCGATATCTATCCCCAGAGCCTCAAGCACCGGTTTATCAAGAACGAGCGCCTGACTGTTACCGTGTTTTTGTAAAGTCTTAATCATAGGGTTGCCTCACAACTTAGTTACAACAATGTTATAACATAATAAATACACTTAGTGAAGCGCATCGCCGCATATTCCTAAGTGTTGAATGGCATCCAAAACTGACTCCATAGCAGGGTTAAAATCTGGTCTTGTATGACCTCTTGTTGCTTATCATCCAGATAGATGTATGAGGCATTAATTAAAAGGCTAACTCATATCGTAGTTCCGATTCGCGCAATAGTTCATCGTTAGCGAGTAATTCGTGTATGGACTCAAGATGCTTTTGTGGTGACTGTATATAAATCTGCACAAGAAAATAAATAAATCCAGCCTCTGCTGAATCTTCCAACACGCTTTCATTGTCTTTCCACCATTTAATATTATTGTCAGCGTGATGATTGATGGCATGTTCCACCGCATCCAGCAGGTGCCTTAGACCATCCCGATGACGATCTTCGTCAGGGTCGTATTTCTTTTGCCGTGATGACTGCCTCAGGTAACTCCACCTTTATGTTTAAGCATGTAGCGACCATTCAGTATAATCAGTCTTGTGTTTCTTGGCCTGAATATACCTTTTATGACCATCAGAGTAGACTATGACAATATCATCAACCGTTACATCAGTGTTGTCATTAGGTATTCCATTGGACTCAATTTGTATCGATACAATCTGATCATCTATCAGGAGATGGGCGATCCAGTTGAGCGCGATTAGTTTTTGATAATCATATCCCTAGACTTGCAAAAGTTCCTGCTGTACTAATGGTGGTTAAAGCGACTCCTAAGGAAGCTAAAGCGGTCAGGGGGCAGTACCCTTAACAATATAAAGCGGATTAAAAACCCGCTTTTTTATAATATTCCTGCGCTTTTTCCTGATCCTTTTCAACACCGATACCTTCTTCATACATCATACCGAGTGTCGTGATAGAACCGGCCAATCCCTGGTCAGCGGCCTTGGTGAACCATTCAATCGCCTTTTCCGGGTTTTTAGCGGCACATTCACCTTCCATATACATAAAACCCAGACCGTGTTGAGCCAGAGCATGCCCCTGTTCAGCCGCATCACGCATCCACTTGAACGCCTGGGTATCATTTTTAGCCATTCCCAATCCACCCTGATACATAATCGCCAGGCGGTACTGTGCTTCCACCTCGCCATCTTCAGCAAACGGGCTTAGTAACTGCATTGCACGGGAAAAATGTTTGGCTTCAAACGCCATGATACCGCTATGTAATTCGACGGCAGCATTATCGGCAGTGAAATCATCTTCGTCAGACATGTTGATCATCCTTAATCAATATTCGATAAAGGCGAAGTATCAGGATTCAGGCACATGATGTAAACCTCTGCCATACTTTAGAGAACATTTTCAAACAAGAAGACTCGAAATATCTGGGGTTTATAACAAAAACAGGACCTCAATATGTTGCAAACACTATTCAGATGGCTGTGGCAGGGTGTAGCGATCATTGATCTGGTCATCCTGAGTCTATTGCTGTTTGTTACTTCCTGGCTGCCGCAGTCATTCACACAGCGTTTTTATCGCCCAGTATTCCAGCGCTGGTGCCAGGTATTCATACATGCACTAAATATCGATCTTCATCTACATCAGCACTATAGAGAGCCATTGCCTGATACATTTATTCTTATCGCAAATCATCCATCGATTTTTGAAGATATTGGCATCCCCGCTTCTTTCGATGTGTATCCGGTCGCTAAAGTTGAGGTCAAACAATGGTTTATCGGCGGCCGTATTGCCCAGGCTGCCGGCACCCTGTTTGTGAAACGTGATTCCGTTGAATCTCGTCAGGCAGTTAGTGAAGAAATTGCACAGGCGCTCAAGAATGGGCGGTCTGTCGCTCTGTTTCCTGAAGGTGGCTGCAAAGGCAAACGTATCAATATGTTTCGCTGGGGTATCTTCGAAATTTCTCTACAAACAGGTATTCCGATAGTGCCAGTTTTCCTGCATTATGAGGCGCAGGACGAGTTTGAATGGAAAGACCATGAAACCTCCCCTGAAAAAATCTGGCAGTTACTTAACCTCAGCAATAACCGCGCAAATTACCATGTCTTCGATGCGATATATCCTGAAAACTATAACGACAAAATCAGCTATTGCGATGCCGTCCATTCGCAATATCTGGCATGGCAAAAGCAATTCCTCGATTAAGCCTGCGGGGTTTTTCAAATCATTCATTATCCTGGTCTTGCTAGCCCCATTGAGTGCTCACTCCGTCGAAGAAACAACTATCGAATTCAATAATGGTGAATATGAGCTAACGGCATCCTGTTTTCTGGCTGATGACCAGGATGTCATTATGCAACTCCCAACAATTTACGCAGCGGAAGAAGACCAGTTAATTTTCGCCAGGGACTTAGCGCAGCAAGGACAGTCAACCTGCCTGATGCATATTTTCTCTGATCTGTTTCTTCCACCAGAGAACAGCAACTACAGCAAGCTACCCCTGGACGGGATCTGGAACCTGATCGCGGAAACTCATAAGAAAACCAGTCGATCAGTCTTACTGACATCCCATGGTCGCGGTGCAAAGGTAGCAATACGAACCCTGCAGCAGGCCCCCTCAAATCAGAATATATCCAGTGGACTCATCATGTTTTCACCTAACTTGCTGGATGGTGCTCCCGATGCGGGCATGGAACATCAGTACATAGAAGAGACACGAACTAAAACGATACCGGTCTATATTTTTCAACCGATCTATTCCCCCCACTACTGGCACATGAAAAACCTGAAAGCACAGTTTGATCTTGCAGGGACAGCCGTTCATTTCCATAAATTAGACGATGTGCGTGATGGTTACCCTCTGCGTGAAGACCAGACCGACAAAGAGCTCACACTGCGTAAACAAACCGGTAAACTACTACACAATGCAATCAAGACCTTAAATTTAAAATGATTCGAATACTCGTTTTATGTTCCCTCCTGCTAAGCGGCTTTTCTACAAACGCAGCTGATCTCAAGCCATACAAAGGCAAGTCATCAGCCAGCAATTTCCAGCTAACCGATTTAAAGGGCATGTCACACAACCTGGAAAACTACCGAGGTCATGTTGTCCTGATCAACTTCTGGGCTACCTGGTGCCCGCCCTGCGTAGAAGAACTACCCTCTCTACAACGCCTGCAACAGCATTATGAGGGGCAGAATGTCAGCATCCTGACCATTGATGTTGGTGAGCCCGCTGAACTGGTGCAGTCATTCCTGAAGAAAGTAAATGCAGAGAAACTGAACGTCCTCATGGATACGGATGCAAGCGTGCATAGCAAATGGAATATCTATGTTTTTCCGACGACTTTTTTACTTGATGCAAACGGAAAAATTCAATTTGGCGCTGTAGGTGCTCTGGAATGGGACAGCCCTGAAGTCATCGCTATCATCAATAATTTAAAAGACAAACATTAATATCATGAAGTAGAAGAGATGTTTCTGCGGTCTATACTCTATATGCGGTCTAGACGGATAAGAAAAAAAAGGAGCATCACATGAAACCACCTGTTCAGGTCACCATCACCGGCCCTGCTGGAAATATTGGCTACGCACTCGTTTTTCGGGTCGCTGCAGGGCAGATGCTCGGCGAGGATCAGCCCGTTATTCTACGACTGATGGAAGTCCCACAGGCTATGAATGCTTTAAATGGCGTTGCCATGGAACTGGAAGACTGTGCTTTCCCTCTGCTGCACGACCTGGTCTTAACAGACGATCCAGCCATTGGTTTCAGGGAAACAGACTACGCCTTACTAGTGGGCTCCAAGCCACGCCTGAAAGGCATGGAACGTAAAGACCTGATTGCCGACAACGCCCGTATATTTGCAGCTCAGGGACGCGCGTTAAATGAATATGCCTCTCGCGATGCACATGTGCTGATTGTAGGAAATCCTGCCAATACCAATACGTTGATTGCCGCGAAGAATGCGCCTGATCTCAACCCTCATAATTTCACGGCAATGATGCGACTCGACCATAATCGGGCCAAGGCTCAAATCGCGCTCAAGACAAATCATCTGGTCGCCGATATCACCCGCATGACGATTTGGGGCAACCACTCAACCACTCAATATCCGCATATTGATAACTGCCTGGCCGATGGCACACCGGCAACAGAACTGGTGACGCGTGACTGGACAATTGACCATTTCGCACCCACCATTCAGCGTCGTGGCGCAGCAATTATCGATGCACGTGGCGCTTCATCAGCCGCATCCGCGGCCGATGCGGCAATTGATCACATGAACAACTGGATTCTCGGCACAGAAGAAGGCGATTGGGTCAGCATGGCGGTGCATTCCGATGAAGGTCATTACGGTATCGACCCAGGGTTGGTCTTTTCATACCCAGTCACTTGCAAGAATGGCAGCTATGAAATCGTGCAGGGCCTGGAACTCGATGAATACAGCCAGAAGAAGATCAAACTTTCAGAAAAGGAACTACTTGAAGAACGGGGTATTATTTCTGACTTACTCTAATCTAGTCACAGATTATTAAAAGGACTGGCTCCAACTGACTTCTAGTTCATTAGAACTCAAATGCAATGACCCAGTCTGAGGAACAACATTTGGATTAGTTCCACCACTAGATTTTTTCAACCCTCGCGTATACGCAATATTGATTGCTGAATCTTTGTTGTACTTCCAGGATGCACCAAAGCTCAAATGTTCTTTGACAACTGCAGGAGCTAGTATATTAAATAAGCTTTCTTCATTTGAAATAGCATCAGTTGCATAACTATAGCCAAACCTCAATGTAACATCTGCACTATATTCCCATTGCATACCCAGTTTAATAATACTGACATCATCCCATCCAAAGCCCAAACCATTATCACCGCCCAGGTTATTGGGTGGCGCAAATAAACGATCATTTGAATTCGATAATGATTTCACGTTCCCATAAAAAATTTTCTGAAAATCTATAAGCGCGGTAACACTATCGGACATCTCCCACGCCATCCCCAGATTTAGCTGCGGTGGCAGATCAAAACCACCCGCCTCTGCGAGCAACCCTTTATACTTGCTAAACTTTGTCATATAGCCACGACTTTGAATCGAAGCACCCAGGCTAACTTTATCATGCAATTTGCCCATCCAGCCCACGCGCAGGGACGCTCCTACTGACCAGTCCCGCCCACGGTTTGTGACACTATCTGGACGAACAGATAATCCACGAAATGCTTCTAGCCCTTCAACTTTTAAACTTTGTACAATCAACATTGGCGTGACACCAACTACATGCTGGCTAGATACTTGGTGCGCCCATGTCACTCCAGCAAAAAGTTGTGACATATCGATACCTGCAGGATTTGATGATGCGCCAAAGTTTCTAAATGGATTAGAACTATAACTAGTATTCATCCCTCCATTGGCACCAATGGAAATACCAACTGTATTTTTATCATCATAGACCCAGTTTCGACCAAAACTAGGGACTAGAAAAGCATTTTTATCGCTATCCTGTTTCCCAGGAGGAATTGCAGCCCCGTTATTATCCGCAGTATATCCTCGCCGTGGATTAAACAAGGCCACCCCTATATCCATCCTATCACCAACATGGAACATACTAGCGGGGTTACTCGCTGCACTAAGTGTATCTAATGATAATGCGGTTCCTGCGCCTGCAAGCCCTTTGCTCGCAGTACCGTAACCATGAGAAAAATAACCATTTGTAGCCCATACTTGCATAGGCATAAATACTGCCAGGATAAAGAATAGATACTTGCTCACAATGCTCACTTTAATAAAAATCACTTAATCAGAATTAACAAATGACTTTAGGGAATCAGAATTTATATTTCATTCGATGCAAACCATCTGACAATACATAATTAAGCCATAACTAAATGTAAACTTAATTCATCAACTATCGAGGTTATAACTAATTAACGAGGATAAACAGCGATCTGTCCTTTTCTGCTATTGATGAAATCAGCCAGAATTCGCGCAGCCTCATCCAGCTTAATCTTTAAGGCTGGCTCTTCATCTCTGTCTTCTTCTATAAAATCTTCTTCGTCAACGTCTTTGTCTTTAAGAGTCAGAGTTTTTAACCCACGCGACTTACGGAATTCATTTTCCAGGTCAAGATTACGCTGACGAAGTTCATCCCGCTCTTTACGACGCACTTTTTCAACCAGACTAATGGATTTACGATCTTGTACCCGTTTCATCTCATTCGTCAGACTCATGAGATAACTAAAACCATCATCTGTTGCGATACGAGACTTGTGCGCAGCTCGCAGGTTATCCATATTTAACCAGCCGTTATTGATTCGACGATAACGCGTCGACTTAACCTTTGCCCATGGTAATGCGTTATCCAGGGAACGTTCGCCATGGTCAGCAATATCAACCGCTGTCGGATAAACAATATCGGGACGTACTCCTCGATGCTGAGTACTATCACCATTGACGCGGAAAAACTGCGCGATCGTCACTTTAAGCTGCCCAAGGTTCTCTTTACCTCGACTAAATCGATTCAAATCAATCAGAGTTTGCACAGTTCCCTTTCCAAACGTCGGCTCACCAATCACCAGACCGCGTCCATAGTCCTGAATGGCGCCAGCAAAAATCTCCGACGCGGAAGCACTATTTCTGTTTACCAGAACCCCCAGGGGGCCGTTATATGCCAACCCCGGATCAGGGTCCTCATTTATATCGATATCACCTGATGTACCACGTACCTGAACAACAGGTCCCTCTGGGATAAACAGGCCGGTTAGTTCGGTTGCTTCACTTAGAGAACCACCACCATTGTCTCGTAAGTCAATAACTATGCCTTCGACACCCTGCCCTTGTAGATCACGGATCAACCGGCGAACATCTCTTGTTGTGCTTTTGAAATTTTCATCGCCACGTGAACGTGCTTCAAAATCCAGGTAGAACGTTGGGATATCGATAATGCCTATTCGTGTCTTAAAGACGCCATCTTCCAGGTCAACGACAGAAGCTTTAGCAGCCTGTTCTTCCAGTTTAATCTTGTCGCGCACCAGCGTAATTTCTTTTGTTGGCCCATCCAGTCCCGAGCTAGAGGGCAACAACAACAGACGAACAACTGAGTTTTTAGGACCGCGAATTTTTTCAACCACATCCTGTAAACGCCAACCAATGATATCCAGCATCTCTCCCTGGTCCTGAGCGACTCCAATGATACGGTCACGTGGTTTAAGCTGACCGCTCAAATCGGCTGGGCCTCCAGGGATAACTTTTTGTACCAGCGTATATTCATTCTTGGAACGAAGCGCAGCTCCGATCCCTTCGAGTGACAATCGCATATTGATATTAAAATTCTCAGAGTTATGCGGCGAAAAGTATGTCGTATGCGGGTCGATGGAATTGGTATAGGCATTCACAAAAACCTGGAAAACATCATTGACTGTTTGCTGACGAGTACGACGTAATAGACGCTCATAGCGTTTACGCAAGGTATCCGTAATTTCATCATGGACTTTACCCGCCAGTTTGAGATTCAGGATATCGTTTTTGACCCGTTTTCGCCAAAGCTCATCCAGCTCGTTATTCGTGGATAACCAGGGTTCGTCTTCATAATTAATAAAGTATTTCTCGTCCACACTGAAATAGTGGTCTTCCTCCAGGAGCTGCAAGGCATGCTTTATTCTCTGGGCTAATCTGAGTTTATAGATATTGAAGATTTCAAAAGCTGGTGTGGAGTCTGCACCCTTGAACGCATTATCCAGACGATAACGATATTGTTCGAAGGTTGAAATATCTTCAGCCAGGAAGAAGTGTTTGTTCGGATCCAGTGACTCGATATAACGATCCAGCATTGACGAAGACAAACTGTCATCAAAACTGGGACGTGAATAATGATAGTTACTCACCAGTTCGGAAATCAGTGCTGTCGAACGTGCCTGATTCGGCCCTGGGGTCAGCACAGAAGAACTTCCAGCAACAAAGGCTGGCAACGCTAGCGCTAAAATGAGGATAAAGCGTTTCATCAGCAAGGGTACATTCCCGCGATCAATCCATTGAACGGTCATCATAGACCATTTTGACCAGAAAACGGCTAACAAATTCACAATTCTGGCGCTATAGTACCGCCCTGATTCAACTGAGGAAACCACCATGCTGACAGTTATATCGCCAGCGAAGAAACTCGACTACGACACCCCTGCTGAAGGTGTGGCTGTTACTCAACCAGACCTGCTCAAGCAGTCACGAAAACTGAACAAAATACTACGTGAGTATTCCGAGCTAGATATCATGGAACTCATGCACGTCAGTAATAACATTGCTTCACTCAATGTCGAGCGTAACCACAGTTGGAAAACACCATTCAACGAAAAAAATGCCAAGCCTGCTGTACTGGCTTTCAAAGGCGATGTCTATCAGGGACTCGATGCCGAATCTCTGAACAAAAACGACATGAAATTTACGCAAAACCATTTACGAATTCTTTCCGGTTTATACGGCGTACTTCGGCCACTCGATCTTATGCAGGCTTATCGTTTGGAAATGGGTACTAAATTACCCAATGACAACGGTAAAAACCTGTATGAATTCTGGGGTAGTACGGTCACTGACAAACTGAATGAAGAACTATCTTCCCATAAGACCCAAACTCTGGTGAACCTGGCATCAAACGAATACTTCAAAGTTGTAAAGAAAAAAGAGCTGGATGGCGAGATCATCACGCCAGCATTTAAAGAACGCAAAAACGGTGATTTCAAAATGATCGGTATCTTTGCCAAAAAAGCACGTGGCCTGATGACACGCTTCATGATTAAGAACCGAATCGACCAGGCCGAAGACCTGAAAGAGTTTGATCTGGATGGCTACGCATTTAACGAAACATTATCTACCGATACTAACTGGGTCTTTACACGCGGATGAGCGAATCAGAATACATTCTCGATACTGATCTCGAATCATTCGACATAGACGTCATCGCAGCATCCGCAGAACACCCCGTGTTGGTCGATTACTGGGCAGACTGGTGTGGCCCCTGTATTACCATCGCCCCTATACTTGAGAAAGTCATTCCTGAATATGAAGGGCGTATTACTCTGGTTCGACTTGAGGTCGACGAAGGCGATAATATGAAGCTTGCGGGCCAGTATCAGGTGCGTGGCTTCCCAACTCTGATTCTCTATCAAAATGGAGAAGAAACAGCACGTTTTAGTGGCGCCAAGCCGACCGGATTTATCCATGATTTCATTGAGAAGCACACCCAGTTAACTGTTTTATCGAGCGCTTCTTAACCAACCTATCTAACCGGAAACATAATTCATCAGAATGTATCTATGCATCGCCACATTGATCATTCTAGAATGCACACCAACTGACAAACTCTGACAGACCACTCATGTTTATTAAGAAATTTATTTACGCCTTAGCCCTGTTCGTCGTATCAGCACTGTTGCACGCAGGCACACCGATACCTGCGCCGCCAGCTTTTAAGGCATCTGGTTATTTATTGATGGACCACTCAACAGGCACTGTTTTGCTTGAGAAGAATGCTGACACACCTCTGGAGCCCGCCAGTCTAACC
>CALODD010000019.1:0-26304 GCA_942491945.1 uncultured Gammaproteobacteria bacterium | reverse complement strand
GTGACCTACATGGCGATACATGCTGTATTTCGGGCCTTCTTCTTCATCAAAACCTTCTTCAGCATACTCACCAAAGCGTTCGTTGAGTAAATTTATGAACGGCGTCTTATGGTCGCCAGGGCCTTCCCAGTCAAATCGATTATCCGACATGTGTTCTGCAAGCTTGGAGCCCAACGCATTAATTAATTCATTACGTACTTCTTCAGGAAGATCCTCGTAAGAAATGCGATCTACCAGATGGATAATAAACGCCAGAAACTCGGCAATCACATCCAGACGTTGCCCATCATCGCGATACACATAGTCCTCACCATGCAGGGTGATCGCCGTTTCGTGCGCTACACGCCAGGCAATAAACGCCAGCGCGCCGCCCTGCTCTGCAGCAGTACGTGTCTTGTCTTTGCCACCCCACCACTTGGTCCGCAGGAAACGACCTTTTACTCTACTTCTAGCCATAATTAGTTGATTACATCTTTGATAACGACATTCGTCTCAGCCTGAGATATCGGATTTAATGGATCCGTCAATCCTTCAATATCACCCGCCTGAGACATCGGCGCCCCTGATAACGAGACTCTGGCGCCAATAATGACCTGCTCATGCGTCGACAGGCTATGTCCTGGCATCATCGCCATAGTCTCATCCAGAACAATAGTCGCAGGTAACTCAGATACCTTCAGCTTTTTCACAGCCAATGGCATCGGCGGGCCTGAAACAGCTTTAGCAAAGACAAACACAGCCGCATTTGCAGCAACATCATTTTTAATCGACTCATCCAGCGAGACGTTCACAGTTATCGTAATTTTTGCATCAGTCTTATCTGCTGGCACAGGCTTAAACATAGGTCGCGCAGCACCCTCACCCATCTGCGATTGAGCATCTGCGATATAGGTCTGCATCATCTGGCGTGTATCACCTGAGACCTCCGGATTAGCCAGAACCTTTTCCCAGTTAGTCACAGCATTGGCAAAATCATTCCCCTGATAATGCGCAAAACCCTTTAGCCATAGAGCTTTTGGTATTCCGGGCTGTTGGGCCAGCGCCTGCTCAACCAGCTGCAACGGCTTACCTGTCATCTGATTATCGTTTAGAAAAGCAAGAACCTCTGCATAATCTACGAGCAAACCTGGATTACTGTCACCCATCAGGTCATAAGCACGACCATAGGCACGAGCAGCGTCCTCTAAACGCTCTAGAATCATGTAAGAGCGACCCAGCATCTGCCAGCCTTCGGCATTCTCAGGATCATTGCGCAGACGCTCAGCCAGCACCTCGACCATTTGCGTGATTGGTGGCAGTTGCTCTCCAGCGGCTTGCTCAACTACTTGCTGCGCAGGATGCGCTTCAACGGGAATTTCGCGATAAGTCGTGACCTGCTGGTAAAACAAAACGCTAGACAGTGGCACCAATATTACCAGTGCGACTGACAGTAGTTTACGACTACTGGCTGATAAGGGATGTATTTCACCTTCATCTGCCAGATCAGCAGCAACAGCCATTTCCAGATCTTCTCGTGCTGTCTGATATTGCTCTTCAGACAGGTTGCCGCTCTCAAGATCGAAATCTAGTTCCGCAATCTGTTCTTTCAGAACCGCAACATTGGCGGTATTACTATCGAGCGTCGAATTATCTGCTCGACGCCATAACGGCCACAACAATAGAAACAACGCCACAAGAACCATGGCAATGGCATAACCCCAAATCATGATACTTGTCCTGAATCCTTTCCATGTGAATCATCTGATTCGTTCAATAACTGTTGCAGCTTTTGTTGCTGCCCCACATCCAGCTCAGCCTCTTCCTGACGGTTTTGTCGACGCAATATTCTCAGAATCATAAAGAAACCAATTACAACCAGCAGAAACGGCCCGGTCCATAACAACGCGGTTGCCCAGTTAAATGGCGGCTTATAAAGTATGTAATCACCATAACGCGCCGTCATATAATCGACGATTTCGTCATTACTCTGACCTGCGTTGATCTTTTCCTTTACCTGATTCCTGAAGTCTTTCGCCAAATCGGCGTTGGAATCCGCAATCGTCTGATTCTGGCAAACCATGCAACGCAGGACATTAGATAGCTCACTGAAGCGCGGCTCATCTTCGACATTTTTTAGAGGGATTTCCTCAACTGCGTAGACACCAAAAGACAGCACTAATAAAAGCGCACCTAGCACTAATTTCATGCTGCACCGCCACTCTGTCTTAACTCTTCGATAAGCGGCAGGATTGTCTGCCGGAACTTCTCAGGTGATATCGGCCCTGTATTCTTGTAACGAATTATGCCCTGCTGGTCGACGACAAATGTCTCTGGCGTCCCATAGACTCCCCAGTCAATCGCGGCACGACCATCGTAATCAAAAATAATATCTTTATAAGGGTTACCACCGTCACGTAACCATTTCAACGCATCGGGGCGTTCATCCTTGTAGTTGATGCCAATGATCGGAATATCAGTATTGCGAGATATGTCGACAAGAAGCCCGTGTTCTGCACGACATGAAACACACCACGAAGCCCAGACATTCACCAACGAAACCTGACCTTTGAGCTGCTCCGATGAAAATGTTGCATTCGTATTAAGTAATTGCGGCAATTCGAATTCAGGGACAGCTTTGCCAATCAACGGCGATGGTACTTCACGGATGTTACGACCGTTGTTAATCTGGTAAAGCACCAGACCAAAGATCGAGATCAGGACGAGAAAAAGCGCCATAGGCATGAGGAAACGCGTCTTCATGCGTTCACCTCAGAACCTGATGTTGGCATCTTCTGTCTAGCAGCCACTATGCGCTTGGCCGATGCGCGATAACGTCGATCAATTGATGCCAGAATACCGCCAAAGGCCATCAGGAATGGCCCCAGCCATATCCACATCTGGAATGGCTTGTGATAGACACGCACGGCCCAGCCACCTTCATCACGCTGTTCAGCCAATGCTGTATACAGATCGCGGAATAAATTGGAATCAATCGAGGCCTCCGTCATAGGCATCGTCTGCACAAAATACGTGCGTTTTTCAGGTGTCAGTTGAACAACTTTTTCACCATCCTGTAAAACCGTCACGTAGGCCATATCGGAATGATAGTTCGGCCCTTTGGTCGGTTTCACGGCGTCCAGTCTGAATACATAGTCATTGATATCGACCGTATCGCCTACTCGCATATGTACGTCACGTTCGACACTGAATGCTGAACTCAGCGCAACACCGATGACGAACACGCCAATACCAATGTGCGCTATGACCATGCCATACACCCCGGCAGACAAACCTCGCTTACCCGTGTTCCGTGCCAGCTTCTCTCGCAGATACTGCACACTACTAAGGATGACCCACATCGCAATCGCCACAGAAGCACTCACCATCAAGGTTGTTCGGCCCATAGCCATCAAAGGCAGCGCCACGCCGATAATCAGGCTGACAATCAGGACAACGCGTAGTTTATGAACTAGTGCTGAGGCATTGGCCTTACGCCAGCCAGCCAGTGGGCCAATCGCCATGAGTATCACTAACGGCAACATCACAGGTACAAAAACGGTATCAAAATAAGGCGGGCCAACTGAAATTTTGCCCAGGTTAAGCGCATCAAGTACCAGCGGTGCCAGCGTACCCATGAGAACAGTCGCCAGAGCCACCATTAACAATACATTATTCGCCAGTAACAGCGTTTCGCGGGAGAACATGTCGAATCCGCCGCCACCACGAACATTCGGCGCGCGCCAGGCGTAGAGCAGCAATGATGAGCCAATCACGACACCCAGGAATGCGAGGATAAATACACCACGCTCAGGGTCACTCGCGAACGCATGCACCGAAACCAGAACACCCGAACGAACCAGGAAGGTTCCCAATAAGCTCAGGGAAAATGCAAGAATAGCCAGCAGGACCGTCCAGCTTTTAAAAGCACCACGCTTTTCAGTCACTGCCAGGGAATGAATTAATGCTGTACCGGCCAGCCATGGCATAAAAGATGCATTTTCAACCGGATCCCAGAACCACCAGCCACCCCAACCAAGCTCGTAATATGCCCACCAGCTGCCTAGTGCAATACCAATGGTTAGAAACAACCAGGAAACAGTTGTCCATGGCCGAGACCAGCGTGCCCAGGTCGCATCCAGATGACCACCGAGCAATGCTGCGATGGCAAAGGCAAAAGCCACTGAGAATCCAACATAGCCCATATAAAGCATCGGCGGATGAATGATTAGCCCCGGATCCTGCAGTAATGGATTCAAGTCGCGCCCATCGACCGCGCCTGGACTTAGCCGATCAAAAGGATTCGACGTCATCAGGATAAATAACAGAAATCCAACACTGACAAAGCCCAGTACGCCCATCACCCGTGCCAGAAAATGTGCGGGTAACGACTTACTAAATACGGTGACTGCATAAGTCCATCCCGACAGCATCAGGACCCAAAGCAGTAAGGAACCCTCGTGTGCGCCCCAGACAGCAGAAATTCGGTACTCGATAGGCAGTGCGCTATTTGAGTTTTGCGCGACATAAGCCACGGTGAAATCATTTTCGATAAACGCCCAGGTCAACATAATGAACGAAATGATGATCATCAAAAACTGCGCCCTGGCAGCATGTGTCCCCATCGACATTAAATCGGGCATACCTCGATATGCTCCAACAATAGGCATTACTGTCTGGAATAACGCGATGATAAGCGCCAGAACCAGCGCAAAGTGTCCTATTTCAGGGATCATGATTTATTTAATCTCCACCTGCGGTAATGGTGTCTCTGGTCCGATTGGCGCTGACTGGATCATTTCAGGCGATGCTTCTGCCGTGATCGTAGCGGCCTGAGTTTCAGCCTCTGCTGCCTGTTGCTTCAAGGCTTCTTCACCTTTCTTCAATGCATCGGTCACTTCTGGTGGCATATAGGACTCATCATGCTTGGCGAGAACTTCTTCAGCGTAAAACACACCATCATCACCCAGCTCACCCTTCGCTACCGTGCCCTGACCTTCTTTGAATAAATCCGGAAGAATCCCGGTATAACTAACTTTGACCTGCTGAACTTTGTCGGTCACAACAAACGTCGACTCCAGGCTGTCTGATGACTTTTGCAGGCTTTCTTCAAGCACCATGCCACCGAGACGAAAGGTTTCTCCTGGCTTTACTTCTCCGGCATGAACCTTAGTCGGCGAAAAGAAGTAAGAGGTATTACTTTGTAAGGCTTGCACCACCAGAACAGAGGCCGCAACCACACCGGCGATAGCAACAGCGGCAAAAGCCAATCGTTTATGTCTAGGTTTCATACAACTTCCAACTATTTAGCAATATCTATGCTTTTTCGGACTCTTTCAGGCGGGACAATCGCTTTAAACGCTTGAGTTCAGATTTATGCGCCATATTGGCATAAACCCATTCGGCAGCCATGAGGAAAGCCGTCATACCAAACGACCAGCCCATGTAAAAGCCATAATCTGCAATGATGCGCTCTAACATTAATTTGATCCCATCTCTATGATTTCACTTCAGGCAATTCGTTCACCCATTCCGTGAATTTTTCACGTTGCAGGATAATGGTTCTGACACGTTTGAAAATTACCACAAAGCTATATAACCAGAAAGCAACCGTAATAGTCAGCATGGCCCAGAGAATATTTGGCTCAATCTGCTCCATTGATGAGCGCTGATGTAGTGCAGCGCATTCATTCGGGTCGGGACAATTCACCGAATAATAAATAATCGGAATCGTAAACAGACCAACCATGGCCAATACCGCCGAAGCTCGATCAGCACGGCGTGTATCATCAATCGCTGACTGTAGCGCCATATAGCCGATATAAAGGAATAATAAAATCAGCTCCGAAGTCATACGTGGATCCCAGTCCCACCAGGTACCCCAGCTGGTCTTGCCCCAGAAAGCACCTGTCCACAGAGCCAGGAAGGTAAAGATAGCACCCGTCGGTGCCGTCGCTGCCGCCATCATGTATGACAGGCGGGTATTAAACACCAGACCAATCAGGCTCCAGCCCGCAATCACGACATAAAGCCACATCGACATCCATGCTGCCGGCACATGAATAAAGATAATGCGGTAGTACTCTTTTTGATCGCTGAGGACATCTGGGGTCTGAAAAAAGCCCCAATAAAGACCACCCACCATCAGTAATACCGTAGGCACCACAAACCATGGAATCAGTTTTCCAGCCAGAGGATAAAAGCTCGCCGGTGAAGAATATTTAAACCAGTTAATCGCCAATGTTCTTACTCAAGTGAAATTTTTAATGCTGCCGAAGCCGCCCAGGGGCCAAGCACCATAGACAAAATCAGGAAGGCACTCAACAACATATAATAAGCCTGTTGCGGTGAATTAATCAGCTCACTCGCTGAAATCGCCCCAGAACCATAGACAAGAACCGGGATATACAACGGCAATACCAATAATGAAAGCAATATACCACCGCCCCGCAACCCCAGCGTCAACGCTGCACCAATAGCGCCAACCATGCTGAGAACCGGTGTGCCAATCAGTAGCGAGATCATCATCGCCGTCATTTGTACGTCGTCCAACTGGTACTGCAATGCAACCAGCGGTGAAATCAAAACCAGCGGCAGCCCAGTGAGAAGCCAGTGTGCAGTCACTTTGGCAAGTACGATAATGGATAGCGGTTGCGGTGTCAGCAGCATTTGCTCCAGCGTACCGTCCTGGTAATCGCCGGCAAATAATCGCTCCAGTGCCAGCATCGACGCCAACAGTGCCGCAACCCAGGCAACGCCCGGTGCAATATGCTGCAAGGTTTGCTTATCCGCCCCGATCCCCAGTGGAAACAGGCTGATCACGATAATAAAGAAGAATAAGACAGTGAGGACTTCGGTACGGCGACGAAACGCCAGTAGCAGGTCACGCCAAAGTACAGTTCTGAAAATAAACCACATGGCGCTACTTCCCCAACCTCAGACGCTGTACTTCGCCCGAAGTCAGAGGAACTTCCTGATGAGTGGTTAGAATCGCCATGCCACCCTTGGCAATATGATTAGAAATTACTGTCTGCAGCATTTCTACCGCCTCTACATCGAGTGCATTAAACGGCTCATCCAGAACCCAGAGCGGCGCTGTGCTGACAAATAATCTCGCCAGACTCACACGGCGTTTCTGCCCCTGAGATAGCATCTTCGCCGGCAAATCTTCAAAGCCCCTCAAACCAACTTTTTCAAGGGCTGTCCAGAGTGACTCTTCCGCGACATCCTGAGCATCGAGCGCGCAGGCAATTCGAAGATTTTCCAGCGGTGTTAGTTCCAGCTTAACGGCAGGCTGATGGCCGATATATAGAAGCGACTGGTTAAAGATATCCTGTACCTTCTGAGTCTTGTCACCATTCCAGCTAATGTGACCCTCATCCGGGTAGAACAGACCACATAGCGTTCTAAGCAATGTCGTCTTTCCGGCGCCATTGGCACCCTGAAGATAAAGCAGCTCACCCGATTTAAGTGATACAGAAAGATCAGAAAACAGACGACGGTCGCCGCGTATGCAAGTAAGAGAATGGGCTTGTAGGTGATCTAAATTCATCCTGCGGCCTCGAAGACATGGGTCAAGCGGCAGGAAAAAATGGTGGGGCATGCAGGATTCGAACCTGCGACCAACTGATTAAAAGTTTTATCCATCCCTGTTACCTACTGATTCATTTCGATTCATAAGGGTTTACAAAACAACCACTTACCACTAACCTACGTTTCACGGTTCTACCCGAAAATTCACCGAAATTCCGCTACAAGGTAGCACCACGGTAGAACCAAAATGACCAACTGATCTTCGTGGCGGATTCACACCCAAAAACGAGGCGGATATTAGCACAGGTAGAACCGTGGCCGAGGCAATCAACTTTACAAAGCAAAACATTAATCAGCAGCCCTTACCTGCAGCGGGTAAACGGTTGTATCTGAAAGATACCAAAGTGGATGGTCTGCAACTGACGATCACGGATAAAGGCACCAAAACATTCAACGTCTACAAGAAGATCAACGGCACGCCAAAGCGCATCACGATTGGTCACTACCCAGATATGACACCCGAGAATGCACGCGCCAAGGCTTACGGCATCCTCAATGAAATCGCTAATGGCAATGACCCCCAGATTCAGAAAAAGATAGCCAAGTCTAAGACTGTCAATTTGCAAACGGCGCTGGATGATTACCTCACCACGAACAACACCATCAAGGACAACACCAAGCGCCAGTATCGGCAGGTAATTACCTCCACCCTTTCCGACTGGCTGAAAAAACCGGTTATCAAAATCACCAAAGACATGGTGGTCAAACGCCACCAAAAGATTGGCAAAGAACGAGGAGAGGCAACGGCGAATCAGTGTATGCGCTACCTCCGCGCCATTCTGAACTATGCCTCTTATGAGTACGAAGATGCAGAGGGGAATTCACTGCTCCCCAATAACCCGGTTAAAGGTATCTCTCAGCGTAAAGCATGGTATCGGGTTAAACGCCGTCAAACGCTCATCAAATCCCATGAATTGCCTAGCTGGTTTGAAGCTGTGTTAAATCTGAAAAACGAGGGGTTAAACACCAGTGCCGAAACGGTGTCAGACGCACTGATAACAATGGTTTTGACCGGTTTACGAAAAAATGAAGCCCTTAGGCTGAAATGGACAGATATTGACCTGAAAGATAAATCATTGACGGTACAGGACACGAAGAACCACGAAGACCACGCCCTACCCTTATCAGACTATCTGTTTGAACTTCTAGAAGACAGAAAAGAACGTTCGGAAAGTGAGTATGTTTTTCCCGGAAACGAACCCGACAAACCTGTTGTTGAACTGCGCCGTCAAATGAGAAAGGTCACAGATCAATCCGGCATTGAATTCACGCTGCATGACCTGAGGCGCACGTTTATCACGATTGCCGAATCGTTAGACATTCCGGCTTATGCACTCAAACAGCTTTTAAACCATAAAGATTCGAATGATGTCACGGCGGGATATATTGTCACGGACGTTCACCGACTCAGAAAGCCCATGCAACAGATCACTGATTTTATACTCAGCACTGCAAAGATCAAAAGCAAAGCAACTCTTCACTCTCTACCTCAAGTGGAAGAAAACAATGCCTGACAGCGATATGACTAACGCATTGAAAAAGTTACTCCATTGGAATGAGAAAATAATGGAAGAGTCAAGATGGCAGAACCTGCCTATGCATCAACAGCTTCAGGAAGATAAAGACAGAGTTCGAGATGAATATTTTCGCTTTAAATCTATATTAACTGACTGGCTAACAAGAAATACATGGACTGCATGGCAGTTTTCCTGCCTCTTACGAGGAATCAAACCAGTCAAAGCATATCGAGGCGATTCCAACAGCACCGGCGACATCATTTGTGACCAACTATACGAGCGTATCGTTGCTGATGCAGGCGACAGCATAGAAACCATTGACCCCACTATAGACCCTGAAAAAAAACGCCTCAAAGTAGACAGCTGCATTAATTGGTACAAAAACAGCAATCTGAGTTTGGCGCACCCCTTTTGGAAACATACACTCAAAAACATAGAGCAAGAAACCGAATTCCCTCTTAATACACTTCAAACTTCTCAAAAGCCTAAAGAAGAATTAACTTCTACAGAGGAAATAAATTTGCGTAAAGAAGCCGCAAAATGGCTCAGAAAAGAAATACTAGACCGGGCGGATATACCTGATAAGCGAGCTAAAGAGATACTAAATCCGCTTAAAGCGAATTACGCGCACATCTACCAAATTTACCGACATTACATTAAAAACTTGCACATACGATCAGATAAAACCATGAAAGTGCAACTTCACGATAAAGGCATTTATCCAAAAAGAGGAAGCCAAGAGAACGTCCTCGCCAACTTATTTCCAGAGGTTTTTACATAAACCGAACGGGAAACTGGAAACGTTTCCGGTTTTAAACAGGAAACATTTCCAATTTTTTTCTGTTGAACATCCGTCTTTAATTCGCACACCAAGCGAATGAAACAGGATGAACAACATGAACAACCAACAGTTACTAACTCCAGATCAAGCTGCCGATCAGTTGGGAGTCACATCACATACTTTAGCTGTATGGCGCTGTGAAAAACGCTACAACCTACCCTATACAAAAATTGGCCGATTAGTTCGCTATCGTCAATCTGATGTAGAAGAGTTCATTTCTTCTCGCACCGTTGCTAGTGAATGAATCGAGTAGAAACATACATAAGGCAGTCGTCAGTTATCTCCGGCGGATACAGCCATGATCAGTGGGATAACACGCAGGCTGATTGGGCGGCGGCTCAATTTGAGAAGCTCCCTCATTATTTAGCACAAGGCGTTGCCGGGTCTGCTTTATTCAGAATGAACAAAAAAGGCAGAGCCTCAGCAAATAAGTTCATACGTGAGACCGTGAGCAATGGAGAAAAACTCCCAATAGGACTAGCTGCGTCAGATAAGGAGATTATCGACTACGCAAACAAACACAGTCACTTGGCAGGTATATACGCTTTAGACTGGCTAAAACATAACGATGGCGCTACTTGGCTTGATGTTAGAAATGCCATTAATCGATATGTCGAAGATCACAATATAAATAAACCCTGTGAAAAGACCGAAGATCAACCAGCAATCGCTCGAATGGGTGACTCTATGTGGTGGCGAAGACAAGTTAGAAAAACAACTGGTCGTGGAATAGAAGATACAGCCATAAAAGCAGGCCAGGTACTTAAAGGGTATTCCCCTTACTGCAGCGATCAAACATTAGCTCGACGTGAAGAACAAAAAGCACGTAATCGCTCAATGATGGAAGAAATCACGCTGATTAATGAGCAAGAACAAGAATATACGATTGAAGAGCTGGCGGCGCTTTCGGTTTCAAATCCAAAAATCAGACGGTCTGAATTAATGACGCGGATAGCTGGCTTTGAAGAAATAGCAAAGCAGTCTGGGCATATTGGCGAGTTTTACACAATCACATGTCCCTCTCGCATGCACGCCCGATTATCTAAGAATGGACAAGAAAACATAAAATACGATGGAACCACACCGAGGCAGGCGCAGAAATACCTATCCAAAGTTTGGGCTCGAATCCGCGCATCTCTAAAACGAAACGAAATAAATATTTATGGATTTCGAGTGTCTGAGCCACAACATGACAGCACGCCTCACTGGCATTTATTGCTATTCATGAATGCAGAACATAAAGACCAAGTACGCCGTATCTGCAGTGAATACGCTTTAGCTGACAATGGCGAAGAACCGGGAGCAAAAGAGCATCGATTTAAACCAGTAGCTATCGACTGGGAAAGAGGGAGTGCTGCAGGCTACATCGCTAAGTACATTGCAAAAAACATTGATGGCCACGGCATTGAAAAAGATTTAATCGGCACAGATGCAAAAACCGCTGCAAGGCGTGTAGATGCATGGGCGTCTTGTTGGGGTATTAGGCAATTCCAACAGATTGGTGGCGCTCCTGTTGGTGTTTGGCGTGAATTACGGCGCCTGAGGGGAGCTCAGGTTGCCCACTCTAAAACGCTTGCCGCTGCATGGTGGGCGGCTGACATAGACGACTGGGCTGCATTCATACAGTCTATGGGCGGTATTAAACAACCAAGAAAGAAAATGATTGTTTCCCTTTATAAAGAGGAAACAACAGAAACAAATAAATATGGGGAAATTAAACAGCCTGTTACCAAAGGGATAATGGCTGGTTTATTTCGGGTTATTTCCCGTATCCACGAATGGAGTTTTTTGAAAAGGAAAGTGCGCGACAGCGCACCTTGGAGTCCTGTCAATAACTGTACGCTGGGAAACTCATCTGAAACCCTAAGTCACCCAATCCCTGAATTACCGTTCTCTAGTACCTCTGAGATAAATTATTTTCATGAACCCACATGAATTTAGCCTCAAGCATTTAAATAAGATTTTGAATTCGCTTCATCTGTAGCACGGGCAGCTATTGCTTCATCATTTTCTAATTCGTCAACAAGGGCTTTAAGTTTTTCATATTTTTGAGCATCCCTAGCTATACCACCATCTAGCAGCCTCTCTAGGCGGTTTTCGAGTTCACTGATCTCTGACCTTAATTTAGTCGCCTCATCCTTGTACGATGCAATGCATTGCTGCATATACGGAATAGCTAGAATCTGTCCAGCCGTAAATTTATCCCCTCCCGGTGACTTTAAGCGCCCACGAAAGGAAGACCAACCTTCCCAATCTTTATGCATACTGGAGAGATCACCTCCAGACGTCATGAGACGAAACCATGCCCATGCTGTACGCGACATTTCACCACTACCTGACTCCCATCGATACCAGGTGCTTTTAGCTACGTCACATAAATCAGCTGCTTCCTCTTTCGTTAATCCACCAACTACCCAACGTTGATATCGGATTTCTTCTGCGCTCGGTGTGATCGGCAAATAAAGACCTTGAGAGTCTGGCTTTATCATGCGCTACCCCTAAAAGACAATGAGTATTGATGAACTCAAAATAACTTAAATTTTATCGTTCAACAATGTTCATGGGGCATGTACTATCCTGAAACAAAAATGTAGTATCCCTCAGACTTACCTCTCTACAAGATATTAATATCTTGTTTGTATATGTTCTACAATGAGTTACTTGATGCACAGACCGCTTGGATATTATTCATCACATGGCCATCTGAGAGGAGAATGTAATGGCAAGCTTTATGCATAGCTTTTTTGCCGAAGCCAGTGCCAAGGGAGCAAAGTCTACAGCCTTGCATTCTCTACAGTGGCTAATGGCAATGCTTCTCGTTTCCCTGCCTGTGTGCGTATTCGTAAATACGCCTGAATGGCTGTTGTACTTGGTTACCGGCGCATTGGGGTTGGTACTTTTAGTTTTCCTAATCGCCTACATTTTCCTGTTATTCACAGATCGAGACTCTTTGAGATCGGAGACATATACATTATCCAAAATGGCGATAGAACGTGGTCTGGTAGGTGATAACTTAACAGGCCTTCATAACCCCGAGATTCACGACGATGCTAATTCGGGAACAAAGGGAATCACGGTTGATCAGGAAAATGAAAAATGAAGGGCCGTTTTGCAATATTTGTTGATCGAGCAACAAAACAACAACAAGATACAATTACCAATTATTTTAAACACGAACGTTCAGTGGGATATTGGCATTGGTTCAATGATGTATGGCTGATAACAGATGTTTCAAAAGAATTTACCACGCAAATGCTTAGAGACAAAGTTCAAGAATTAGCTCCAGGTTTAACTACTTTAGTTATGCAAATTGATAACGCTAAAGGCTGGTCAGGTTTTGGATCTGATGACAAATTCAATTGGATTCGTGAAACATGGAGTAATGGCGACTAAAGAAGCCCAGCTTTCTGGGCTCCTTAGCATTGTTACTGATTTAGACCACCATTTCTTGATAACCAAAAATCTCATTTAGCCTTTGCCCAATATACTCCCCCATGGACGCAGGGTTTTCTTCTGCATCCTCTGGAGAACAGGGAAGTAGTACAGCATGACCTTGAATTGATTCAATCAGCGTGTAATTTCGTGCCATTAGCTCTATGACGCGCATAAAGCGACTCTCGCAATGCTCATGATCTATCGAGAAAATCAATCCTGACTTAACCGGCTCAGACGCAATGCCGTCTATCTCAGCCTTATTTTCTGCGTACTCTGAAAGAAGCTCTTCCACCGTATCTTCAAACATATGATCAGGCACTACAAAACCATCAATTACACGACAGGGCGGCTCTGAATCAATATCAGGGAATTCACCATCTAGCTCTACAGCCAACTCTGGAAATTCAAAGCCATTTTCTGAGTAGTAAGTTTTAATTTTGTTCAGATCGTTGTCTGAAAAGAGATACTTACCCGATTCAAATTGCGATAGATATGAACGATTAATGCCAAGATCAGTAGAGACCTTGCCTTGAGATAAACCAAGTTCAATACGTGCTTGCTTTGCCTGCTTGGATGAAATAATTGGTGTATGCATGCTTTTTTTCCTTTTAACAATTGTTTAACACCGCTAAAAGGTAGCACCGAGGTAGAACCACATACAATTCATGGAGATTCATGAATGAAAATATTTCCTATCTCACTGATTTTAAAGATAAAAAATGGTGGGGCATGCAGGATTCGAACCTGCGACCAACTGATTAAAAGTCAGCTGCTCTACCGACTGAGCTAATGCCCCATTTTGACCATGGTCTGCCGACCAAAACCAGAGGCGGCAGTTTAATGATTCAGCGCGGAAAGGCAAGCCTGATAAACAATTATTCATCACTGATTCAAATGACATAGCCATCACCTGATCGATCACTCCAGATTTGCCAATAACTATCGATCATATCTGAAAATCACGCGATAACAGCCTTCTCAACATGGCAGATGCAGAAATTTACTATAGCTACATCAAATGTGAGAAAGCATTTAATTATCCGGGGCAGACAAAGTTAATGTTGAAGTAGCTAGAACTAATTCTGGTGGACCTTCTCAGTACCAGGTCTTATGCAAATGTCCACTGCCATGGCCTGAGGGTTATGTAAGTATCGAGCTGATAGGCTTCGTGCTTTGACGAATTTAGGGTTGTGCGATTTTTGACGACAAGCAAAAAGCAAGACCGGACACCCTTGTTTCTCCTGTTTGCTTATTTGCTACAGACCATCAACTAATACTCGTACTCGATATTAAAACGTCGAGAATAGGCTTCATTGAGTTTAGCCATTATGTCATCTGGAACACCAAAAATATCCGCTTCACGATAAATATTTAAAAATTGATAACAGTTTTCCCTATTGGATTTTTCTGCTATCCAACGACAGGAAAGTTGTAACCAGCGTGTTTGATCGACCTTCTCCAGCCCCCATAGCTGCCGGGCGATGCTTATGAGCACGAAGTTATCCAGTTTATCGGCATTCCGAGTCTCCAGTTCTTTTAATCCCGTTTTAGCCAGAGCCAACCAAACCCTATCTGGCAGCCACACGACGCCTAATAATCGCGAGATCACCATAAATCTTTCTGGATGAATTTGGTGTCGGTCCAACCACTCAAAAACGAATGTTATAATACTATTCTCAGACTTTATCCCTCGATACTGAAATATCAGCTGTAATAAAGTTTTCAATAAATGAGATTCATCCCCAATGTCTTCATGCTCTTTGACCAACTCCAGGGCTCGACCACTTAATTTATAACGCTGTTCACCCGTAAGCAACGGATTCAACAACACTTTGTTCAGTATAAAATCTGCATCAATTGAAGTACCGAATTTCTCTAACCAGGCTAACGAGAATCTGATCAATTCGCTTTCAAGCGAGCCTAAACGTTCCGAGGGCCAATCAAGGAAAGACGTAAGCACAAAATCAGTTTCATTTTCAGTCGCGTATTCGTCCAACCATGCCATACTAATCTGACGCAATCTGGTCTCGTCTTCGCCCAAACGCTCTGCTGACCAACCGAGAAAAGTTGCAAGCACAAACCCCGTTTCAGCTTGCAAGGAATATTCTTCCAGCCATGCCATGCCGATCTGACGCAATCTGGTCTCGTCTTCGCCCAGACGTTCCACTGACCAACCGAGAAAAGCTGAAAGCATAAACTGCGATTCAGCTTGCAAGGAATATTCTTCCAGCCATGCCATGCTGATCTGGCTCAATCTGGCCTGGTCTTCGCCCAGACGTTCCTCTGACCAACCGAGAAAAGCTGAAAGCACAAACTGCGTTTCAGCTTGCAAGGGATATTTTTCTAACCATGCCATGCCGATCTGACGCAAGCTGGTCTCGTCTTCACCCAAACGTTCCTCTGACCAACCGAGAAAAGCTGAAAGCACAAACCGCGTTTCAGTTTGCAAGGGATATTTTTCTAACCATGCCATGCCGATCTGACGCAATCTGGTCTCGTCTTCGCCCAGACGTTCCGCTGACCAACCGAGAAAAGCTGAAAGCACAAACTGCGTTTCAACTCGCAAGAGGTATTTTTCCAGCCATGCCATGCCGATCTGACGCAATCTGGTCTCGTCTTCGCCCAGACGTTCCGCTGACCAACCGAGAAAAGCTGAAAGCACAAACTGCGTTTCAGCTTGCAAGGGATATTTTTCTAACCATGCCATGCCGATCTGACTCAATCTGGTCTCGTCTTCGCCCAAACGTTCCGCTGACCAACCGAGAAAAGCTGAAAGCACAAACTGTGTTTCAGCTAGCAAGGGATATTCATCCAACCATGCCATGCTGACCTGGCGCAATCTGGTCTCGTCTTCTCCCAGACGTTCCGCTGACCAACCGAGAAAAGTTGCAAGCACAAACTCGGTTTCAGTTTGCAAGGGGTATTTCTCCATCCATACCAATGTTTTTTGACGTAATTCAAATTCTTCATCACCTAGCTCAGTCGAAGACCAGGCTAATAAGGGCGCAAGGACAAAACCGGCTTCTAACAGCCTGACATTAGACTTTAGCCAGATAAAAGACACATCGCGTAACCGGTACACCGCTTGTTCTGGTAATTGCTTAAACCCACGAAACAGGAGATGTCTGGCTCCAGGATGTTGTGCATAATTCATTAACCACGGGTTGATTAATTGTGGCCATACCGCTAACGCGACCTGATCGAGCACAGGACAATTCAAGACAGCGCCTAAAGCATAGGCAGCTTTGTCAGGTTCCGCTGTAAGCAACTGATCTGCCAGACTAGTCGCCTCATCGTTCAGCCATTGCCCAGCGCGCGCAAGAATAGCTTCACTATGCCTGTTTTGCTGACCGGCTAAACGACTCAAACAGGTTGCAAAACGCCCTAGTGGTCGCCCTTTACCTGCGCTGGCAAACAATGCAGGCAGCACATGAAGATGATGCGCCAGGGTACTTTGCAAGATTTCATCCGCCACCGCATCGTGTGGCGTACGTAAAAGGAAATCCGCTTCTTCTAACCAACCGCCTTTTTGTAAAACATTAATGATGGTTACGGGCTGAATCTGCGACGGCGTAGCGAGTACGCTTAAAGTCGCCGTGAGTACTTCAATCAATTCCTCTCTAGACATTGGACTGCCAATCAGGGCCACCGTAGCCGCACACAGTATCGGCGATGGGGACGCTGATGGCTGCCAGATAGAGGCTGGTACATTAGCTAATAACTCATCTTCCTGTAGCCGTTTTAAGATCCAGCCACTTAAGTCACCTGAGCGTGGCAAGGCTTCATCGATAGAACTTCCTGCGTTAATCAGGCGTTCCAGTTCACGCGCAATAAACATGGCAATAATCGGCCGTGAGCCGCACAGCGCCTGCACTTTCGCTGCCCCCATGGTTTTTATCGCCTGTGGACAAATCACCGCTTCAATCTGGCGATTAACGTTTTCTCGTTGCCCAGGCGTCGGCTGCATTTCAACGATCGTAAACAGGTTTTCTTGCGTTAGGCGTGGCAATATTTGACTGGCCGCAAGTGGGCGTGCGTTTGCCAATAGGACAATCTGTACACCCCGTTGCTGTGCTTCGGGAATTAAGCTATGCATCCAGTAACGAGCATCAAAATCTCGAAACTGGTCAATATAATCAGCCGTGACGAGCGTCTTGCCCGCATGGCGCAATAACTCATCGCTCAGTGCACGTAAGTCGACACCCGCCTCGGATGGCCGTAGGTGTAATACGCGCCAGCCTTTTTTATGTGCCTGTTCTGCGACTTCAAATACCGTGCGGGTTTTACCCACACCACCATCACCCACCAAGACGATATTTTCACACGAGGCAAGGCGTTTTAATAACTTTTCAGGGTGAAACAAATCATCAATATCAGGCTCAACGAATGGCAATTTTTCAGCGAGTAGATAACGGTGAAAACTCTGATCTAACTGCGTTAAACGCCTACGATAAGCACCGTGGTCTTCGAGGTCTTCTAAATCAATGCCAAGCCAGTCATCGCTCACTCTGCCTGAGGTTCGTAGCCAATGCGTCAGGTCATTCCAATCCCAGACGCGTATCTGCTCACGTTGAAAATTGGGACGTTGTTCTTCTGTCAGGCTTTCAAAAAATGTATAGATTTTTTGATGTAGGTCAGTCTTTTCCTGAGCACTAGCGAAACGTGCACTAATACAATAAAGGTATCCCTGCGCCGTTTTCCATGGCGCATAATTTCCTTGCCAACCTGCCGCTGCTTTTTCTTCTAGCTTTTTCCTAACAGATTCCCAACCTTGCGTGATGTTTTTTCGTAAATCTTTAGCGTTGTTATCATGTTGTTTACACTCAACAATCAGCGGAAATGAAAATTCAACAAAGTGATCCCTGGCTAAGGTATTACGATCAACCCATGCGTCAATACTGCCATCCCTACCGAGAGTCGGCGCAACAAATGCATGATCAAAAAATTCATCTTTTAGCGCATCACCAATAAGTTGTTGAAATGCATCTTCTTCCTTCGGGCATTGAGCAGCGCGAAAGCCCTGCCAGGCAGCTGGATTAAAGGTGTTATCAAAGTGACGGGGGCGACTCATGATGTGGATTTAATTTTTCACATTCATATTAAAATTAATACAGCCAACTCTATCACTATTAATCTTAATAGGTATGAAATTCACTGGTAGCATAGTCTACATGTAACTCATAGGCACGATCTCAGAATGATCGCCCAACCATCGACGCGGAGCATCATGGATGCGTTCCCACGCTGGAGCGTGGGAACGATCAAAAATCAAAATTCTAATTCTCAAACCACCGAATATCTGCCTCCTCTCTCGGACATAATAACCCCTGCTGCACAGCTGATGGTTTTTGACTGTCATCAATAGCGTATTCCCAATAAGTGAAGTAAAACGACCCCGATGTTTTGACCGCACGGTTTTCCAGCACACGAAACTGACCAATATTCAGTGCGCCACGTTGCGGCACCAGATTAATATCCAGCCCGCCGCCCATGCTATGTGGAATAGCATGACCACGGTGATAGCCTTCACCAGCACCTAATGGGCTACCCTGCATACGACTGGCGTCGCGCGGACTTTGGTTTTTACCCTGCGTTATTCCCCATGCCGCTATCAGTCTTTCCAGTTGGATGTCGAATAGATAGGCATAACCTTCGTAATGCGTTTCAATGATTTCTGTCTCTGTCGTCTGGCAACTTGTCTTATAGGCTCTGATCCATTGCGCCATAAGATATTCGGCTAATTCATCGGTATTCGAGGATTGCTGGGCATTTTTCCAATGATGGTTTATACCGGGATAAATCAACATCCTGGTATCCTCTGAATTCAAATCCATTTAACCTCACCTAACGATGAAAATATCGAGCGATTTTCTCGGCTTGTGATTCTTCTACTCCCACTTCTTTGGCTATCTCCGGCCATTGTTCTATCGCCGTCACCACCTGTTCGGCACAGCGTCTAACAAATGGTTTAGGCAGGCCAAAATAGCGTACTTTGTCCTCAAGCTCTGCGGGTGATGGTGGATTCGTGCTGTAGCCATAACCGGCGGCGTGATATTGCCCATGCGACAGGGTTGGCACCATGTCGTAGGCGGGTGAGAGTTGGTAGCCTTCGCCGCTGTTAATTAAGGAAAAGTTTCGTTCATGGTCGTCGGTATTGTTAATCGCGCGGTTAAATAGCATTCGGCGTAATAGTTGTTCTGCGTCTTGTGTGATATTGATCGAGTGTTCTGTCAGGATTCGATGAATCTGGTCGTAGAGGAATGCACCGCCATGATCGCGTTGGGTCTGCGGATCTTTTAACAGTGCGTTAATGGTGATGAGATGCGCCCTTGAGCCGTCGGGCAATATATCGAATCGCTCTAGTAGTAATGCCTCTCGGCCATTGATACCACTGACGACACGACTGTTTTCTACTTTAATGTCGATCCCCGCTTGATGCGCCATACGGGCGCACGCCAGCTCGACACGGGCGTTGTTATAGCCATCTTGCTGTTGGCGATTAAACTTGGCGAGATAGTGTCTGCCATGATCGCTAACCAGCGCCTTGGGCCGTGCGCCGCCAACACCTGTACCACTATTGGCCAGATAAATGAGCGCCATTTCATCGTCGGGTAGTTGTGACAGTTCGCCCTGATCTATCGCTTGTGCAGCGGCTTCAGCACGGTTCAGTTCCGCCAGCGGCGCACCGGCTGCGTAATTGGGTGTTTGTTGTTTTTCTACGATGCTAATAGCACCAATACGACTTTCCCCTATCAGGCTCAATGTGTCGATCACACTATTGGCGTCATATTTTTTCCGTTGCTTATAATAGGCCTTTTTAGCCAGGACTCTCCGACCCCAGTCATCGGGCAGGTAGTCATCCAGAAAACCGGGGATACCTCGATCACAGTGCAGGGCAAATTCCTGCGAGGATAGCGGTAGCTGCACTGGGTCAAGCGCTATAGCCTGTTCACTTTGCAAATAATCTTCGGCATAACGAAATCCGACTGCTTCAACAATACGTCCTGACTCCATCACTGCGCATTCGCCCATCAACATCATACCGGTGACCGGTAGATTGATGTAAAGATCGTAGTTTGCCTTAGGCATCGAACAGGCTGGGGGTTAAAGTGAATAGCTCATCAAAAGGGCCTTGCAGCTGCAACACCCGCGCAGCCTCACGGTAATGCTTTATGGCAACATTAAGATACCCCTGTTCCATACGGTTATAGGTGTTGATGCTGACACCGATACGCAGCGCAAATGCCTTCTGGTCATCGTTGGGGAATTGTTTTTTACGCGCAGCGCGCAGACGCTCACCTAACGCATTATCTTGATCCATATTTTCATACATTATTCACAATATTTTATGAAAAATAGCATATTAATAGCCATAATTCACACTATTTTGTGATTTTACAACCTAAAAATATCGATTCATACCATCAGGCCATCAATTAAAACGTTACATCGCTACCCCGATCTAAGCCATCTAAACCGCGTCGTGTTTACGCATCGAAGATGGCAGCATTTTCATATCTGCCAAACCCGTAATAAATGCGGAAAAGAATGATGCATCTTCTTCATAAACCATCTTATAAAGCTGAATTTTCATGGTCATTGCACAACCAAACACGATAGCAAAGAAGGTCAGGAACGAGCCAATTGCCAGAGTCGACACACCGGTCACGGCCTGCCCAATCGTGCATCCCAGGGCCAGCGTACCGCCAAAGCCCATGAGGACTGCGCCGATAAAATGATTACCAAAGTCTCGCCAGGACGCAAACCATTCAATACGAAATGACTTACTGACTAGCGCCCAGAATAGTGAACCGGCAATCACGCCAAATGCCGCCAGTATGCCAAATGTCAGTACGGCGCGATCAAAGCCTGAACTGGCGTAGCCGAATATCTGGCCGACTGGATTGATAAAGGTATAGGACTGCGCAGCAAGTGGGCGACTATCCGCTGGCGGCTCAATCTCTGCATCTTCTGCCAGGAATTCCCATTCCTGCACATAGGTACGCAGATTGTAGCTTTCTTCGTCCTGAACCAGTGCCACGTTGCTAGTGATATACCATGCGGCAACTACTGCGATACCTACGACAAGGCCGCTTAAGACATTATCGAAAGAAGAGCGATATTCTGATGATTTAAAGATGTATACCAGTAATGCCAGCGACAAAATGCCACCAACTACGAGACGAACGGTATTGGAATTTTCTGCAGAAATCACGGTGCCGATATCGGAAGCAGTGCCGACATTGATCGACATCGGGCGAATCCAGTCGTAAAACAGCGCTGACATTAACGTTGCATCGCTATCAGGAAATGGATTGACCATGTAATAGGCAATCACACCAATAATCGCGAGCACCATCAGCGATTTAATATTACCCGCACCGACTCGAATCAGGTTTTTATTACCGCAACCACTACCCAGCGTCATACCGATACCGAATAACAGACCACCCAGAATATGTTCAGCAATGAGCAAATCACCGCCACGATAAGGCGGGAATGAATCACCTGGAGTTGCCAGGCCCATGGTTTCAAGAACCATGACACCAATAATCGCCACTGTGATTGCCAGTAACCATGAACGCCAGCGGCTGGTATCACCCATATTGACCCAGTCAGAGACCGCACCCATGGTGCAGAAATTAGTTTTATTAACGACCGCTCCCATGATGAAAGCGATGACGAAGGCCGACCAGATAAAGAAATTCTGCGCTTCGCTGAATGATTCGAAATTCATATTGCCCCCTGTGTATAACTCTTTCGGAAAATCGAGGGTGCGTCTAAAAATTCAGTTAAGCCGATGATGGCAAGGCGCTGTCGAGCGAAAAAGCGCAATGTATATGCAATACATGAGCATTTTGAGCTTGGCAGCAACGCAGCTAGCGCGACTTAAATGGATTTTTAGATGTGCCCTCTTGTTTTGGGTTAGGCTACGAGGAGGGTATTTAGGGGTGGGTACGTTTACTACTCCCGATGGGTATGGTACCTCTCAGAGAGAGATATGGGAAACTTTCATTGATGATGAAAAGCCTATTAAAATAGATTCAATTTCTTGCACCATGTTAGGCACTTCACAAATATCATACAGCGGAATCGGCCTTTGCAAAATAGAGCATGCTCCTCTTATGGATGGGTTTGTGATTTCACCTGAAGGAGAGCCGTTCACACTCGCCAACGGTGACGTGTATAGTGGGGCTACAAACAGTGGCATGATAATTTTTGAACCTGAACAAACAATTAAGGACATTCTTAGTCGAAAAGGTCGCTTTTTCCTCTACCTTCAGTCCAACAACGGCTTTAGTGGCATCCGCTTTATCTCAGTTGTCCTATTACAATAAAGAATTTGTCGAACCCATTTTGGTAGCTTCCGGCTTTGAATTTACCAGGTTGTTTGGGGAGCACAACCTGTTTTACTTAGACATGGATGGGATTTCAACTGAATTTTATATCGCTAGGAAAGATGAAATTGATTATGTTATTGCTAGAGGAACTCAAGAAAAAAATGATTGGTTAACGGATGCAAGCGCGCAGTTCACAATTCCTGAAGATGTGCTTTCTAATACCTGCCTTAATCAATTTTTGCAACAGAATGGTAAACAAGTTGATAATGTTTTCATGTCAGGTTTTCGCGGATTTGGCAAGAATATATTCAATGAAATCGAGTACAGAGAAACTCACAATTCCCTGACCAATGTGACACCAAGGCCAGTTTCCACAACTGGAAATTTTTTTTGCTGGGCATTCTCTTTGGTGGCGCGGCTGTGAATGTTGCCGCAGTGTATCTCGCAGCTCACCCTAACATTGATGTAGACAATCTGATGGTCTACACGATTGGTGCACCTCGTTCACTAGTTGGGAGTCTTGCACAAGTAAGCAACGGCCTTCAAATATTCCACATCCGTCATCAATTCGATCCTGTCACGCAAGTTCCCAAGTTATGGTACCCCTTGGCTCAATCTCACAGCAGCCATATATGACAGCTGAGGAATTAACCTCAATAACTCCAATGCAAAATGGTAATATTATAACCTTTGAGCGTATCGAGGATGATAATAGTGTAAAAAGAATTTCAATCACGTCAGTCGATGTTCCGAGCTTGCAACCATTTTCGGTTCCCACTCTTCTAGTTATTACACAAACACTATCCGAACCTATGAGCGTAATGTTGAACCAGAACTATTTTGGTCAATAAAAGATGATAGCCTTCTGTTTGATTATACGCTCAACTTGAATTCACCAAATTCATATAATGATCAAATAAACCACTCAAGCGCAACAATAGCTTTGTCAGCTTTGAATACGATGGCATTTACTAAAGAGGCCAATCCACTAAGCTCAGCCTCTCTCCACACCCTTACTTGAAGTGCCGTTGGAGGAGTTGGGATTTCTTCCGGCAGGGCCATATGATGCGCTTTTAAGCGTTTCTCTTTTCGACCCACAAGTCTTATTTTACGACGATACGACCTTTACGATTCCTGAAAAAATAATAAAGCCCGCTGAATTTTCAGGAGTCGCTTCAGCTGAACCGGGTGGAAATAGTCAGAACATATTTGAGTCTGATGAGAAGGTATACCTTGATTTGTCTATCAGCCCAGATATTAACGATGTGGGATTGCTTGCCGATATTTTTGTGCTTGCTTACATAGCAGAAAGCGGAATTAATGATGGAGCATTTCAACTAACAGAAGGCGGTGAATTTCAGAAATGGGATGGAACATTAGAGGGAATATCAGCATACTTGACAAGAGATTCGCTCAGTGAAACCGAGAAAATTTCGGTTCATCTTCCTGATCCCCTTACCAAAGGTGTTTACAGTTTTTACTGGGGATACTCTGCAGCAAGAACTATATAGGTGGAACTTTAGAATACTCTAAATCCTCTTGTTATAGAATCTGGTTCTATTGAACCACCTCCCGGCGAGTCCACGATTAACTCTCTGGGTATGACCTTCGTAAATATCCCTGCCCGGAACATTTATGATGGGTTCTCCTTTAGATGAACCTGATCGGGGATTAAGTGAGCCCCAGCATCAAGTAACATTAACAAGAATCCTACTATATGCAGACAACAGAAGTAACCCAGGGTCGAGTGAAGAGCGGTGATGGGAAGTAACCCGTCTGCTTTTGATGATTGTGGCTCAGATTGCCCGGTTGAAAGGGTCTCTTGGGGAAATGTGCAGGAATTTATCAGGAAGCTGAACAGAGGGGTGGAGTAGTTACCGCTTGCCCACCGAAGCAGAGTGGGAGTATGCAGCACGGGCGGGAACAAGCTCAGCATATAATACCGGCAATTGTCTTTCAACAGATCAGGCAAATTATAATGGTGACAAACCTCTTGCAGGATGTCCCACAGGTGAGCACAGCAGAGGAACCATTTCTGTTGCAAGTTTTTCACCCAATGCCTGGGGATTGTATGATATGCATGGAAATGTTTCGGAGTGGTGCCAGGACTGGTATGGGAGTATTGGTTATGGAAACAGTGATCGATCCGAAAGGGGCGATATCGGGCTCGTCAGGTTCTGCGTGGAGGCTCCTGGGGCAACAAAGCCGGGCGCTGCCGGGCGGCCTACCGTGGCGGGGGCGACCCGTCGATGCGTTACAGTCTCATCGGGTTCCGGCTTGTCTTGCTTCCAGGTTAGCAGGCCGGGCATGGAGGGTGAGCACAGTTGCGATGCTGACTGCGGCGGCACCGTCTGCGGAGCAGGCCCGCTGTAGGCTGCATCGTAACTGATGCGAACGTCGCGCAGGGGGGCGGTGTCGGGTAAAAGGCTTTTCTTCCTAGTCCGCTGGTTGAGTCCATGCGCCACATTACTGATCATGCCCACCGGAACGAGGTCTGGTCGTATATTATCCCCTTTAATGGGAATGCAGAGGATGGGAGTGAAACAAGAACCGGGGAATTGCTGCAGGCCCTAAACTGAGCCGGGGGACAGCGCCATGAACGTACAAAGAGCATGAATTTTACGTAAATGATCACACTTTGATTCAGGCTCCGCCGATTTGATTTTGAACATCTGCCCCTCACCGCCTGGTTCGTGACCAAGGGGCCTCAAGTTCTGTATGATTATGTGAGGACAGTCGTTTTATTATGAGTAAGCCCGGCTCTTTCTACCTTGGCTTCAGGGGATGGACAATACCTAAGAACTATGCTGACCCCGATGCTGGTGCATAACAGGTGAGTTTGTTTTTTTTTTTTCACGACCACAGCGTACCGTAATTATTTGGTAATGTTATTTTGTGTAAAACTCGGTGATTCGAAAATTTAATAACCCTTGCTCTCAACTCCGGTAAAGGTTTCGATTTTCCTGTTTCCCAATTTCTGATGGTGGATGCGTTAACATTCAGTTGCTTTAGCCAATTTTCTGATCGACAAAAAATTCTGCATGCGAGCGGCTCGGAGTCGATCACCGAATGTTATGATTGTTTGGGATAAAAGCGATTATTTGCAAAACACAATCCCCAGAGTTTTTCCTTTGAGATTGGTTCCATGCGAGTGGTTTTCAATGAAATCGACCACCCTTTTCAGGTGGACTCCTTTGGGATAGATGCCCCGGATCTCCCAGTTGATCACAGTGTTTTCATCAACATCCAGAAGAGCTCCAAGTTGCTTCACCTCAAGATCATTATCCATCCTGATTTTACGAATGAGATCGCCCAAACAATGGATTTCGAGCGGATATCCGTTGTTGAAAAGATGCTTCGGAATGGGTGTAACTATTTGATATGTATTTGAAACAGCTCATGGTCGTTGAAGGTCGGTTTGGTTGACTTTCTGTACCGCATGGCTGCAACTGTGGTTTCCTCGGCGATCCCAATCACGAATGTACCTGCACGCCCGCGCAGATCGCACGGTATCGTTCGAGGATATCGGGGCCGCTCCTTGATAGGATCGATATCCATGTGGAGGTGCCTGCGGTGCCGTTCAGGGAGTTTGCAGGGAATG
>CALODD010000018.1:0-16462 GCA_942491945.1 uncultured Gammaproteobacteria bacterium | reverse complement strand
TCTTACGTATTGGCACTTCGGACATTGCATGACATCGCTCCTGCCTGTTTTTCTAAGTGTACTCAAGGACCTCCGCCAGAGTCACTACTGGAATAAGTTCAACCTTGTAGGCTTCTTTCTTTCTAGGCATATTTGCTTTCGGCAGGATGACACGTTTAAAACCATGCTTCGCAGCTTCCTGAATTCGTTCCTCACCATTGGGGACAGGACGGATTTCACCAGCCAGACCGACTTCGCCAAACACGACGGTATCTGCTGAAAACGATTTATCTCGAAAACTGGAAACCATAGCAACGATCACCGGTAAGTCAGAGGCTGGTTCAATAATACGCATGCCACCGACGATATTGATAAAGACGTCCTGATCATACAGTGCCAGACCACCATGACGCTGCAATACGCCTAATAACATTGCGACACGATTCGTATCCTGTCCGACTGTCACTCGTCTTGCACCACCACCATGATTCTCTGCAACCAGTGCCTGTACTTCGAGCAATAGTGTTCGACTACCTTCACGACTGGCCATAATGACACTGCCAGTCACTTCTTTTTCATGACGTGAGAGAAAGATTGCGGATGGATTACTGACGGGTTTTAAACCGTCTTCCGTCATGGCAAAGATACCCAGTTCATTCACGGCACCAAAGCGATTTTTAATTGCGCGTATCACACGATAACGACCGCTGGGATCACCTTCAAAATACAGAACGGTATCAACCATATGTTCAAGAACACGTGGCCCTGCAAGCGTACCTTCTTTGGTGACATGCCCTACCAGAAACAAGGCACAGCCGGTTTGTTTTGCAAAACGTACTAACTGTGCGGCACTTTCTCTGACCTGCCCTACTGAGCCAGGGGCTGATGACAGGCCATCGGTATAAACCGTTTGAATCGAATCAATGACCAGTACACGTGGTTTTTCCTGCAGCGCCGTATCGATAATTTTTTCAACCGATGTCTCGGAAAGTACCTGCATATCTGTTCTACCCAGACCCAGACGCTGAGCACGTAAACTGACCTGATCCAGAGATTCTTCACCGGTAACGTATAAGGCACTTAATTGATTTGAGACTAACGCAACACACTGCAACAACAGGGTTGATTTACCAATACCGGGATCACCACCAATTAATACGACTGAACCTTCGACCAGACCACCACCTAATACGCGATCAAACTCATCGATCGTCAGGCTATATCGCAGTACACGCTCCGGCTCAATGTCACTGAGTTTTTGTACCTTGTCTCTAACCGGCTGGCCGGCATAGCCGCTAAACTGGCGTACATTGCTAGCACTCTTGGGCACGACAGACGACTCTTCTAATGTATTCCACGCACCGCAGTCACCGCATTGTCCTGCCCACTTAGGCGCAACAGCTCCACATTCGGTACAGGTATACTGGACTTTGGCTTTACTCGACATCGATTACTAATCTACCTGAAAGTTGACGCGTGCCGTTAAGCGGCACACCAGTTCATAACCAATGGTGTTCGAGTGTCGGGCGATGTCCTCGATTGGTAAACCTTCTCCCCATAGAACAACTTCATCTCCGATCTGAGCATTCGGTAATTCACGCAAATCGACCGTTAATAAATCCATTGAGACACGACCGGCTAATGGACAACGCTGCCCTTGGATCAACACCGGCGTACCACTCGGTGCATGTCTGGGATAGCCATCACCATAACCAATGGAGATAACACCGACCTTCATATCTTCCGGGCATTGCCAGCTTGCCCCATAACCAATGCTTTCATCTGCTTTGACATGATTGATCGCTATCAGTCTTGAGCTTAACGTCATCGCTGGTTTCAGATTTTGATCAGCAGCTTCCTGACCATCGTTCGGCGAAATACCGTACAACATGATACCGGGACGTACCCAGTCGAAATGCGCTTCAGGAAAATTCACCACACCACCTGAGTTACAGAGTGAACGTAAGCCCTTATGATCTGAGGTCTGGGTATTGAATTGATTCATCTGTAGCTGATTGTGTTCATTGGCCGGCTCATCAGCGCAAGCCAGATGACTCATAACAGTCACAGGCTTGTGAATCGACTCAATGCTTTCGATTCGCTGCAATAGCACTTGATAGTCACCAGAAGACATACCCAGTCGATGCATACCGGAATCTATTTTTATCCAGACAGTGATTTTCTGAGATAACGCTAGTTGCTCATAACAATCCAGTTGATACAGGCTATGTATGACAGGCTGAAAATCATGTCGGAGACATAGCTCAAGCTCTTCCTGAGAGCTGGCACCTTGTAAAATAACGATTGGCTTAGTTGGGTTTATTTGACGAAGTGCTATGGCTTCCTGAATATTACCCACGGCGAAAGCGTCGGCATCGTTCAATGCATTAGCGACCGTCGCTAACCCATGGCCATAGCCATTGGCTTTAATGACTGCGAGGACTTTCGATGAAGGGGCGTACTCTCGTACGCGTTGCAGATTATGTTGAAGTGCGGCTGTATCGATGCGCGCGACAGCATTGGGCGTCAATACTCTTCTCCGCCGCCGGTATACACTTCAGGTATAAAATTTTCAAAGCGCGTGTACTGTCCCAGAAATGTCAGACGATCAATACCAATCGGCCCGTTTCTTTGCTTACCGGTAATGATTTCAGCCATGCCTTTATCTGGACTATCTTCGTTATAGACCTCATCTCGATAGATAAAGACAATCAAATCCGCATCCTGCTCGATCGCACCCGATTCACGCAAGTCCGACATGACCGGACGTTTGTTGGGACGTTGTTCCAGTGAACGGTTCAGCTGTGACAATGCAATAACAGGTACATCCATTTCTTTGGCAAGACCTTTCAATGCACGAGAAATCTCAGAAATCTCTGTCGCACGGTTCTCACTGCTACCATGAACCTGCATCAGCTGCAGATAGTCAATCACGATCATGCCCAAACCATGTTCACGCTTAATACGACGACAACGCGCGCGTATCTCAGTAGGACTTAAAGCCGAGCCATCATCGATATAGATAGGTGCTTCAGCAAGTAAAGAGACGGCTGATGTTACACGTGGCCAGTCTTCTTCACTGAGCTTACCGGTACGAATCTTCTGCATAGAAATACGACCCAGAGATGCCACCATACGCATGGCGAGTGCCTCACCGGGCATTTCCATGGAAAAGATAGCGACGGTTTTCTTGGTTTTAATCGCAACATTCTCTGCCATATTCATAGCAAATGATGTTTTACCCATTGAAGGGCGACCGGCAACAATCACAAGATCACCCGACTGCAGTCCTGAGGTACGCTCATCAAAATCATCAAATCCAGTCGGCAGACCTGTGATGGCGCTGTCCTGGTTGTAGAGCATATCGATGCGATCAACGACATCGGTCAGTAATGATGGCAGTGCCTTGAAACCCTGTTTACCGCGTGCACTTTGATCGGCGATATGAAAGACGTGTTGTTCGGCCTTGTCCAGTAACTCACGGCTACTGCGCCCTTCGGATTGGTAACCACTGTTGGCGATATCGGTTCCAACTGAGATGAGCTGACGTAGCACTGAACGCTCGCGCACAATATCCGCATAGGCATCGATATTCGCTGAACTCGGCGTCTCGCTAACAAGTGTACCCAGATAGGCTAGATTACCAACAGCTTCTAGCTCGCCCCGGCTTTCCAGACGTTCTGATAATGTGACGACATCGAATGGTTTATTGTGATCGGCAAGCTCGGCAATCGTGCGAAAAATCTGTCGATGATCGGCGCGATAAAAATCTTCTTCGGTGATTTTGTCACCGATCTTATCCCATGACTGGTTATCCAGCATGAGACCGCCCAGAACAGACTGCTCCGCTTCGATGGAATGCGGCGGTACACGCAGCGAACGCGGCTCAGCTTCGGACGCATAATCTATCGGCGGTGGTTCGTAGTCTTCAACGGGAGTTAGGTGTGGTTCTGTCACAGGAAGTTATATCGTTTTTGAGCCTGTTTTATGTGTTCGCCATTGTATTGTTTTAGGCGTTCAAAAAGAATCTCTGACTCCTAATATAGGGCGAGTTTTTTCTATTGTTGAGAAATAAAATTTTATTTCTATGAAGTAAATCTCAGGCATAAAAAAAGCCGATGCATAAGCATCGGCTTTTAAAAGAACAACTTAACGTTGAAGTCTTATCTTATTCTTCAGCTTCTACCGCTAAAGTGATTTCAAGATCAACATCGCTGTGTAGATGCAAACCGATTGGAAATTCACCTACAGTACGAACTGGGCCTTCAGGCATACGAACTTCTTTCTTCTCAACATCCGCACCCGCTGCTGTAATTGCTTCTGCAACTTCGCGTGGGCCGATAGAACCGAAAAGCTTTCCTTCAGTACCTGCTTTCGCAATCATTTTGACAGTACCCAGGCCTTCGATCTTAGCTTTACGAGCTTCAGCTGAAGCTGTTGCTTCTGCAGCCTGCTTTTCCAGGTCAGCGCGCTTTGCTTCAAATTCAGCAATATTTGCTTCAGTAGCAAATTTCGCTTTGCCAGTTGGGATCAGAAAGTTACGTGCATAACCCGGCTTAACTGCAACCTTCTCACCCAGATTACCCAGGTTATCTACTTTTTCTAACAATATAACGTCCATAACGACATCCCGATTTAATAGTCTGTTCAGTATTCCTAATTAAGGTAGAAACCGCTCTACCCGCTTAATCCTGACGAGGATCATCCTCATCATCTTCTGGTTTGACTTCAGTCTCACGTTTACGCTGTAAACGGCCACGAAAATCAAACCATGTATCCATAAATCCAAGCCCTGAAATTACCGGGCTCGCATAGTACGGCATTAATACCAGCAGCATATAAATACTCACCAGCCAGCCTGCACTCATTCCAACCTGCGAGATCAGACTATGAATTACTGCCATTCCATGAAAGAAGAACAGTATCCATACGACCGTTGCCAGATCGGTTGTCAGTGAAAATTCACCGACCAAAGATGCTGCGATTAACAGCAACATCACCCAGGCCGGAACTCGACCTAGACGGAGCTGATAAAACTCCTCCCGGAAACCACCCGGATTAAACAACATCGCCTGCCACCAGCGAGCAATCAAGGTACTAACTATAATCAGTACGCTGGCAAAAGCCGCCATACCACCTGTCAGTACCTGTGACATCACCTTGATCAATGGATCAAGGTCAGCCTCATTTTTGACTACCTTCGCCTGCAATAGTACCGGACGAACATATTGATCCAGTAACGTGACCCAATGTGCTGCAGGATCACCCAGAACCAGATACGTACCAGCCACGATAACAACACCGACCAGACCTGCCACATTAACCATCAAGGCGGTTGCAGCAAACCGTCGATAAACCTCTGCAATGCCCACTGTTAAAAACCACAACAGCGGAAGCACCACCAGGTCAAGCCACATACCCCGATTATCAATCAGAGTAAGTATCGCCAGGAAGAGACTACTGCCAACGGCAATCGCAATGCCTTCCTTCATACCCCGCCGCAAAGCAACTAAAGCCAACGAGGCAAAACCGATTAATATCAGGGGCGGAAACACCATCCCCAATATCGTAAAGCCGCTGGTCGAAACCAGCGCGTTTGTGCGCCTAGCTAAAACCCAACCGGCAAGGGCTTTAAACATAAAATTTTATTTATGTGCGTCGCTATAAGGCAATAATGCGAGATAACGGGCACGCTTCACAGCTGATGCCAGCTGACGCTGATACTTGGCGTTGGTACCAGTAATACGGCTAGGTACAATTTTGCCAGTCTCAGTAACATATTCTTTCAGTGTGTCGAGATCCTTGTAATCAATCTCTTCAACACCTTCAGCGGTAAAACGACAATATCTTTTACGACGAAAAAAACGACTCATTTAACTATCCTCGAATGTTCTTAAGCTTCAGCTGAGGCTGTTTCAGCCTTTTCAGCGGCAGGAGCAGGAGCGGCTTGCTCACTTTTATCTTCTTCCTTAGCTAGCGGAGAAGTTGCAGTTTGAGCCTTCTTAACACGCATAATCATGTTACGAATAACAGCGTCATTAAAACGGAAAGCACTTTCCAGTTCATCAATTGGGCCTTGCTCACATTCGATATTCATCAGAATGTAGTGCGCTTTATGAACGTCCGCAATTGGATAGGACAGCTGACGGCGACCCCAGTCTTCGAGGCGGTGGACAACGCCACCATCATTTTCGATCATTGAACGATAACGCTCAACCATAGCAGGAACCTGCTCACTCTGGTCAGGGTGGACCAGAAACACGATTTCGTAGTGTCTCACAACATCTCCCTACGGATTATGCCTTCTGTTCGCCAATGTAGTGGCGCCAGTAAGACAAGGAGTTAAACATCAGGGTATTGGACTAAAACAGCTCAAAACCCCATAAGCGGGCGCGGATTCTACTGAATGCCTGCGATGGAATCAATGGAATCTACCCTGAAAACAGGGATTTATAGTCTCAGGCGGAACGAATCGGCCGAAAAGTGATTGGATAATGGAAAATCTTGCCTTCCCAGGTTCGCACCGCCCCCATAATCGTACCGATCAGATGCAATAAAAACACCACGGGTACAAATAGCCAGCCCACCAATAAGAAGGTGAAAATCCAGGTGAAAATGGAATAAAAATAGATCGTCAGCTGGAAGTTCATTACTTCCCGTCCCTGCTGATCAATATAGTGTGAGTCTTTGTGTTTAAGCGACCAGAGAATCAACGGCACCAGGAAATTCCCAATCACTGGAATAAGATAGCCACTGAGCCCAGCAATGTGCATCCAGGTCGCATAGGTGCGTTCCTCATCACTGATATGGCTTTTGGTGTTGATGTTCATTCCATTGAGCTTCATGCGGGTACAACTTCCATCTAATCGTACAAATAATAGACAGATTTCTTGCTATAAAATTCTCTGCCTCACTGCTTCGTATAATACTACACCTGTTGCCACTGAAACGTTAAGACTTTCTACGCTGCCCTGCATGGGAATATGCACCAGTTGATCGCAATGTTCCTGCGTCAAACGACGCATACCTTTACCTTCACTACCCATCACAATCACACGTGGGCCTGTTAGGTCTGATTGATACAACGACTCACCTTCCATCGCGGTACCGGTTATCCATAACCCGGCTTGCTGCAATTGCTTCAAAGTACGAGATAGATTGGTCACCTGTACAAAAGGCAGACGCTCGGCGGCACCACTGGCTGATTTTCTTACCGTCGCATTCAAACCCACGGCACGATCTTTCGGCGCTACGACAAACGCTGCACCAGCCGCATCAGCCGTACGTAAACAGGCACCCAGATTATGTGGATCAGTCACACCATCCAGCACCAGGACCAGAGGGTTGGCTCCTGCCTGTTCCAGTAATTGTTCAATATCCTGTTCATGAAAAAGCCCGCTGGCCTTCGTCATGAGTATCACACCCTGATGCACCTGCCCTTCGGCTCGTTCATCAAGGGCATCACGATTTACATATTCGACAGAGACACCAGAACGTTGCGCGACTTCCTGAATAGACTGCATGCGCTTGTCACGACGCTTACGATCCAGCCATAAAGTCACCGCCTTCTCGGGATCAGCATCCAGCGCAGACTTCACGGCATGCAGACCACAGATCGTGGTCATCTTGCTCATCGACGACGACCTCGTCTATGACCCCCACGCGAACCTGATTTTTTCGATTTAAAGTCCGGTGCTTTTTGTAATACCTCAGGCAAAGACACTGGTTCAAGATCGATCTTTCGACCATCGACATCCACCCGAGTTAAACGCACACGCATCGATTCACCCAGTCGAAATTTTGTGCCTGTATGTTCACCAACCAGTCGGTGATGAACCGGGTCATGGTGGAAATAGTCATGCCCCAACGCCGTAATATGAACCAGACCAGAGATGCCCAGACCATTCAAATCAACAAACAAACCAAAGTTATTCACGCCGCCAACAACACCATCGAATTCCTCTTCAATCCGATCACTCAGGAACTGACATTTCAGAGCTTCAATCACATCCCAGCTGGCTTCATCCGCACGACGCTCATGGGTCGAGCACTGCGCGCCCGCCTTTTCCATATCGGACATGCTGTAGCGATAATTACTGGCATTACCGCCTTCTATCAAATGTCGTATTGCACGATGCACCAGTAAATCAGGATAACGTCGTATCGGCGAGGTGAAATGAGCATAAGAGTCCAGCGACAAACCAAAGTGACCTTCATTCTTCGGCTGATACATTGCCTGTTTTAAAGAACGCAATAAAACGGTCTGGATGACATGAGCATCCGGACGGTCTCGCGTTTCATTGAGTAACATATCGTAGTCTTTGGGCGAAGGCTCTTCACCGCCACCGAGCGATAGCCCCAGCTCATTCAGAAATTCACGTAAGGACGTCAGATCATCTTCTGCAGGCCCGCCATGCACACGATACAGGGCTGGCATCTCATGCTTTTCCAGATAACGTGCCGTCGCGATGTTCGCAGTGATCATGCACTCTTCAATAATTTTATGCGCCTCGTTTCTCACCAATGGCGCGATATCAGTCACCTGTTCATTATCATCAAAGATAAATTGTGTTTCATCAGACTCAAACGCAATCGCACCGCGTCGCTGTCGAGCATTTGCCAGTACCTTATATAAGCCATACAGGTTATCTAAATGCGGCAACATCTCAGAATATTCATTCCGTAAGGCCTCATCCTGATCAATTAGCATCGCGGCAACTTTGCTATACGTCAGTCTTGCATGTGAACGCATCACTGCCGAATCGAAACGGGTACGAATCAGCTTACCCTTCTGACTGACTTCCATTTCACACAACATACAAAAGCGATCAACATCAGGATTGATCGAACACAGGCCATTCGACAAAATCTCTGGCAACATCGGTACGACGCGATTTGGAAAATAGGTCGAGGTACAACGCTCATACGCCTCAGAGTCGACTGCACTACCCGGCTGGACATACCAGGACACATCTGCAATCGCGACCAGTAACTTCCAGCCCTTGGCCGTTGGCTCACAATACACCGCGTCATCAAAATCACGTGCGTCTTCACCATCAATCGTCACCAGAGGTAAGTCGCGAATATCACGACGGTTGGCGACCTCGGACTCAGGTAATGTTTCCTTCAACGAAGCTAATTCAGAAGTGACTTCCTCTGGCCACTCATGTGGCAAACCAAACTTACGGACAGCCAGTTCAATATGCATGGATGGCGATAGCGTATTACCTAGAACCTCGGTGATATGTGCAATCGCATGAGAACGCTTGGTGGGATACTCATCAATCTTCGCCACTACGATATCGCCGTGCTCTGCGCCATTTTCCTGGCCGGGTGGAATCAGAATGTCCTGCGAAAGACGTTTATTCTCTGGAGCAATAAAACCAAAGCCACTCTCTTTATAGTAATGACCGCTAACCTCGGTCAGCCCTCGTTCAATGACCTCAACCAGTTTGCCTTCTCGTCGCCCTCGCCGATCATGCCCCGACTCACAGACCAGAACACGATCACCATTCATCAAGGTTTTCATCTGCTTGGGAGATAAAAACAGATCATCGCCACCGGCATCAGGCTTCAGAAAACCAAAACCATCAGCATGGCCAATGATGACACCAGGAATTAAATCGGCCTGCGATACAACCGCATACTGACCACGACGATTACGAAAAATCTGCCCATCTCGCTCCATCGCACCCAGACGTCGCTGTAAGGCAATCTGTTGCTCAGTGCCGTCATATTTCAGAAGATAGGTCAGATGCTCAAACAGCAATGGCCCCTGAGCTTCCTGCAAAGTTTCGAGCAGAAATTCACGTGAAGCAATCGGCTGTTCATAGTTCGCCGCTTCACGGTCTGCGTGAGGATCCTGGGGTGTTTTTTTAGACATGCCGCGCATCATACAGAAGTTGCGCGCAGGACATTAGAATACATTGACAATTAAGGGCTTGCCCGGTAAATTGCGCGGCCTTCGCACTTCGGGCCGAGGTGGTGAAATTGGTAGACACGCATGCTTCAGGTGCATGTGGGGGCAACCCCGTGGAGGTTCAAGTCCTCTCCTCGGCACCATTCTCAAACACCCTTATTTATATTCTCAGCGTACAGCGTAAATATCCGTCTCTGCTTACGAGTATCGTCTCATGAGTCTGGAATGGTATGAGCTTGTCATGCTCTCAATGGTCGGCATGGCCGCTGGCTGGACAAATACCATGGCCGGCGGTGGATCGTTACTGACGGTACCTGCCATGCTATTCATGGGGATACCCGCCCCTATCGCCAATGGCACAAATCGTATCGCCATACTGGCACAAACAATTTCCGCCATGACGGTGTTTTTCAGGAGGGGCTTCTCAGACATCAAGTTAAGCCTGTCTTTGTCATTAATCGCCTGCATTGGTTCAGTGGCAGGTTCGTTTGTTGGCATCCAGTTAAGCGGCCAAGTTTTCGACTGGTTACTGGGTACAACGATGATTCTCGTGCTCTATTTAATGATCACGGATAAAGGACAAGGCAGCAGTACAAACGAAGAAAACGAACAACCCAAACGACTTGTACTCGGGCACATTCTAATGATCGCCGCCGGATTCTGGGGTGGCATGATACAGGTCGGTACCGGCATCCTGTTATTAATGCCGATTTTGCATAACGTCATGGGAATGAACCTGGTTACAGCCAATATTCATAAATCATTCATCGCCCTGAACTTCACTATCGTGTCTCTGGCTATATATGCCTCGCAACTAGAATTACTATGGATCGTCGGCCTGGCATTAGCCATCGGTAATTCAATCGGTGGCTGGCTTGGTGCGCATACGAGTTTAAATAAAGGCGATATATGGATTAAACGTGTGATTTATATTGTGTTAGCAGCGTTTGCGATCAAGCTTATTTTCTTATAACGATTTCTGTTAGGAATTATTAATACTATCCCACTTGACACCCTAGTTCATTAGAAAGGGATATCATCCTCATAACTATCATATCCAGATAACTCTAAATCACGTTGAAATATATTGCGTTTATTACACTCAATCACATACTTAGCCACCCATTTTTCTAACTCTACCGAAGTCGATTCAATCACGGTCCTTAGCCAATTATTTTTTTCATCTGTCGGTAATAAACTAGCTGCGAGAAGAATAGAAATTCGATCTGTTGGAGAATGTTGAAAATATGAATTTTTCAGCCCCCTGATCCACGAAATATCTCCTTTAATAACAGCCGCTCTTGATTGCATATAGACATGATTTGTAGATCGTATATGTTTATCAATTTCTGGGATTTGTAGTAATTCCGTGTATTTAGTCCAATACCATTCAAACCAAATCCTTGTTAATTCCGTAAGATATGGGAAACGAGTTAATACTCCCAACATTCTTTCACGATTCTGATACACAAAGACTTTGTCAGTAATTGAATCCAACAACATGATTGCGTTATTAATCACTGGCTCGAAAAAATCAATATTATCTAATACCCTCTGCGCAACACGCTGCTCTTTTAAGTACCTAGCCTGTCGTATAAGCGCCCGAGTAAAGCCTAAATCCATCGATTTTCGATCTAACATGTCATCTATTGAATCTAATATTGTATCCTTAGCTTCCATTAATGCTTCGAATGCCACCATATAATCAGGTTCTGCTTCATTCAGATCTTCTGTCGAAGCATAATCCCCCATAACAGGCAAATTCTTAAATACTTCAATCTTTGCTAGCTCATATGGATTATTTATATTCGTTTGAACAAATTCCTCACTATTCTGAATTTTAGTTTTTTCCCAGTTTATAGAAAGCCGATGATTTTCGTATAGGTATATAGTTAACTTTTCTAAAACATCATTTAAGACAGAATATGAACTACCAAATATCCTAAAATCATCAACATAACGTGTATGCTCAACATTATCGAAATTTATAAGAAATTGATCGACATCAATCATTATTCCTTCGGCAAGGATAATACTAGCAGCAGGCCCCACAGGTATACCTTGCGAAGTTTTCGAATTAACTTTGCTCAAGAACTTCTCAATATCTTCTGCAATACCTTTATCGTCAGGGCTCGCATGTTCTATTGAATTATTGATTCTATGATGTGATATTTGGTTATAGTAATCATTTACATCAACTGTTAAAACATATGGGAAGTCTTTTGCCAATTCCACAGACTCAGTTCGAAACGAGTCAAAACCAGACCCAGATGAAAAAAAGCTACCTTCATCTAACTGTATCCTGTATGCACAAGCAATATTTTTATCTACAGGCACCCGACGAGCCTCAATCGATTCTGAAATCTGATAAACCAATGCTGTGTAAATAATTGTATCGACAGGATTTAATTGATGAACAACTCTATATCCACTCCTATGCTTTTTCCAAGCCATGCATTTGGGCGGAACTGATGGAAGCTTTACTACATTTTTATTAGATAAATACTGCTTTACCTCCTCCCACGAATACCATATAGCATTGAACTCCTCCGGCTTCGGGTAGAAATCACTATCATAAAACCTTTGAATATGAGTTTTCGCAAATTCCAAAGCATCATCGGATATGATAGTCAACCGGAAAACCTCACAGAAAATAAACAGGGACACATACGCCAATCATAATCAAATAAAATATCACACACAATATTAGCGGATCACCATCCATACTCAGACCAAACAGGCTCCAACTCTGGACTCCACCAGGTGAATATAATTTTTAATCACATTAAATGGATAGGCGATGGCGTGCTAACGAATCAATGGTAACGTCAATAGGTCGAACTCGATCGTTTGCCGCATATTACCAATACCCCAGTCGTGGTGTTTTATCCTTATCAACACAAATTGAGAAAAAAGAGCCCTTTAATATATGTGTAGGTTACTTGTTGAGTTATTTTTCCACGTAGAGTTATCCTAGAAGATCATTACCCACTGCTAACTAACGCCACCTTTCTATCCAGCAGCCTGCGTAGTATCTGTTCATCGCTGCTCATCATCATAGACTTCAAGGGTTTTCCATCGGCATCCAGAAATATCGCCGCTCCATTAATCAGCTTATGGCGCTGGGCGAAAGCCTTGCCTTGATTGGTACCCATATCGGCAACGACAAAGACTATTGACTGGTAATCATTCTTAATCCGATTGAGCTGGTTAAGCACTGCACCACTTTCCGGCGAGTAGTTTTCGTATGCCAGAACCAGCACTGGTTTACCCTGTCCGATTACTGACAGATCACTCTTAATTGGCTGGAAAAAATATTTGGTAGCAAGCAACAGGCCACCAACCACCAGCAGAAACAACACGAACCAAAATCCAAACCTTTTCAACATATCAACTATCTCATCTAACGCTAACTAATATCGATCAGGATATCTTCAAGCAAATCATACAGCCATTCGTTTACGACGTGCTCGCTGCATCACTCCAATCAACAGCAGCAATAATCCGCTTGGTAGAAACATCCACTTTTCTGATGGTCGTTCATTATCGACCAACAAGGAAACAATCTCCCAGTCCAGCTCCACGCCAAGCTCCTGAGCCTGACTACCAAACTCGACCATATCAACTAATAGACGTCCTTCGTCGTCTCGAAGGATAATGCCCGCATCGTTGAGGCGCTGTTCCGCACTATCACCACCGGTCAATCGTAAACTCACTTGTTTTTGTTGTTCATCACCATCAAAGTTAATGCCTTTGATGGTCATATTGATAAACCCCTTATCAGGAGTTTCATCGATAACCTGTTCTAGCTGTGTCACCTGTACCTCCTGTTGTGCAGGGAACCATCGATCCCACCAGAAGTCCGGGCGAAATAGTGTAAACGCGATCAACAGCATGGCGAGTGTTTCCCAGAGCCTGTTACGCGTTAACCACCAGCCTTGTGTTGCAGCGGCAAAGATAAGCATCGCAACGACCGCACTGAGCACCACAACGATCAACTCACCAACACTACCGATACCAATCAGTAACAGCTGTGTATTAAAGATAAACATGAATGGTAATACTGCGGTTCGAATATCATAACCAAAGCCCTGCAAGCCCGTTTTAATCGGGTCAGCTCTGGCAATACCGGCAGCCGCATAGGCCGCTAAACCGACGGGTGGTGTGTCGTCAGCTAGAATACCGAAATAGAAAACGAACAGGTGTACCGCGATTAGCGGCACGACCAGGCCGTGTTCGGCACCCAAAGTCACAATGACGGGCGCCATCAGAGTCGAGACAACAATATAATTAGCCGTCGTCGGTAAGCCTAAGCCTAGTAACAGGCTGATGAATGCCGTCATCACTAGCATCAATAGTAGATTGCCGCCCGAGAGTAGTTCGACCAGCTCTGTCATTACCAGACCCACGCCCGTCAGGGTAACGGTGCCAACAACGACTCCTGCGGTCGCCGTCGCGATGCCAACTCCGATCATGTTGCGCGCGCCGTTAATCAACCCAGTGATAAGGTCATTCCAGCAACGCCTAACTGCTGAATTGATATCCTGCTTACGTAGTAGATTTCGTAGTGGTCGATGCGTCATCAATACCAGAATCATGGTCGCCACCGCCCAGAATGCTGCCAGTCCTGGTGAAAAACGCTCTACGCCGAGACACCAAACCAGCACAAACACCGGCAACATGAAGTACAGACCCGCGCGCATGGTCTGACCTAAGGGTGGAATCTCTGACAAATCATCTTCGCCTTCATCTGGCGCATCGACACCGGAAGCCCAATAAATCAGCACCAGATATAACAGTACGGCCAACGCGATCAGTACCCAGCCTGCTAAATCACCAAACACTGCCGAGATACCTCGATACAGGTAGACCATAGCAATTGTTAACACACCTAAGCCGACAAAGGTGGTTAACGCGGACGTCAGTTTCGCTAATGCTGTTCGCGTATGAGAGGATTTAAGCGGCTGCATATCCGCTTTCAGTGCTTCTAGATGGACGATGTAAAACAACGCCATGTAAGACAGTAAGGCTGGCAGGATCGCGTGCTTCACGACATCGAGATAAGAGATACCGACATACTCAACCATCAGGAACGCTGCTGCACCCATGATCGGCGGTGTTAACTGGCCATTAGTACTGGCTGCCACTTCGACTGCACCGGCCTTGGTAGCTGGGAAACCTGCACGTTTCATCAATGGAATAGTGAAAGTGCCTGTCGTCACCACATTGGCAATAGATGAGCCCGATATTAGTCCCGACATGCCCGATGCCATAACTGCTGCTTTCGCTGGGCCACCCCGGAAGCGGCCCAACAATGCAAAGGCCACCTGAATAAACCAGCGCCCTGCTCCGGCCTGTTCCAGTAAGGAACCAAATAAGACAAACAAAAAGACGAAGCCTGTCGACACGCCGAGAGCCACGCCAAATACACCTTCAGTCGCCAGCCACTGGTGACTCATGACCTTTTCGAAACTTGCACCTTTATGTGCAATGACATCTGGCATATGGGGGCCGGCAAAGGTGTATATCAGAAACACGCCGGCCACGATGACCAGTGGCAATCCCAATGAACGTCGTGCGCCTTCCAGCAGTGTAACCATGCCGATACCGGCGACGATCAAATCCATTGTCGTTGGCAACCCTGAACGGTCTGACAACTCTACATAGAACAGAAACAGATAGGATGCTGAAAATGCCGCTGCTAGCGCCAATACCCAATCGTACACAGGCACACAGTCAGCCGAGACACTCTTACGATAGGGGAACACCATAAACGCCAGAAAGACGGCAAAGGCCAGATGAATCGAGCGTGCTTCGGTATCGTTAAGCATGCCAATGCCGAACACAAAGGGTAACGGCGATGCATACCAGAGCTGGAACAACGACCAGGCTAATGCAACACCGGCAATCAGTTTGCCGACAGGCCCTGCCGGATGGCGTTTACCGATTTCTGCATCGAGTGCCTGCTGGGCAGCCTGATTTTCCTGGGTCATAGTGATGGAGAGAATAAAAAAAGGGCTGTTAGACAGCCCCTTTAGATTCATTGACTTATTTGATTAAACCAGCTTCGCGGTAGTATTTCGCAGCGCCATTATGTAGCGGTGCTGACAATGCATCTTTTGCCATCTCTTTGGGGTTCAGATTGGCAAACGCAGGGTGTAAACGTCGGAAATCCTTGATGTTGCTCATCACGGCTTTAACTACTTCGTATATCACCTTGTCATCGACATCAGCGGAGGTGACGAGTGTCGCACCCACACCGAAGGTTTTCACGTCTTTATCTGAGCCACGGTACATATCCGCAGGAATCGTTGCCGAACGATAGTAATCGTGATCTGAAACAAGCTTGTCGATGGCCGGCCCATCGACTGAAATCACCTTACTGTCACATGACGTTGTGGCTTCCTTAATCGAGCCATTTGGATGGCCCACGGTGAAGACGATGGCATCGACCTTGTTATCGCATAAGGCTGCTGCCTGCTCAGATGACTTCAGCTCTGATGCCAACGAGAAATCTTTCATCGTCCAGCCTTTGGCATTCATTACAACTTCCATGGTGCCACG
>CALODD010000017.1:0-17776 GCA_942491945.1 uncultured Gammaproteobacteria bacterium | reverse complement strand
GGCATCACAGCGTGGCTCGAAACGGCATCCGCTGAATTCCTGACGGAGGTTTGGTACAAACCCCTGAATAACTGACAAGGTTTCGGCACGCTTTTCCCAGCTCGGCAATGACTGGAATAGTTTTCGACTATAAGGATGTATGGGTTTACTAAAGAATGTTTCGCGTTCAGCGTATTCAACAATCTGTCCGGCATACATCACGGCGACTTTATCGGCCATACCTGCAACCACGCCGAGATCGTGTGTGATTAACAGTATGCTCATCTTGCGCTGTTGTTGTAACTCTTTCAGTAGATCGAGTATCTGTGCCTGTATCGTCACATCCAGTGCAGTTGTTGGTTCATCAGCAATCAATAACTCAGGTTCACAGGCCAGCGCCATCGCAATCATGACGCGTTGTTTCATACCGCCGGATAACTGATGTGGGAATTCTTTTGCACGTCGCTCAGGATCAGGAATACCAACCTGATCTAATAACTCGACGATACGCTTGTCTTTTACTTCACCCTGCAAGCCAAGATGCAGGCTTAATGATTCGCCAATCTGTTTACCCACCGTTAACACCGGGTTAAGTGATGTCATCGGTTCCTGAAAGATCATCGCGATACGCGAGCCACGGATATCGCGCATAGCCACTTCTGGTAATGCCAGTAACTCTTCACCATCCAGCTTGATTGAACCCGAGATGATCTTACCGGCAGGTTCCGGCAACAGACGCATAACCGATAATGCGGTGATAGATTTACCACAACCCGATTCACCCAGCACAGCAACCGTTTCACCTTGCTTGATGTCAAAGCTCACACCATCAACGGCACGTACTAGATTATCTTTCGATCCAAACCATGTCCGGAGGTCACGTACCTGTAACATCGCGTTATTCATTAGCGTGCCTCTCTCAGTCTTGGATCAAAGGCATCACGTACCGCATCGGCAAATAAGTTTGCACTTAACACGAGGACAAACATAAAGATAAACGCCGCCAGGAATGACCACCAGACAATCGGCTCGCGCGCCAGTTCAAGCCGAGACACGTTAATCATATTACCCCAGCTATACATGGTCGGATCGACACCGATATTGAGGTAAGACAGAACCGCTTCAGCCAGTACCAGTCCACTGAACTGAAGTACAACGGTAATCAAAATCAGGTGCATCACATTCGGCACTATGTGACGTGTCAGTATGGTAAACCAGCCCGTACCCAGTGCTTCGGCTGCCTGCACGTATTCAAGATTGGTGAGTTTGAGTGTCTCTGCGCGTAATAGACGACATAGACCTGTCCAGCTGGTCACACCCAGAATCATGCACAGGAACAACAAACGAAAATCGGAACGTTCGACACCGGTACCAAATGACTCAGGGTGTGTTTCCATATAGACCTGCATCATGAGTACGGCCGCGGCGATTAACAGGATATCGGGTATTGAACTCAGGGTTGTGTAGACATACTGAATCACATCATCGACCCAGCCTCTGAAGTAACCGGCCATGGTGCCGAACAGCACCGCAAATGGCAGCATGATCAGCGTGGTCAATGTACCGATCACCAGGCCGGTACGGATGCTCTTGATGGCCTGATACAGAACATCTTCACCAACTTTATCCGTACCAAAAACGTGATACACACCAGCAGTATTTAACAGAAAAATACTGGTCAGCAATATCAGGCCTATGGTCGAAAACATACTACGCCACGGCAGTTCATCTTCACCGCGCCACATCTTTGATAGTACTGCTTTGAATGGCTCTGAACGACGACGTGCTATCCAGTATGCGATCACCGCGATTAATACCAGCCAATCAATCGCTGCTATCAGGATACTTAGCAATATTCGCTGTGTAATATCAGTCGAGACATCATCAGCATGATCCACATGCTGCCCACGATGTTCCAGCGGTGGGTACTGGCGGGTCTTTCTACCCTGCTCATCCTCCAGTGTTTCCTTGTTATATAAATGCGTAGAGAACGGTGCTGAATAGGTTTTTTCTGTGCTGTTACGAATGTCACCTAACACCAGGTCCAGCACACTTTCTATATTGGCGGCGTATTGAACTTCAGTCGTTGCCTTATCCGATTCCAGCTCCGAACGAAAATGTAGTGAATCCAGAAAGCCGATTAACACATAGAACATCAGAACAATGAGCGCACTCATCGCCAGAGGCTTACGGATCACCTCTTTCCATGGTGCAATCAGGTGTTCGCGACGTCGCGCATATAAGACAAACGCGATGATTGAGGCTATCAGTAAATAAACGAGTGCATCTGTCCACAATACGACGATCATGACAGCCTCACTCGCGGATCAACCAGCGTGTAAGAGATATCAGTCAGTATCAGACCAATGATATACAGCACCGAACCGAGGAAGACCATGGAACGTACAATGGCAAAGTCCTGCTGACTGATGGCATCAATTGTATAACTTCCGAGCCCCGGTATACCGAAGAAGGCTTCAAGAATCAGACTACCGGTGAACAGTAACAGGATACTTAACACCAGGCCGGTCAGGATCGGAATCATGGCATTGCGCAGTACATGACGGAATAGCACCATGGTTTCGGATAAGCCTTTGGAACGCGCAGTGCGAACAAAGTCTTTATTAATCTCTTCAAGAAAGAAGATTCGGAACACACGTGTCGATGTACCAATACCGGCAATGACACCAACAATCACTGGCAGAATAATAAATTTGATCGCCTCGGTTCCGGTGTCATAACCCGACAGCGGCACCAGATGCAGATACTTACCCACCAGCAATTGCGCACCGATGTAATAGAACAGTGCCGATATCGACATCATGGCAATACAGATCACTATCCCCCAGATATCGATATAACTCCCTCGAAAGAACGCCAGTAACAGGGCAAAGAAGATATTCACCACCAGACTGATAATCAGCGATGGCACGGCAATTGCCAGACTCGGCCACATGCGCTGACTGACGTCATATGAAATATCACGACCGTTATCGGACACGCCGAAATCAAATACGAATAGTTTTAGCGACTTTTCAAAGAAGATGGTTTCAGTCACCTTCCCTAGCCCTTCGGCTTCGGTATTAATGGCTAATGGTAGATCGTAACCGCGTTGTTCTTTCCATTTATCAATAGCATCTTGCGTGATATGTCGTTCACCCAGGTGCAGTCGCGCCATTTGATCCGGCGGGTTCACCACGAAGAACAACGCAAAGGTAATCAGGTTGACGCCGATTAGAATTGGAATCGCGTACAGCAGGCGACGGATGATATAAGCAATCATGCAAGCACCTCGCAATGACCAGAGCCCCGCACTACGTCATACCCGCGTAGTCGGGTGTCCAGTATTGTCTGTACAGGCGACACAACCCAAGCATTTAGATGCCGGATCAAGTCCGGCATGACAGACCTTTTATGATCTGTGCTCTTTACCAGTGCTAGTCTCCCTAAACCTCGCTCCGCGTCATACCTGAAACCCCAACACCAGTCATGCCTAAGGCCCCGCACTCCGTCATACCCGCGTAGTCGGGTGTCCAGTACTGTCTGTACAGGCGACACAACCCAAGCATATAGATGCCGGATCAAGTCCGGCATGACAGCTTTAAGGTAAGAGTTAATCATTACTTAACTCCGGTTTTGCCTTTTGCCGCCGCTGATAGGTAATCACTGCCGGTGCCGCTGTGACCAGAAACAAAATCACAATCAACCAGATTGGCCAGGTCACAGGCTGGTTCCATTTTGCCCTCAGCTCAGTCCGTTGCTTTGGATCAATCCGTTTGTACTTCAACGTATTGTTCGCCATCAAGTTTGGCTTGGAGTTGTAATACCAGTCGTGATACAGCGCATAACTCTTTGGATGCAACCCCCAAAGCCATGGCGCATCTTCTCGTAATATATTGATGATCTGTTTAATAATTGCCAATCGCTTTGGACTATTTTCCATGTTCTTCATTTGCTCAAACAGACGATCAAACTCGGGATTGGAATAATTGCCCGCGTTCTCACCGTGATGCTCGACCTTGCCATTTGGGCCATACAGCAGAAACAGGAAATTCTCCGGATCAGGGTAATCGGCATTCCAGCCCCAGGAAAACATCTGAGCCGTGCCTTTCAACATCTTGTCCTGAAAACGGTTGTAGTCGGTTGGGCGAACAATCAGTTCGATACCCAGTTTCTTAAATTGCTTACGCCACCAGTTTAAGATCGATTTACTGTCCGGGCCGCGTGAAGCGGTATCGTAATTCAGCTTGAGGATTTCACCGGTCTTCTCATCACGACCTCCGGGGTAACCCGCCTTAGCCAATAACGCCTTTGCTTCGTCTAGCGAACGGCGTACATATTTGCCGTTCTTCCATTCATGGGTAACTGGGTTAACGCCAGCTGCGCCGTCATCATAACCATAGATACCTGGAGGCAATGGGCTTTGCGCAGCAATACCACGGCCGTTCATAAAGATAGAAATAAACTCTTCGTAGTCCACGGCGATGGCAATGGCCTGCCTTAGATATTTTCCGCGCTCACCGGCGGGATGGCCGACGACTTTATCCAGCATGTTAAAACCGAAATAGTAGGTCGAAGCCGCGACGGATGTCGCCAGGTCGATTCCCTTGGCTTTCATTTCATCACTTAATGTCAGATCGCCCGAACTGCCAATATCAATCGCCTGATCAAAGGTATCGGAACCAATGCCCGAGACATCGTAATAGCCCTGCTGAAATTTATTCCAGCGCGGGATCGACTCCACTTCCAGACTATTAATAATGGTGTCGATAAACGGCATCGGCTTGCCGGCATCGTCTAATAAACCCGCTTCAGTATCACCGGAAGCGCCTTCTGTCGGATACGCTTCACCGTGAAAATTCGGGTTACGCGATAACACCATGCGCAAATTCGGATTGTTCTCAGTCAACATATACGGGCCCGTGCCGATGGGATACCAGTGCAGCGTCAGATTCTTGTCTTTCATGCCGGGCTGGGTGTGGAATCGATCAGCTTCCCAGGGCATGGGGGCAAAGAACGGCATCGCCAGCCAGTATTTGAATTGCGGGTATTTGCCTTTGATACGCACCTGATAGGTGTGAGAACCCGTGACCTTCACACCCAGCAAATCAATTTCACGCAGGTCGAGCCAGACTGGAGATTCACCCTGCTTCTCAGCATCCGCATAGGCCTGCTTCAGAGTCTTTGAGTATTCTGACAGGCCATCAATATATTCCGCCATTACACCGAAGATGGGAGAGTTGGTCTGCGGGTGCGCCAGACGCTTGATCTGATAGACATAATCTTCCGCCAGCAACTCACGTGTACCGGTTTCTTCAAAATCTGAAAGTGTATAAATATCAGTCAGATCATCGGCGTTCAGACCAAGATAGCGATAGGCATCACCCGATTTAGCCAGTGCCGGATGCGGTTGATAACGTATACCCGGCTGAATCTCGATGTCATAAATACTCCAGGCCACCTGATTCACGGGACTATCTTCAGCAAGCGCATTGCCGCTAGCATCGGTAAAACTCGGGACTGGCACTCTGGTCGCGGTCAGTGTCGTCAGCTCGTACGGCCGCTTTAGATAATGATATTGCAGCGGCGGCTCATAGATATTGGCGATAATTGAATATTCATTCGAACTATAGGAACGCACCGGGTCGAGATGCTTGGGGCGCTCCTCGAAATCGCTGTAAAGGATATTCTTATCGCTATTAGCTGCTGGATAGGGATTATTCCAGATACCATCATCACTACAGCCCGCCGCCAGCACGGCAAATACGGCCACAATCCCTGCGGTATGAAAAAAACCTCTCAAATCCTGTCCTTGTTATATTTATTTATCGATTGGCCGCATGCATCTATCTGATTATTAGTGATTTTCTTAACCCAGACACATAAAATCGTGTGTAAGGGCCGCGCACGCGGAAATTCGTTTTGCCGATTATAAACACATGGTTTAAGGTATGCGCCCTTATTTGAATTACAGCAAAAAGACAGGACAGCAACATGGGTTTTCTCGAAGGTAAACGCGCTCTGATCACCGGCATCGCCAGTAATCGCTCTATTGCCTACGGCTGCGCCAAGCAGATGAAAGCACAGGGCGCCGAACTTGCCCTGACCTACCAGAACGACAAACTCAAAGCTCGCGTGGAGAAATTTGCCGCGGAACTGGGTTGTGAGATCGTTATCGGTCTGGACGTCGCCACAGATGAGGCCATCAACGATGCCTTCACGGAACTGAAGACTCACTGGGACTCCCTGGATATTTGTGTACATTCCATTGCCTATGCACCAAAAGAAGAACTGGCGGGTATGTATCTGGACAGCGTCACCCGCGAAGGGTTCAAGACCGCTCATGAGATCAGCTCATACAGTTTTTCTGCACTGGCGAATGCCTGTCGTCCGATGATGGAAGGCCGTAATGGTTCATTACTCACCATGTCATACCTGGGCGCAGAACGCGTCGTTCCAAACTACAACGTCATGGGTCTGGCCAAAGCCAGTCTGGAAGCCAATGTCCGCTTTATGGCCGATCACCTAGGGCCAGAAGGTATCCGCGTGAATGCCGTTTCCGCAGGCCCGATTCGTACCCTGGCTGCAGCTGGTATCAGCAACTTTAAGAAGCTGCTCGATGCCTTCGAAGAAGTTGCCCCACTGCGCCGCTGCATCACAATTGAAGAAGTCGGCAATGTCGCCGCTTTCTTATGCTCAGATCTGGCGTCTGGCATGACCGGTGAAATCACCTATGTCGATGGTGGTCACAATATTATGGGTGGCGGTTGTCCGAAGTAATATTTTCAGCTGAACAGCAACTGAAAGTAACTTTCGACTAAAAGGGAGCTTCCGCCTGATACCAGGCTATCTTGTCTGTTACCGGATGAATAATCTCAAGATACTCAGCGTGTAAGTACAAACGATCAAGCTTCTGACCGTAAAGATCATCACCAACAATCGGCGTATTCAAACCTGATACATGCGCTGCATGAACACGCAGTTGATGTGTTCGTCCAGTGATAGGATAGAAATTAACCAGGGTCTGCCCTTCTCTTCGTTCTATCACTTTCCACTGTGTTCTTGCTGACTTTCCATATTCATAACAAACAAGCTGTCGCGGTCTATCATCCAGATCGACTCGCAAGGGTAAGTCGATAAACCCTTCATCTTGCTCAACCATGCCATCGAGTAATGCGACGTAACGTTTCTTTACGGTACGTTTGATAAACTGTCGTTGCAGTTTTTTATGCGCTTCTTTATTTAATGCGATCACCATGAGACCCGATGTCGACATATCCAGTCGATGTACGACTAATGGCCCTGTTGCTTTCGGATAACGTTGCCGTATGCGTTCATACACAGAGTCCTGAATATCCTTGCCCGGTATCGACAGGAACTCATGGGGCTTATTAATCACCAGCATAGATTCATCTTCGTAAACGATCTCGATGTCTTTACCTTCAGCTGGGTTTAATAAAAAAGGATTTTCATCCATATCTATTCCGTCGAGCATATGCGTCAGAATTGGTTTGCACTTTCCCTGGCAGGCGGGATAAAACTGCTGATGCTTTCGTATTTCTGATTTCGGTGAAGCCCCCCACCAGAACTCGGCCATCGCTAATGGCTGCATAGCATGCTTGAAAGCATATTGAACCAGCTTGGGTGTCGCGCATTCGCCCGCACCTGCGGGTGGTTTTTGCTGGATGGTTTCCTGAAAGATAGTTCCGAGACTTTTTTCGAGACCTGTCTGATTCAAAAATCGGTATTGCTTGAATAGCTGTTGTTGTAATGATGCAGACAGAACTTTTCGTTTCGCTTTCAACGTTTCCAGCTCTCCCTGAAATTGTTTAAGCGGTGCCTCGGCTCCTTCTGTTTCTAGGATAAAAGTCGCCTTCAGGTCTTTTAATTGGCGCTTGTCCTGAATGCTTTGCTGATTAAGCTCGTTAAGTGCCTGCTCACGCGCCTCGCCTTGCAAGTTATGCTCTATATTCTGCCGTTGCTGTTTACGTTGTTTACGACGATCAACATTCTCAGCACGACATGCTTCTAACTCCGCTTCGAGTTTCTGTTTTGTCTGCTGAAGAGATCGCTCGGCTTCTATATAAGCTGTACTAGATTCCAGAGCCTCGATTTGATGATTAATCGCATCAATTTCAGCCTGACCGGTTTTGAAAAAGCCATTATCGGTCAACATATCGAACACAGGTGGGACGAAGTTTGGTAGATGATTGCTGTCGGCCAACTTTCCGGAGAAACCTGCCAGATAGCCGATTTCTCCTTCAGAATTCTTAACCAGCAAAACACCGAACATCTTGCCTATCGCGGTTTCCTTATCGCCATCGATACCGAAATGATGCTGCCAGTCTGTTTGCGTGCTTAGGTGTTTTTGTAACTCCTCAGCAGCTAACTGGCATAGTGGGTGTGGGTCATGATAGAAAGGGAAGGTAAATCGCTCTGGTAGCTCATAACCCTCGATTGAAGAATTGAAGCGTAGAAAGCAGCGATCAGACCCAGTCGTTATCATTCAAGCAAAGCGGACATCAATGATAATGAAATCATGCCATGACCCATTGCGTCACCTTCGAGTACATTGAATGGCTTGCCGGCTTCACCCCATTCATCCACGATGAGTTTTGAACCACTGAGATCATGACCATTGGAATATTCACTCTTGGTCACTAATACCGGCATACCTGCCGCAATGGCTGAACGTACACCATTCTCTGAGTCTTCAACTGCAAGTACTTCTTCTGGCTTCAGGTTCATCTGTTCCAGCGCATAGGTGTATACGTCTGGTGCTGGCTTTTTATCGGGCACAATATTGCCCGCAGCTATCACTTCGAACCAGTCCAGTACATCACCGCCGATATTGCCCAGTAACAGTGCATCAACATTCTGTGGTGTGGTGGTGGTCGCAATTCCCATGCGGATATCGCTACCATGGATTTCACGAAGCACGCGCTCAACACCTGGGCGTAATGGAATTTCACCGCTTTCAGCAATACGTTTGTAATTGGCGTTTTTGTGCTTCACGATCTCGGCGATTAAGGCATCGACGTCTTCATTGATATGTTTGTATTCTGGATTAAAGGTTTTAACGTAGTGGCCAATACGCTCGGTACTGCCTGTTACCTTCAATAATTCACCATACAGTTCTGGTGACCATACCCAGTCGAGACCAACCGCTTTAAATGCTTCATTTACCGCTACCAGGTGACCGTAACGCTCTGTCTCTGATAGCGTTCCATCAACATCGAACAACACCGCTTTCAACTTACTCATGCTCACTTCCTTGTTAAACTTAACTTATGCCTGATATGACCTACAAAGGCCGCTTTGCCCCGACACCCAGCGGCCCCGCCCACCTAGGAACAATGCTCGCTGCGATCGGCAGTTATCTTCAGGCACGATCCCAGGGCGGAGAATGGCATATCCGTATTGATGATATCGATCCCCCAAGAGAGGTGGCCGGATCGGCCGATAGTATACTCAAATCACTGGGAACATACGGCCTGGAATGGGACGGCACCGTTGTCTATCAAAGCCAGCGCCATGCCGAATATGAAGCGGCATTACAGCGGCTTCTCGCCTCAGATCTGGCCTACCACTGCGGCTGTTCTCGCAGAGAAATCGAGCCACTAGCCAAAACCGGCCCGAATGGCATGATATATCCTGGCACCTGTCGAGACGGGCTGTCTGCGGATAAGCAGGCCAGAGCGATTCGATTGCGTACGCATGATGAAGTGATCACGGTTCATGATGAGATTCAGGGCGATTATTCACTCAACATTGAAAACGAGGTCGGTGATTTTGTCATACGTCGTGCTGATGGGCTTTACGCTTATCATCTTGCCACGGTTGTCGATGATGCTTTAGATGGTTTCACTGAAATAGTCCGTGGACAGGATTTACTCAGCATCACGCCACAACAGATTTATTTACAGCGCAGTCTGGATTACCCAACACCGAATTATATGCACCTTCCCCTACTGGTTGATGAGAATGATAAAAAACTCTGTAAGCGTTTTGGCGCTGCCGCAATCGACGATATGCCGCCAGCTGACGTTCTAAGATTGATCTTTACATCATTAGGTCTACCAGCTGATGATGATATGATTCACACGAATCACACTGAACGATGGCAGTGGGCTATTTCCAACTGGAACCCATCCTGTATTCCATCTGAAGAACAAAAGGTTTCAATGGGTTAGATAAATATGGCTGACTATCTCCTGGAATTTAAAGGCACGTTTACCAGCACATTACGTTGGCCAGACCTTGATGCACTCTGGCAGACGCTACGCTCAAACAATAACGGTCAGTGGTTTATCTATGCAGTGGGGGAAACACCGCCCGAACAAACCAGCAAGCCGGATGATATGGATAATTTCATCACAGAGGTCGACAAACTCCTACGAACAGAGCATGAAGAAGATTATTGCGGCATTGTCTATGCCGATGATCTTCAGAACCCCAGCATGGTAAAAATTTTCGATCCGAATAATCTGGGAGTCAGTTGTGGCTTTAGTGAAAACCCACCGCTACCTGGATGGGTACTATCAACGACACCGCCACAGGATCTGCCTCGTGCCTATCCTCCACCAGGAAACCGAAAACGCTGGTGGCAGAAGGTATTCAGTCATTAATGTCTGAGTTTAAAGATCATTTTTCACAAGGTTCGGATCAATATCAGCAGTATCGACCAACCTACCCTTTAAAGTTATTCAGTTATCTTGCATCACGTTCACCCGATACGCAGCTTGTCTGGGATTGCGCGACGGGTAGTGGGCAGGCGGCGATTGCGCTAGCAGACCATTTCGAACAGGTTATCGCTACCGATGCGAGTCAGTCTCAAATCAATAATGTGCAAGCGCATCCTCGTATTACTTACCGTTGTGCTGCAGAAACCGATCCCGATATTTCAGATAACTCAGTCAGTCTCATTACCGTGGCACAGGCCTTACACTGGTTTAATACCAATCGATTCTTTGATGAAGTCGAGCGTGTTCTGAAACCGCAGGGAGCACTCGCGATCTGGTCTTACAACCTGCTTGAAGTTTCATCTGATATCGATACCGTCATCCACGATCTTTACTTCAATACGATATATGACAACTGGCCACCTGAGCGTCGACTGGTTGAAGATAACTATCAATCGATTACTTTGCCTTTCAATGAAGTTGAAGCCCCTGTTTTTGAAATGAGTCTTGATTGGGACTATCAACAGCTTGTTGGTTATTTACAGACATGGTCAGCCGTTAAGCGTTACCACAAAAGAACGAATACAAACCCTCTCGATCAACACCTTACTGCTCTTCAGGATGCCTGGGGGAACCCTGGGCTTAAACAGACTATTCATTGGCCGCTGACTTTGCGTGTTGCAATCAAACCGATTAACTAACCAATCACATTTACAACAGGCAAAAAAAAGCCCGGACGAGCCGGGCTTTAGTTTTATAACACTCTTTATTATTTATTTACGCGATTCTCTATCAGGTTATCAACTACTGACGGATCAGCCAGTGTCGATGTATCACCCAGACCATCGACTTCATTCGCAGCAATCTTGCGCAGAATACGACGCATGATTTTGCCAGAACGTGTCTTAGGCAGACCTGGTGCCCACTGTATGATATTGACCTTAGCGATTGGGCCAATCTCACTACGAACGAGTTTTACTAACTCAGCGGATAGCTCATCAGAGCCTTTCTGTCCTGCCATTAATGTGACATAGGCATAGATGCCCTGGCCAGTGAGGTCATGCGGATAACCGACTACTGCAGCTTCAGCAACGTTCTCATGTAGCACTAATGCGGATTCAATTTCTGCTGTACCCAGACGGTGACCTGATACGTTTAACACGTCATCAACACGACCAGTGATCCAGTAATGTCCATCATCGTCACGGCGGGCGCCGTCACCAGTGAAGTAATAACCTTTGAACATAGCGAAGTAAGTTTCATAGAAGCGCTTGTGATCGCCATATACGGTACGCATCATGGAAGGCCATGGGTGTTTAATTGCCAGATTACCTTCTGCTGGATTGCCTTCAATCTCATTACCTTGATCATCGAGTAGTACCGGTTGCACACCAAAGAATGGCTGCATCGCTGAACCAGGCTTAAGTGGTGTCGCACCTGGCAGTGGTGTCAGCATATGCGCACCGGTTTCAGTCTGCCACCAGGTATCAACAATCGGGCAACGCTCTTCTCCAACCACGTTGTGGTACCACTCCCATGCTTCTGGGTTGATCGGCTCGCCGACTGTACCCAGTAGACGTAATGATGAACGTTTGGTTTTCTTGACTGGCTCATCGCCTGCACCCATCAGTGAGCGGATCGCGGTTGGTGCTGTATAGAACGTAGAAACATTATGCTTATCACAAACCTGCCAGAAACGTGAGATATCTGGATAAGTTGGAATACCTTCAAACATCAAGGTAGTAGCACCATTCGCTAACGGGCCATAAACGATATAGCTATGCCCAGTCACCCAACCTACGTCTGCAGTACACCAGTACACTTCACCGTCTTTGTAATCAAAGACAGTTTTATGTGTCATAGCTGCTTGCAGTAGATAGCCAGCTGTGGAATGCAAAACGCCCTTTGGTTGGCCTGTAGAGCCTGACGTATACAGAATAAATAAAGGATCATCAGCACCCATTTCTTCAGCAGGGCAATCAGCCGAAGCCTCAGATACCGCCTCGTGGTACCAGACATCACGTTCGGCATTCCACTCAACTGGATCACCGCCACGTTGTACAACAACACAAGTATGTACTTGTGGACAAGATTCAATGGCTTTATCCGCATTTGTTTTTAGAGGCACACGCTTACCACCGCGCATAGATTGATCCGCAGTAATTACGACTTTACAGTCGGAGTTATTGATTCGATCTTTCAGTGCATCAGGAGAGAAACCACCAAAAACAATCGAGTGCATTGCGCCGATACGGGTACAGGCCAGCATGGCAACTGCGGCTTCAGGAATCATTGGCATGTACAGTGACACGCAGTCACCTTTGTTAACACCGCGAGCCTTCAGTACATTCGCAAGCTTGCTGACTTCTTCGTGTAATTCACGATAAGTAATCTTACGATCTACATTCGGATCATCACCTTCCCAGATGATGGCAACCTGATCACCACGCGTTTCCAGATGACGGTCCAGGCAGTTGTGTGCAACATTCAACGTTCCGCCTTTAAACCATTCGATATGCAAATCATCTTGCGCGAACGACCAATCTAGAGTTTCCTCAGGTTCTTTGAAAAATGTCAGATACTCTTTTGCTTGTTCTGCCCAGAAACCAGACGGGTCTTCTACCGACTGTTTATACATCTCTTCATATTGCTCGGCTGTTACATTGGCCTGTGCAGCAAATGCTTCAGGAACGGGGTATGTTTTTACTTCAGACATTGTCAGGTTCTCCTATCCTCTAATGTAATTAATGCGCCATTAAAACGGGTATCAACATGCTTGAAATGAGTAAGCGTGTTACGCCGCCCATAATCTTTTGCTTTAGTGATGGCGTGCCGTAGCCCCCCATCACCAGTAAATCAATATTATTATGTGATATCTCATTCTGAATCACATTGTCGACAGTCATATTACCTGGTGCAGTATGCGTTAAATGTGCATGTATACCATGACGTACCAGGTTTTTTGAGAGTGCTTCCGCATGCTCTGCGCTGTTGGACTGTTTTTGTTTCTTACTATCCACCACCATGATTGTGACATCATCACAGCGTTTTAGAAGGGGGATAGCATCATATACTGCACGTGTTGCAGCCGGCGAGCCATCCCATGCAATCAATGCTTTTTTAAACGGAATATTGTTAGCACCGATGTACGGCATGAACAGTACAGGGCGACCACTGTGTATCATCACTTCTTCAGATAGCTTCAGCATACGATTGTAATTTCGGCTATCAGGATTCGGTTGCGCCAGTATGATCAGGTCAGCATTTCGACCATGGTGCGCCATGCTAATAGCACTTTCATCGACGTTACCGTCGACTGAGATACAGGCATGCTCTATACCATGCGAGACCGCCGTAGCTTCAAACTCATCAAGCAACCTTCTAGCCATGCGATAAGACTCGAGTTTGACGGCTTCCTCGTCCTGGGTATGTATCCTTTCAGGTCTTAGCGTCGACATGGAGGCACCGGTAAGGTGCGCTCCATGCGATGTTGTGATTTGCATTGCAGCGCCGACACGGTCGGCATTGCTTTTACTCTCATCGAGATAGACTAAAAGCGATTTGTAACTCAACGCGAAGTTACCTGCAGCGCAGTAAGCAAGGCTAACTAGATCGCGAGGTATTCTTCGCGAAGCTCGTTATTATCAAGAACTTCCTGAGCGCTTCCATCAAATACGACTTTACCCGTATCCAGGATAACCGCACGATCAGACAGCTTAAGTGCTGCTACCGCGTTCTGTTCAACGATAATCGTTGTCATACCAAGGTCGCGGATGCTCTGCAGAATGCGCTCGATTTCCTGAACGATAACCGGTGCCAGTCCTTCATACGGCTCATCGAGTAATAACAGCTTAACGTCGCGTGCTAATGCACGTGCAACTGCCAACATTTGTTGCTCACCACCCGACATAGTGATAGCTTCCTGCGTACGGCGCTCGGCCAGACGAGGAAAATGCTCGAAAATACGTTCTTTTGTCCAACCGATTGGCTTGGTGATCTGCGCTAAATCGAGGCTTTCTTCAACGGTCAGGCCTGGAATAATACGGCGATCTTCAGGCACCAGCGCAATTCCCTGCTGTGCAGCCTGATAGGATTTCATAGTATGAATTGGCTTATGATCTAACCAGACTTCACCGTGATGCATCTGTGGATCATCGGTACGTGCAATAGAACGTAAAGTTGATGTCTTACCAGCACCATTACGACCTAGCAGTGCAAGAATCTCTCCTTCGCGTACATCAAAGCTAACACCCTGTACGATATAGCTCTCGCCATAGTATGAGTGGATATCCCATGCTGAAAAATAAGCCGGATCATTACCCTGGCTCGTGACATGAGATTTCTGACTAATATCGACGTGACCCACGTCACCAATAACTTCTGCTTTAGTACTCATACGTCTGCACTCCCTAGATAAGCTTCGCGCACTTTTGGATGGCCTTTAATTGCTTCCGGCTCATCCTCAACAATAATAGCGCCCTGTGCTAATACACTGATCCGTTCTGCCAGACTAAATACCACGTGCATATCGTGCTCAATAATGACGATTGTCATACCGCCCTCTTTGATTTGCTGCAGCATTTCAATAGTGCGATTGGTATCGTGACGCGCCATACCTGCAGTTGGCTCATCCAGCAATAACAGCTTTGGATGCTGAATCAGACACATCGCCATTTCCAGACGACGCTTGTCACCACGTGACAGACTACCTGCAGTCACTTTCCAGCTATCGGCCAGACCGACCTTTTCAAGGTAGGACATCGCTTCATCTTTCAATGCTTTCTCGTTACGAATCCACTTAAACATATTAAATTTAAATGAACCATCTCGTCTCGCCAGAGCCGGGAGCATGACATTACTCAGCAGCGCCAGTTCCGGGAAAATCTCCGGTGTCTGAAATACACGAGAAACACCCAACTGATTAATACCGTGAGGTGTCATACCCTTTGTCAGATCATGACCAGCAAACATAATGGAACCACTATCGGGCACCAGCTTGGCGATACAGGTATTCAACAGGGTTGATTTACCTGCACCGTTAGGCCCAATGATCGCGTGTGTCGTACCTTCTCTAATCTGCAGGTTAATATCTGAAAGTGCCCGCAGACCACCAAAGGTCTTATTAACCCCAGTAATGTCTAGTACAAAATTATCGTTATTCTCACTCATGACTTACCCCTTTCTACGCTTGAGCCAGCTGGTCAGGTGTCTATAACCTTCCATGATACCGCCAGGCATAAAGATGATGACGGCCATAAACAGAACACCAATTGTCAAATGCCAACCTTCGCCAACGAAAGGATTAACAATCGCAACCATGAAGTTTTCCAGTCCAGATGGAAGGAAATCAAAAAGCGCATGTAGAACGTTCTCGTTAATCGCTGAGAAGATATTCTCAAAGTATTTAATGACTGCCGCACCAACCAGTGGACCGATCAATGTACCGACACCGCCAAGAATCGTCATTAATACGACCTCGCCAGATACCGTCCACTGCATACGTTCAGCACCTGCTAGCGGGTCAACGATGACCATCAAAGCGCCTGCCAGACCAGCATACATTGCTGAAATAACGAAAGCTGATAACAGGTAAGGCATAGGGTTGTAACCCGTGTACTCCATACGCGTCTGGTTAGACTTGATAGCAACCAGTTTCATACCAAACGGTGAACGGAAAACACGTAGCGACAGATAAAAACCGACTATCAACATCACCGCACAGAAGTAAAATCCATTCCAGCCGGTCATTTCTAGTCCAAAGAAACTACCCAGTGGCGGCCCGTCTAACGTTACACCGAATAAGCCATCAAGCACACGCGGATCATCGTTTAGTACACGTAAACCTGTTTCACCATTGGTAATTGGTGTCAGTACTGAATACGCCAGGTTGTACCCCATCTGAGCAAATGCCAGCGTCAGGATGGCAAAGTAAATACCTGTGCGTTTCAAACTTACGTAACCAATGGCAGCAGCAAAGATACCCGTTAATAACAGAGCAAAAATAACCGCCGGTATCGGGTTCATAGTGATCAATTTGAACGACCAGGCTGCTGTATATGAACCGATACCCAGAAAGACCGCGTGACCGAATGAAAGATAACCGGTCAGGCCGAACAGGATATTATAGCCGATAGCAAACAGGCCAAAGATAGCAAATTTTTGTAGAAGATCTGGATAACCAGCACCAATTAATCCTCCCCATAATGGCGCGGTTAGCACCACCACAGTGAAGACCAACATTGTCATGTTGTCCTTCTTCGTTGTTGAAGGTCTCATCGAATCCATGTCTTGACTCCTTAGTCCCTACCCATGAGACCCTTAGGCCTTACAAGTAATACGATAACTGCAACCAGGTAAATGATAATTTGATCAATACCCGGCAATATATTTTTAACTTCGTTCATCGAAGCGAAAGACTGAAGAATTCCAAGCAGGAACCCAGCCGCAACAGCCCCCATAAGGGAACCCATGCCGCCAACAACCACCACAACGAAGGAGAGCACCAGAAATTCCATGCCCATGTGGTAATCCGGTGGCAAGATCGGCGTGTACATCACACCAGCCAGACCCGCAACAACAGCAGCGATACCAAATACAATGGTAAATCGTCGCTCAATATTGATACCGAGTAGGCCCACTGTTTCCCTGTCATGCATACCTGCCCTGACGACCATACCAAACGTCGTAAACTGCAGGAACGCAAACACCATGCCTATCACCACTAATGAAAAGGCCAGGTAAATCATCCGCCACCATGGGTAAACGAGGTTATCACCAAGCCCCAGCATGGCCCCGACATTCGCACTGCCTGCCACAATTTCTGGTGCAGGCGTTGGAATAGGGTTAGCTCCATAGTTAGCTTTTACGATTTCCTGAATAATAATCGCAAGACCGAAAGTTACGAGAATCTGATCAGCGTCATCACGCTTATAGAAATGCTTAATTAAGCCGCGCTCCATTGCCAGGCCAATCAACAACATGACTGGAATCGCGACTAAAATTGATATGGGCACGGCATAATCAATAATCATTGTGCCTGTATCACCCCACCAGATTTCCAGGTATGGGGTTTCTTTATAGGCATCGAAGAAGGTAATGCTTTCGTCTTTCACCTT
>CALODD010000016.1:0-15856 GCA_942491945.1 uncultured Gammaproteobacteria bacterium | reverse complement strand
GACCCAGCGGGCACCCAGAAATAAATCATCGCCAAAGAATGTTGGGGCGTTTTTACCGCGCTCATCATAAAGATACTCAGCCAAAAGGCCTAAATCGTGTGAGCTATCGTTAATGCCATACAGCGTATACTCAAAACCAGCTGTCGATGCGGTATATCGTTCCCCGATGCCATCACGTGAAATGACTTCCAGCTTCAATAACCATTCGTCGATGGTCGCCTGAACATCAACGCCTGTTTGAGCAATCTGTTCATAAAACGGGATTAAAACGACATTACCATTGCGATCACGCCCTGGGTTCAGAATTGGGTCACGGCCTGTGCCAGAAAAATGCGAAATACCAACATCCCAGATATCAAATGAATGTGAACAACGCGCTGCCCAGTCGATATGGTTTTCTTTCTTACTGCTCTCATACTGGGCTAGATCTGTATCGACATAAGGTATTGTCCGCAATCGCCCACGTTTTCCGACGTAGGTACGTTCTCGGAATCTGGGTAATAGAAACAAATCTAGTGTGCCCCAGTCCTGAGGCGTAGAAAACTTAACCATTGGCTGGCCCAGCTTGTCTTCGCCATCCAGGTTTTCTACAACATCACTCTGATTAACGATATCGACCAGATGTTGTGATTCAGTAACACCCCAGAATACTTTGCTAATACCAACATCCATTTCCCAGCTATCGGCGACATGCGTCCACTTTAATTCACGGATATCAGCGTGAGTACGCTCTTTATCATCGGAGTCAATACGTAAAAATGGCGTAAATGTTAACGAATCATCACCGTTATTCCACTCATGAAAATACTCCGGCAATACAGATATAGATACATTGCTATCATCCTGGCTAGGATCGGCGCCATCCTGGGTAAAGTAACGAGCTTCTATGGCAACGTGGCCTGACCATTCACCTGCTGAAAGTAACGGTGCTACAAAGACAAGACTTAAAAGTATGTAGCGCTGAATACGCATATCCGATCAAAATCAACGTGCGCGCTTGAGACTATTTTTGTTGAAATCACTTTCTTTCAGACCAACACCAAACTCATAACCTTCCCATTTCAGCTCGGTCTTTTTGCCATTCTGTTTATTTTCCATCATCAAACGGTCAGCACGCCAGTATTTACCCAGGTACTGCTGATAATCATAAAACACCAGCGTCTTTAGCAACGATTCTTTACGATCGTAGAAATCTATTTTCTGTGGGCGGTATTCACTTTGATCCATCCAGACGATTTGTTTGGTATACCCTGAAAATTCATCAACGGGATCACGCTCGATAACAAAACAGGTCTGCCCTTTTGCATTATCTCCGCATGGCTCATCTTTCAGATATTTATAACTGTATTTCTCGACTTCCTGCGACGTCAGGTCTTCATACGCAAATTCACTACCGACGAACGGCCCTGACTTATTGCGTGAGGCAATACGCTTTACGCGCTTAAGTGCTGGCAGATATAACCATTGATCATCGGAACCGACTTTATGGGTGAATGTCAGCAAAGCTGTACCCTTAACATCTCTTGGTTTATTAAATACGATAATCGTCTTATCGCCATCTTCAGCACCTTCAAGCGAACGGCTGTTCATACTGCGCACACTGCTCTGTCCCTGACGATTGAACAACGTCATGGTCATATTGGTATTGAAGTCTCCCCAGCCTGTATCACGGCGATCTGATTCAGTCGCTATTTCCAGGCCACGCTCTTCTGGAGATTGAGCAAGCACATTATTCGACATCAATAATGCAGTAATCATTAGCCAGTTATTTACTTTCACGTTTATCTCCAGAGAATTTCATAAGCAATGCTGGAAGGAATGTTAGATCAGCAATCAGGGCGAGTGCGATAACCAATGCAGTCAGGCGACCCATGCCCTGATTTAATTCGAATGCAGATGTGGAGAGAACAAGAAAACCACACACCAATGTAAAAGATGTCACCCATAAGGCTGTGCCTACCTTAGAGAAGGCGTAGCGCACTGCGTCTTCTGCCGAAGCTTTGTGCTTTTCAATCGCATGCTGGTACTTACTCATGAAGTGCACTGTGTCATCAACAACGATACCAAGCGTCATACCGGCTACGACTGACAGCGCCAGGCCTACACGCCCGTCAATAACAGCCCAGATACCGAAGCCCATAATGGCAGGTACAAAGTTAGGAATAATACTAAGTACGCCATACTTGAAGCTCTTCAAGGCAATCATCAGAATAAGCGCAATAATAAACATGGCTATAGCTGTACCGCCTAGCATTGATTTGATATTACGCTCGGCAATATGCGCGAACATAATCGTTGCGCTTGACGCATGATCTGCCAGTGCCGGCGGATGTGAATTCAACCACTCCTGCGCCTGCTCAGCTAACTCGCGAATACGAATATTATCGATACTATCTATGGTCACGATCAACCGTGTCGAAGACTTGTCGATATTGATCATATTATTTAGATCAAGGCCAAACGGTAGCGACATTTCATACAACAACAGATATTGCGCAGCCAGTTCCCTGTTATCTGGAATACGATAAAAAGACGGATCATCTGCGTTCAAGTTTTTATTTAAACGCTTCATGATGTCCGTGATGGTATTTACGTGAACAACATCGGGCTGCTGCCTGAACCACTGGGCGAAGTCCTCTACCTGATTTAAATATGCAGGATTGTTAATGCCACCCGTCTCACCGGTATCAAGCGAATACTGAATTTCATATATTCCCGTGAGGTTGTCCGTAACTACATCCGTATGCGCACGGAACTGTATTGATTTATCGAAGTACTTAATAAATTCATCATTGAATTCAATGGTTGGAATAAAGGACGCCAGAACCACGATCGTAATACTGAAGAAAACAATGATTCGATTGCGTTCACGTATAACCCACTCTGCCATGTTCGCCATCGTAGAGCTGCCATGCGCATGCTCCATTTTTACTCGAACGGGCAAAATCAACATCATCGCTGGAAGGAAAGTTACTGAGAAGATATAGGCTGCAAATACACCGATAGCCGTTATATTGCCTAAGTCTCTAAATGGTGGCGCATCACTCAAGTTCAGCGCAAGAAAACCAATTGCAGTGGTTAAACTAGTGAGAAATACTGGACGCATATTGATCCGCATACTCTCAACCAGTGCCTGACGTCGATCCAAACCATCACGCATCAGAGCGTACATACTCACGAGAATATGGACACAGTCTGCAACAGCCAGTGTCATGATGATAATCGGCGATGATGCAGATGGTGCAGTTAACCACCATTCGAGCCAACCCGCAGTACCCATCGCAGTCAGAATAGAAAAGAACATGACGATCAACGTTGTAATCGTTCCGCTCACGGACTTGAGCATAAAGCCCATTACAACCGCAATCATGACAAACATAAGCGGCACCAACGAGCCCCAGTCTTTTTTACTGGCTTCTGGAAATGCATTATTCAACATCACCAGGCCAGATAGATAGATTTCTACCTGCGGGTACTGTATCTCTATTTTCTTAGCCAGTTCACGTGCTGCGGCGACAACATCGATGACTTCCTGATTGCTCTTACCCGGTAATTCAATACGTATATTGACTGCCGTGATATCGCTTTTAGTGGTTATGAGTCGATTCGTTAACAGAGGCTCGTTAATAGCAACTTTGCGTATCTTCTGCATTTGTTCATCAGATAACTCTTTCGCGTTCTGAACCAGGTCTTCCACAATAAGGTCATCTTCTTCGGCATAGGTGTGCTGAAAGTTAGCGATGGAATCGACTCGAGCTGCATGAGGCAAACGCCAGGCACTTAATTCACCTGACGGATAGGATAGTTTTTCTAATAAATCGAGAGTAGGTATTTCGAATACATTACCGCTAGTCGGCTTGATAGCGATTAGTAGATTGTCGTTCTTAGAATAGATATTCTGTATTTCCTCAAATGCGAGCAACTGAGGGTTTTCTTTACTAAAGAAATTACGATAGTCCGTCTTGAAATTCTTTTGATGGTCTCGGCCGCCATAGGCTGCCATCACAACCAGCGCAATCGTTAGAATCACAATGAGGAAGCGCCAACGATCTATCCATTCAATGTATTTATCCATACTGACTATCTGTATATTATTATAGTTTTAAGGTTTGGAGGTACGAGAGGATACCCTGTCCGCATTGCAAAAGCACATCCATGCTTTGAGCGTTCTTAGCAAGGCCGATGCAGCCTTCCATACTCGCGATAATAAACCGGGCCGTCGCTTCTGAATCGATATCAGATTTTACAGTCTCACACTTCTTACCATGTTCTATCGCTGTGGTTAAAGCGATATGCCATTCATCACATGCATGCTGCAGTCTTGTCCTGAAACCTTCATCAATAGTCGACATTTCCTGTGTCAGGTTATTCAAAGGACATCCAACGCGAATTTCGTCGAGAGTCATAGTCTCAGCTGTATGTTGCAGTGCAGCTTCTAATGCCTGGACTGGATCATCCTGTCCTATTATCGGTTCTATCCATTCTTTATGGAGTTGCGGGACAATAATTTCATCGATGATGGCGTAACCCAGTGAGTGTTTATTTGGGAAGTGATGGTACATCGCCCCTTTAGTTACACCGGTCTGTTTCAGGATCGCATCAATACTGACTGACTGAAATCCGCCTTCATGGATCGCTTCGTAGGCGGCTTCCAGCAGTGATTCGCGCGTTTTAACTGGATCGCGTTTAACTGGTGTTGTTTGAATATTGTCGCAGCACTTCATACTGACTAGTATGTTTGCATACTAGTCAGTATGTATATTGTATTTTCTTGCCGTATTTTTCATTTATGCATAAAAAAGGCCTCGATTGAGGCCTTTTTGTTTCAGACTAAATAAGAGATCTAGTCGACATTAACACGGGAGCTAGAGCCTCGGCGGCGATTGTCGAAATCTTTATTTCGTGCCTGCCAGCCATTCCACGGGCCATTATTGATATTCCAGTTCCAGGGTAAGGTTTCGTAATTACTTTCATCATTCCACGGATAACCACTTTTATCCCAACCTTGCCATGGCATTGTCGTGCCGCCTGGACCCCAGTAACTTTCATTGCCAGGCCACGGAAGCATTTCATTGCTGTTCATATTGCCCGACCATGGTGCATTGTTTCCAGACCAGGGGGAGCTGTTGTTCCAGGGCATAGAATTGTTACCCCATGGCATGCTGTTACCGCCCCATGGCGTGCTATTTCCACTCCAGGGCATGTTGTTACCACCCCACGGTGTGCTATTTCCGCCCCAGGGCATGAAATTATTGTTCTGAGGCGCGTAAGGCATCGGCGCGCCCGGATAGCCCGGTGGATAATATGCCTGAGGTGGGTAGTAACCCTGCGGAGGGGCATATCGAGTAGGACGCTGTTGCTGCTGTGGAGCTTGAGCTGCCTGTGGAGCTTGAGCTGCCTGTGGAGCTTGAGCTGCCTGTGGAGCTTGAGCTGCCTGTGGAGCTTGAGCTGCCTGCGGAGCTTGAGCTGCCTGCGGAGCTTGAGCTGCCTGCGGAGCTTGAGCTGCCTGTGGAGCTTGAGCTGCCTGTGGTGCTGGCTGAAGTACCTGAGCCGGCTGCAACTGTCCATATTGTGGGTATTGTGGCTGATACTGTTGAGCAAAAACTGGCGTTGCAACGACCAGCGAACTCAGCATCAAACCGTGTAAAGATAACTTAGTCATATCTGACCTCATGAGTAAAATTGGATGGCCATACATTAGCACCATCTGAGTAATGCCGACAATGATATATGATAAATTCCTCAGAATTCATAAGCTTTATATTGAAGCTACCCTGTATGGCGCCACTCTCGCCATGCATCCATAACAGGGAAATACAGCCCGCATCGAATTTCGCGATTTTCATTACCAGCAAATAGCTCAGCATAATTGCTCAACTGTTCATGGTATCGACGTTGTTCTTCATCAAGAAATGCATTGAGCCCACTACCTAGATGAGTACTGGTTTTATAATCGATAATCCATCGCACACCTGCTTCATCTACAAAAGTTCGGTCAATAACACGGTTCACGATACGACCATCAATTAAACCACTGATCGCATACTCACTATGGGATTCAGCATAATCAGCCGTAATCCATTGTGCACGCTCCGAAGATAGAACCTTGTTGAGAGTTTGAATTACAAATTTTGTCGCGCCTGATAATCGATCACGAGGCAAACCTTCGCCTATCAGCAATGATTCAATCGATGGTGCAGCTAATTGAAGCCGTTCTTCTGACCAGTTACTTATACCCTGTTCTGAAATAAGCTGTAGATAATGATGAACAACCATGCCAGTGAGTCTCGCACTCTGCCCTGCCCATGAAAATTCGATGGGAGTGAGCTCTTCCACCTTCTGAACATCCTGAGCCCACTGTATATTTTGTTTCTGACATTCAGGAGTCCAGTCTGCAGTCAGGCGCTTTAGATATACAGTCTCGGCCTCTTCATTAATCTCTTCTTCAGTCTGAACCGCATCAGAAAGTCCATCATTTGTATCAACCTCGATATGATCACCAAGCAATGCGAGGAAGCTACCCTGGCGCGCAGATTGTGGCTCTCCTTCAGAGTTCGACTTGACTGATGCATATAGGAATAAACGTTGCTTTGCCCTTGTCATTGCAACATATAACAGACGTTGATATTCGTAGTGCGCGCGCTGTTGTTCACGCTTTCTCACATAATCAAAGCTATCGTCCTGACCAGCCATATTCGGAATGGGTGCCAGTAGCAATCTTTCTTCATAGTTATTGCTCCGCTCTTCATGCCAGACCAGCAAATCCCTGCTATTGGGTCTTACACCACGGTCGAGAGCAGGAATTATCACAGTGTCAAACTGTAGGCCCTTTGATTTGTGAATCGTCATTAATTGCACATTCGCATGACTATTTATTCGATTAGAAAACAAATCCTGCAAATGCTTTTCTATCGTTATATGAGTCAGACTATCGTTGTGTTTTTCTAACGTGGCAAGTTCGCGCATAAACACCTGCGCTTCTTCCTCAGAATCACTATGACATACCGCAGCACCGAGTCGATGCCACAGCCATTCCACTTTTGTGTGCAAACTTAATGTTGTATTTTGATAATAGATATCTCTATATGCATCAATTATCCGCTGTACCCTGTTGGCTTCATCATCCGAAAGCATTGTCATTAATTGCGGATTATTCAGTAACGTCCATATATCGTTTTCAGGTTGATCTGCCAGTATTTGATGCAGACCATTAAGTGTAAGCCCACACCACGGCGCCCTTAAGATAGCCAACCAGGCTATACGATCGTGACGGTGTAGCAATGTCCGAGTAATTGATAACAGATCCTGTATCGCTGGCTGATGTAATAACGGTTTTATATCGACCGCATTAAATTGAATATTCTCAGTTTCCAGAGAGTAAAAGAGATCGTAGAGATGTCGCCGGGATCGAACCAGAATTCCAATACTCTGATCTGTATCTTCCTTGTTGAGGTTCTTAATCACTTCAGTGATCTCTACAGCTTCTTGCTCTGCCGTACGATCCATAACGATGGAAGCGTGCATGCTCGTTGCTTCAGTATCCTCATGTATAGCCACTGCAGGACTATAACTAACGGCACCCAGCGCGATATCATCTTGCGGCGCAAGCACATCTGGAAACACATTGTTAAACCAGTCAACCAGTGTCGAGGTTGACCGAAAATTTGTTTCCAGCACTAAAGGTACGGGACGTACAGCACCTATCCCATGATCTCTAACGCTCAGAAAGCCACTGACATCGGCTTCTCTAAACAGATATATCGACTGCATGGGGTCGCCGACGAGAAATAGCGTACGCCCCTCATCGGGCTGCCAACCCTCAATCAAACGTTCAAGCAAAGTAAATTGAGAATGTGAGGTATCCTGAAACTCATCCATCAGAATATGGCGTAACTGATAATCCAGTTTGAGATTCAAATCGGTGATCTCATCACCCTGCCCCAGCGCACGTTGCGCCGCCATTGACTGTTCAACAAAATCAATAGCGCTATGACGCTTAAAGACAAGCTGTAATTGCGCAACTACCGTAGGTAATAGCTCAATTAATGCTTCGAGGACACTCCATTGTTCATCGTCATAAATCGTGTCAGGATAATCTTTAATCTGAGCAAGCTGTATACGTAAGAATTCATTCTGCTCAAGATTTTCGTATAGGACTGTATAAGCATTCTTTTCTTCTGACTTTGGTGGAAAGCCGTAACGGGCATTCACTCCACGCGGCGTACGCCATGCCCCTTTCTCGGTTAGATATAATTTAGCGAGAGCTTTCCAGTAAACAAGCGATGAATACTCACTGTCGGGTATCTGCTTTAAATCTTTACAGATAAGGTGCGGTGCTGTGTCTTTTCCTTCCTCGTGCAATCGTTGCGCGGTCGTAGACGCTAATCGAATCAGTTCATCTAGAATATCTAATTCGGCAACGTCAAATATCTTTGCCACCTCTTCTTCCAGTAAAGACTCAAACATACGAGTCAACAGCTGGCGGGCATCTGCTGATTTCTGTTGATGTTTCAGTGGTATTAAATAACGTAACCATTGATCACGTTTTGCCAGCAGCTCAGATAACATACTCGCGACTCGTCGATCCTGGTTATCCAGATGCAGCAGCAAGGTTTCGATGTGACTGGATATATCAGCTGTCGTATCGCGACGACTTAAGGTATCCCAGGCTGCTTCTTCATATAAATATGACGGCTGACTTTCTAACGCTGCATCCATGCCAATACCTGACAACCAGGGCATTCGACGCACTAATAAAGCGTTTAATGCATCAATCGTCAGAATACGTAACCGTGCTGGTTGCATATCAAGGTTCCAGTCTTGCTCAACTGAACGTTGCATGACGGCTGCAGCCAGTTCCCATGTCTGGGCTGCGTGATCAGATGTAGGCTTTTCATACTGCGTTTGTCTGAGCGCCTGTAAAACACGATGGCGCATTTCAGCAACAGCCTTTCGGGTAAAAGTAATTGCCATTACTTCTTCTGGCTCATCGGCGACTGCAAGCAATGCCAGATAACGCTGTATTAATAACTCGGTTTTACCCGATCCCGCTGGCGCCTGAACGATGAATGACTGCGTAATATCAAGCGCCTGTTGTCGAATATGCTGGTCAGGCGCTTTCATCATCTAGCTCCTGCCAGTCAAATAAACGGCACACTGGCCCAACGTCACAGTAACTACAGGTATCCGGTGGTTTGACTGGGTCGACCCTGGCCTCACCATCACGATGCGCATGCGCCAGTGTTTCAATTGTCGTACGCCACTCTTCCAGCATGCCATCCCAGTCGTCATACTGACGTAAAATGGAATTGCCTTTCGTCACTGGGATTTGCTTGAGCGCGGCTAATTGCTTCTCATCAGATACCATTAATTCACGACGATGACTGACGCCCTGATACTGACATTCACCTGAACGCACATTGGCAAAACTGACAGCTGATACATCCTTATTCTGAATCACAGCATACAATGGTAATTGAGGCTCATCTGGACGCTCCCCAACCCATTGCGAAGCTTTTGCAGTGCCCGTTTTATAATCAATGACACACTGACTACCATCTTCAAGTTCATCTATGCGATCAATAATTAGATGCAACTTAAGGCCATCCACATCAGCCTTAATTCGCTTCTCCGGATTAGTCACCGTAAATGGCTGACGCTGTTTTTCCTGCTCCAGCCATTCCAATGTTAATTGGATTAGACGACGTTGTTCGATATCCGGATTATGTATACCACCAGCCGAATGAATAACCTGATCGACAGCTGCCTGCACGTGCTGTTCGATTTCCGCCTGATCTAGCGACTGTAGTTTGCTGGATGTCCGCCATTGCTTCCAAAGAAGTTCCAGTACCTGATGTACAGAATTACCTCGATCTCTTGGATCATTACCCTGTTGCATTTCTTCTGGCGACTTCGCATGTAAACGATGATGGATAAATGATCGGAATGGACAGTGCGATTGATCTTTAAGGGCCGACGAACCAGCATGATATGTTTTAGAGTTAATTTCAGGCCCTTGATCATCGACAAGATACTCAAACTCTACTTCTTCATAGTCTGCCGAGCTTTTCACTTCATATTGCAGTAATGGATATTCAGCAATAAGCGGGCTCGGCGATATCGCTTCTTCGTCCAGATATTCACAATAGCTAAAAATGATTTCAGGCGCCGACTGTAGAATGCGTTGAGTTTGGCGTGTCGCGTAATCATATTCACGGCGTGCCGTGCTATGAGGCATATTGTGTTCACGTTGCACACTAAGCGGTATAAATGGATTCGGATTTGCTGCGGGTGGCCAGTTTTGTTCTGTCATCTGCATCACCCAAAGCTTTGAAAAGCTCATGCCTGCGGCTTCAATCATTCCGAGTATCTGCACCGGCAATTCAGCGGCCCCAGACTGAAACACCTGTGAGGAAATTAATGTGGTGAATTGCCCCAGAGCTTTATCAAAGGACAATGGCTTCTGCACCAGGTCCTGACGCGAGAACTCTAGCCACAAATCATCCAGACTACGCAGTATTTGCTGCTGATGACTATTGCTATGTTCGGTTGCTGGCCATCCGAATAACGATAAACAGGCTTGAAAGCGTTCCACCCATTGCGATGCATTGGCGGCTCCCTTCCAACTGTCTTTCAGCTCATCTAATTTATGTATTAGTAGATACTCGTCTGCATAAGCGTCCTGATCAATATGCTGCATCAGTTGTCGCAATCCAGTATCAACGCCCAAACGCTGACGCATTTGCATATCCAGCAGGGAACGAATAGAAGCCCTTTCCTGTGATTGATCAATAAACGGTGAACGTAGAACCGCACTAAATGTGTCATAGCTAAAACGATAACGGCACAGGGTCAGAATATTCAGCGCAGTTCGCATAACAGCCTGATGTGCCAGCGAATAACCCATCGAGATATTAAAAATACTATTTTGCCGTATGCCCTGGGTATGCAAACTGTCATCGGGATTCTCAAGGACATCACAGGGATAAAAGACATCTCGCAGATGTCTTTCAATCTCATCGCGATATTGTTCAAGCTGCGGAACAATGATGCCAATTGGAGCGGTGTCTGACTCCTGCCGCAACTCATATTGCTGACGCGCCCAGTACGCAGCCTGTCTGAATTCACTCTGCTGATCCGAAGCGGCTATACGATGAACATTCGAAGTCTGTTCTAATTCTTCGTTTATATCTCGATAGACTAACTGATTGTTTAGCCAATCTTTAAGTTGTTTTTGCTGAACTGTGAAATGATCAAAGCCAATAAACGTAAGTGAATCAGATTCTATATTGAGTTCGTTATTAATAATCAGCTCTATTAATTCCAGAACAACATCATATGCATCTACCCAGTGATTCTCCTGTAATCGCTTAATGTATTGTTGATACCAGTCCAGCCATCTGGACGCATCATTGTCATAAACAAACCACTGACGCTTATCGTCATCACCCAGGTCTATATTCGATTCAATCACCAGCTGTCTGGCACTTTGTGCATGACGCGCGGTTGCCTGAGCATTAATCAGGGCATCCGATGACGCCTCAATAATCTCCTGCCATATATGAAGAGTCTGAGTAGAGGTTAATAACGTTCGTTGTTCATTGCTGTTCAGGCAATGCGTACGCCAGAGTTTTTGTATCCAGGCCGACCAGGACAGTATTTGAGGCGTTTGCCATGACGTCAGACCTTTAGCTGATTGCTGCAGGTTATATTCGTGTAGCAGACGACGCGATAAACGGCGCGTCGCCGTTATCGTCGTTAGACTGGATTCAGATTCGAGTAATTCTAATAACGCTTGCACGACATCAAGCCTCTAGTGATGTGACCTGGTGCGCGCTGGGATTAATAATTAAGCCATAACTCCGCCGATAATGGCGCCAATAAGCAAGAGACCTACTTGCAGCCCGATAAAGACAAACAGGCCAATCGCAGCAAGACTCGCAATAATCGCACCGACAACCGGAATACCCGCAAAGGTTGCAGCTGGAATCATTGCGATCAAGATACCAACGATAATAGCAGGCAAAAACACCGCCATGATGCCGCCGCCAATACCGCCTGCTTTCATACCACCGACCCAGCCGGCCAGTAATGGGCCAAACAAAGGTAACCAGAATAGTAAGATCGACAATACGATCATCCAGATGCTACCAACAATAACTGATCCTGATTCTTTCTCTTCCATTTTTCTTCCTACTATTCGTTATTCATTCTATAAATTATTCATGCGCACGCCAGACACAAAAGCCGGTATCTTTTTCAATTCTATCGAGATAACGCGCATGTTCCTGCATTTCTTCATCAGTCGGTCCAACCACTGGGATCGGTGGCCGATTACTATCAAGCCTGTTTACCGTCGATTGATTTAAACGCCCTACACTATCTTCTTCACCACCCAGCGACAGCGTACTTTGCCCACCGGTCATCCCTAAATAGACATCGGCGAGAATTTCAGAGTCGAGTAAAGCGCCATGCAGCTCACGGCTAGAATTATCGACTTCGTAACGCTTACAAAGCGCATCCAGACTATTACGAACACCTGGGTGCATTTTCCTGGCCATTGCCAATGTATCGAGCACCTGACAATGTTCTGTGATGTCGAACTGATCACCTAACACCATTTTAAATTCATAATTCAGGAAACCAATATCAAAAGGCGCGTTATGAATTTAAAATGGTGTTGGGTGATCAGTTCGACATCTGTTGTCAGATAGCTCACATTGGCAATATTCGTAATGGATGCGCACAAGCGTTATCGACAATTTAGCCGTGAGCTGCGTAGCACTACCTCGATACCAGTACTGTAGTCTGATACGTAGGCAAAATTGTATACTTTGTTGGGCGAGATAATTGTAGGGCATTTATCAATCGACAACGGCAAGCGATATGTCGGCCACCATGGTTGGGTACTGAAATGCGAAATTTATTGCCGATATCTCGATAGAATTGAAAGATACCGGCAATTATATGCAATGAGATAATTTATAGAATGAATAACGAATAGTAGGAAAATGGAAGAAGAAGAATCGGAGATCGGTGTGTTGGTATCTGGATCGTAATCGATCTTACTATTCTGGTGCAACTTGTTTGGCCCATTACTGGCCGGCTGGGTCGGTGAGCGAAAGCAGGCGACCGGCGACGTCATCATGGCAGTGATTTTGCCGTGTCGTTGGTATCTTGATCGCAATGATTCCAGCTGCAATTCCAGTTGTCGTAGCGATATTGCGAGTCTTGCTGCAGTGGCCTGTTTGGTAACATCAGGCTGTACCGTAGATATACTGTACTGTTATCATGGCAATGTGTGCAGCGCGCAAACCTAGAGGCTTGATGTCGTGCAAGATTATTAGAAATTGCCGAATCTGAATCCAGTCTAACGACGATAACGGCGACGCGCCGTTCTCGCATTGCAACTGCATGCCTGTCAACAAAGTCTGACATGTGGTGCAAACGCCTCAAATACGTACATTCGACTACCTACGAGCATTGCCTGAGCAGCAATGAACGTTGTGCTCTACTCAGGTACTCATATGGCGGGGAGATTGTGAAGGCGTCATCCATGCTCGAACCGCGTCATGCACAAAGTGCCAGACAACTGGTATTGAATCGAATGCTACAAGGTGATGACGATAAACGTCAGTGAACATTTATGACAATGATGCGTCAGATGAGCTGGACTGTCAACAATACATTGAAATTACAGGAAGATCCGTTAGATGCATGTTGTGTTCTGGAGTAATAGAGCTGATTATTAATAATAGAACTCAATATAGAATCTGATTCACTTTACATTTATTGGCTGATCGACTGCAATTCAACAAAGATTGGCTAAACAATCAGTTAGTCTATAAATCGAATAAACGAGAATTAGAACGGACTTCGAACATCGTATAGCGCTTCAGTTCAGGCAGACTTATATGAGCGCGTCAGCAATATGGTGCGGCGGGAACCGTATTCAACATCATGTTCAGCAATTGTGTCGGTAGGAAATTGAGACATCTGCGAGATATCTTTAATCCTGTGATGTCCTTGAGAATCCCGATGACAATTTGCCGCTACCCCCCCCGTACAACAAAATGTATTTTTTTTTTTAATATCTCGATGGGTTATTCAGCAGCATCGAACAATTATGCAGACTGCGCTAGATGTTGACACCATTGCATTATCAGTTTAGCTATGAGCTTTAGTGCAGTTCTACATTCTGGAAATTGATCACGGAAAGAGCTGTTCCTGCTGGATATCAGCATTTAGGCGTGTCCTGGATTGCAGCAACTGATGCAGCATGGGACGCCTGCAGACAGATATCTACAATACATAGAACCGGATGAGCTGAAGACAGTTGGAAGGAGCCACTCAGACGCTTTCAAACCTGTTTATCATTATTCAGGCCAACAGTATAGCAATCAGCAGCAAGTCTACGTAGTCTGATTGTGAGCTGGGAGGTCGCGTCGAGACCTGCAGTGCAAGCCATTGTCCTTTGACTCTGGGGCTCGCCGCATTAATTTCCTCGCAGATGTTTCAGTCTGGGGCCGCTGCGGTGGAGATGATGAAGCCGCGAGCATGAACAAGCTTTAGTGATGCGAATGACAGGTGTACCCTTGTAAATCAGTCCATTTATACCGCTGCAGTGCGGCGGCTGTGAGCGCAATATGCCTCATGGCACGCGCCGTATGTATGATTGTACGCAGTACGCATGCTTCAACGCATTCTACAGTCGTAGATCTAATCATTTTTAGCTATTGTGAATATCTGGACGAAAGCTTGTGCTCGCCGAGCCCTTGTACCAGCAGATATCCATTACCTATTATGAAGTGAAAGCTCGGCGGAGCTATGAAGGATTTGGTGTCTTGTCGTGATCAGAGCCTGGAATGCTGTTCGTCGACATCTTGCCGTCAATCGCTGTCCATTCCGGTCGATAAATCGTTTACAGAAAATGCAACAGGTAATGGTCCGAGAGGTCGAGTAGTCTGGAACTGTACACGGAAACGTGGCGGATGCATCCAGCAAGCCCGGTCGCTAGGCAGGCGGAAATCGAGCAGCGCGTGCAACTGTCGGTCAGGTATTCATTCAAAACTGTGTACCATGTCCGGATATCGGACAACGTCGTCTATCAAATTGACATTGGGAGAAACGGGCAGGAAAAACAACGTCAACCGTACATTGATATCCGGAAAACGGTAGGCGGTGATGGATGACTTGCTAGGCCATCTGAATATTGATCCTCATGGAATGAACTTGAAAGATGGTAGTCGGTGTGTCATTGATTATAAAACGAGAACTCCCAAAAACTGCGTATGGTGGGGAGCGTCAGATGGCATATTCACTGTTGTATGCTGTGATTCAAGAGTACAAGGATGTATCAGCTGTCGTTTACAGTAGTTGAATGATGTCGGTATCGAGACGTCAGTCATCGTCGTGAATTAATGGTATCGATGAGGAGCAATTGGCAAAAACTCGTAGTCACACAGTGACAGAGAGCAAATTCCATTTTGCAGTCAGTATGACGACACAAGTGGCAGTGGGGTGGCGTACATTGCAATTGAAAAACACTGGCGCGTCAAATTAATGATGGTAAGTGCAGACACGATGGGTACGGATACCTACAGTACTGTGCCATTGTGAGGCTACAGATGACCAACTGTATTCGCGCGAACGCTTGATATTACGCAGTCATTCGGAGATCGAGCAAAATTGTGCAAGCGTTATCCTGGCATTAATACGGTCATAGATGAGTAGAGAAATATTGGCAATTTGCGAAACTGACATGGACAAACGCAGTATGAAAAACATCACGATCGCGCGGCAGACATGGGGCCGTCACAAATACAACGTTCCGGTGAGCAAGACTGGGACCTTGATA